>JAEURA010000301.1 GCA_016789005.1 Anaerolineae bacterium
TCCCCAGATGATCCTGTCCCGCGCCGACCACGTAGTTGAAGGCGTCGACGAACTGAGCGAAGGACAGCCCGCCGACGAACAGGATGAAGAAGCCGACCAGCCGCGTGCGGCTGATCGTTGGCGCTTCTTCGCCGAAGTGCCGCGCCAGCAGCCACACGCCGACGGCGAAGATCAGCCCCACCGAAACCGCCGCCCCCCACCCGAAAGCGTAGGACAGCGCGCCGTTGATCGACTCGGTCAGCACGCCCTTGGTCGGGGACAGGCTGCTCAACAGCAGCGCCAGCGACCCGATCACCAGCACCATCCCCAGGATGTCCAGCTTGTTGTCGAGCGTCAGACCATCCTGCTCGACCTTGACGCCTTTGCTGGCGCGCGTTTTGGCGGATTTGTCCTTGGCGTCGCTGGCGAAGGGGTTAAGCGCGCGGAAGCGATCCATCAGCGAGATGCTGGCGCCCGATTTGCCCTTCGCCGGCTTCTTGTCGGGGATGGCGGCGCCAGGTCTGGCGGGCGCGCTTGCCCCGCGTGATGCGCCGAAGGAACCGGACGCAGCTCCGCCGCCAGGGGATCCACCGCTGACCGGCGTACCACCGCCGATACCGGGAGTCGGGCGGCTGGGCGCTTCACCGGGCTTCGGCGCGCCGAGGCCCGGCACACGGCTGGCAAGCCCGCCACCCGCCTTATCATCCTTCTTGCCCGCGTCCGGCTTGTCGCCGCCTCTGCCGCCGAAGGGCAGCTTGCTGGTCAGCCCGCCGATCATCCCGCCGATGCCAGCCGCTGCCGTCTTCGAGCCGCCCTTGTCGTCGCGCTTACCGGCATCTTTCCTGTCGTCAGCCCTGCCGCCGCCGATGGGAAGGCTTCCCCTCAGCCCGCCAAGCACGCCGCCGGAGGGTTTGTCGTCTTTTTTGCCCGCATCCCTGCCGGCATCCCTGCCGGCATCTTTCCTGTCATCGGGTTTGCTGCCGAACGCCGGACGGTTACCCGGCGATCCGAAGGAGCCGCCGCCCGAAGGTCGCTCTTCTCTCTTGTCACGATCTTCGTCCCGGCTGCCCCCACCGCCGAACGCCGGACGATTTCCCGGCGCGCCCCCGCCGGAATGCCGCTCGTCTCTCTTATCGCGATCCTCGTCCCGGCTGCCCCCGCCGCCGAACGCCGGACGATTTCCCGACGATCCGAGCGAGCCGCCGCCCGAAGATCGCTCTTCTCTCTTGTCGCGATCTTCGTCTCGGCTGCCCCCGCCGCCGAACGCCGGACGCGATCCTGGCGAGGTCGGCGTAGGAGTCCCCGGACGGTTGGCGAATGGGCTGGGCTGCGAAGGCGAACTGCCGCCCAACGAAGGACGGTTGAACGGCTGCGCCGTGCTGCCGCCTTCGCCTGAGCCTGGACGCGAGCCGAAGGGATTCGCCGGGCTGGATCCCCCTTCCGATGCGCCGGGGCGCGAAGGCAGACCCGCCCCACGTACAGACGCCCCACCCGCGCTGAACGGATTGGCGCGCGAGGTCGAGCCGCTAAGCCCGCCCTCGTCTTCCTCTTCGTCCTTCGGATCGTCGTCTTCTACGTATTCGTCGTCGAATCGACTCATCTGATTGGTATCCCTGATACTTACCCTACAGCAGGTTGGGGGTCGCCCTGTGACGAGACCATCCTACACAGTGTAGCATACCATAGCTTTCGGCAGAAATTGATTAGAATAGAACACACATTCTGTTTATGAGAATTTTCAGGACTCATGCCCCGCATCCAGCCATTTCTCATAGAATTCTAGTGGAGATCGACAATCATTGTATCAAATGCGATATGTCGCACAGCTTACTATCTCGATTTCCTGATCATTTGCAAGGGAGACGAATGGCTCGCCAATTGACAGCGCTGCTGGTGGAAAAGGACAGCGCCGATGCAGCGCAGGTGATCGAGGCTCTGGAACAGGAAGGTATCTCCGTCATAGCGCGCCAGGTGAGCGACGCCGTCGCCTTCCAGCGGGCGCTCGACGAAGAACTCCCGGACGTCATCTTCTCAGAACGCGCCCTGGCTCATTTCGACGCCGTTGGCGCGCTGGCGATTCTGAAGGCGCAGCGTCTGGAAACACCGCTGTTTATCGTCACCCGCGCCGCCGATGAATCGGCGGCGGCGGACCTGATGCGCAGGGGAGCGGCGGATTTCTTCCTGAAGGACCGGCTTCAGCGCCTCGTCCCGGCGGTGGAACGCGAGCTGCGCGCCGGCGTCATACGCGCAGCACATCTCGAGGCGAGGACCGAGCTGAACATCAAGACGCACGCGCTGGATGCGACTTCGCTGGGCGTCATGATCTCCGACGCCCGCCTGCCCGATACTCCTGTCGTCTACGTGAATCCTGCATTCACTGACATGACCGGCTATGAGGTGGATGAAATCCTGGGGCAGAACCCCCGTCTGCTCCAGAACGGCGCCTTTGACCAGCCCGCCCTGGACGAGATTCGCGCCGCGCTGAGCGAAGGGCGCGAATGCCGCGTGCTGCTGCGCAATTTCCGCAAGAACCGCGAAGGATTCTGGAATCACCTGCACATCGCGCCGATCCTGGATCGCAGCGGACAGCTGACCCACTTCATTGGAATCGCCGACGACGTGACCGCGCAGATCACCGCCGAGCAGGAGCTGCGGGCGCTTTATAACGCGACTTCGATGCTGTTCCGGTCACAACGGCTGCACGATCTCTGCCAGCTGGTCAGCGATTCGGTGGTGCGCGAGTTCAATTACGTAGACTGCGGCATCATGCTGCTGAACGACGAACGCTCCCGGCTGATCCGCCTGCCGCGTTCCGGCGCGTACGGGATCGCCCCGACCAACGACCTGTTCGTCAACGGACCGGGGCTGGTTCCCACGGCGGTGCGCACCCGACAGACCGTTTACGCCCCGGATGTCTCGCTGAATGCCAACTACACCATCGGCAGCCCGCTGACGCAGTCCGAGCTGGTCATCCCGCTGCAAACCGCCAACCGGGTGATCGGCGTGATGGACCTGCAGAGCAAGGATACCGACGCCTTCAGCGAGCGCGACCGGCGCATCCTGACGGCGTATGCCGAACACGCCTCCGCCGCAATGGAAATCGCCATGCTGGTCGACGAGGTCAACCGCTACGCGGCGTCGCTGGAATGGCGGGTGGCGCAGCGTACGGTCGAGCTTCAGCACGCCAAGGATCAGGTCGAGGCGATTCTGACCAACACCGGGGATGGCATCGTCCTGCTGGATGCTTCCGGGATCATCGTCAAGGTCAATCCCGCCTTCGAGCGCCTGACCGGATTCCCGGCAGATCGGGCGTTGGGGCAGCGTTTCGCCGCCGACTGCTTCTTCTGGGAACCCCACCTTGCCCTGGAGCAGTTCACTCAGGTGATGACGATGGGTGAGCACCGTAGGCAGGAACTCAAGACCTGGCGCGCCGATGGTTCGGCGATGGATGCCGATCTGGTCTTCGCACTGGTCCCGGCGGATGAACCGGAAGCACGCATGGTGGTGTGCAGCCTGCGCGATGTGACCCTGCAGAAGCAGCTGGAAGCTAACCTGCGCGAATCGCTGGACCAGGCGAAAGCGCTGACCGACATGCGCACCAAGTTCATTTCGATGGTCTCGCATGAATTTCGCACCCCCCTGGCGGTGATCCAGACTTCGGCGGAGCTGCTGCACACCTACGCCGACCGGCTCAACCCCGAACAGCGGATGGACAAGCTGGAAAACATCAGGATGCAGGTGCGCCATCTGACGCAGATCGCCGACGGCGTGGTCATGATGGGACGGTCCGACACTGTAGGCATGCGCTATTCGCCCCGGAAGGTAGACGTCATTGCCTTCTGTCGGGGCGTCAGCGAGAGTTTGCAGACCTTCGCACATCCAGGACACGAGATCGTCTTCGCTGCCCAGGGCTGTGAAGACCAGGTGGAGGCAGACGAGAACCTGCTGACGCACATCCTGCACAATCTGCTGTCGAACGCCATCAAGTATTCGCCCGGCGGCGGCGAGATTCGCGTCGAACTGGACTGCCAGAACGATCACCTTCACCTTACGGTCAGCGATCAGGGTATCGGCATCCCGGAGAGGGATCGGCATCGCCTGTTCGAGATGTTCCACCGCGCCGGCAACGTCGGCAGCATCGCCGGCACGGGTTTGGGGCTGGCGGTGGTCAAGCACGCCGTCAGCACCTACGGCGGCAAGATCAGCTTCACCAGCCAGGAAGGCAGGGGCACACGCTTCAACGTCTGGCTGCCCGTCGCACAGTCGGGCAATCGTGCGGAGTCCGTCATAGATAGTTGAAGCGTCATGGGTTAAGATGCTGGCGGAACTTCGTACGAGGAACGAGCAGCATGACTCACGCGCTCATCACCGGCGGGGCGGGCTTCATCGGCAGCCACCTCGCCGAAACCCTGTTGGAAAACGGCTACACTGTGACGGTCATCGACAACCTCAGCACGGGCAGCATCCGCAATCTGAAACGCATCGATCAGCATCCTCAGTTTCGCTGCGCCATCGAAGATATTCGCAACATCCACGTCATGGACCGCATCGTCAGCGAATGCGATGTGATCTTCCACATGGCGGCGGCGGTGGGCGTGCAGCGGATCATCAGCGAGCCGATCGAGACCATCGAGACCAACATCGGCGGCACGGAAGTCGTTTTGAAGACGGCGCGCCGCTACCGCAAGCGGGTGATGATCGCCTCGACCAGCGAGGTCTACGGCAAGGGCGTCAAATTCCCATTCGAAGAGGACGATGATTCGCTGCTCGGTCCGACGACGCGCAGCCGCTGGAGCTACGCCGCCTCCAAAGCCATCGATGAATTCCTGGGATTGGCGTATTTCCGCGAAGTCGGGCTGCCAGTGACCATCTTCCGGCTGTTCAACACCATTGGTCCGCGCCAGAGCGGGCAGTACGGCATGGTCGTGCCGCGCTTCGTCCAATGGGCGATGAAGGGAGAGCCGATCCGCGTTTATGGCGACGGCAGGCAGCAGCGCTGTTTCTGCAACGTCCACGACGTGGTCCAGGCGATCTACCGGCTGTCGCTGTCCAGCGAGGCAGCGGGGCAGGTGTTCAACATCGGCAGCAGCGAAGAGGTGACGATCTACCAGCTGGCGGAGCGCGTCCGCGAGCGCGCCCACAGCCAGTCGCTAATCCATCTCGTGCCGTACGAGGAAGCCTACGAAGTGGGTTTCGAGGATTTTCTGCGCAGAGTGCCGTCTTTGGATAGAATAAAGCGTGTCATCGGATGGCAGCCGACTACACCGCTCGATATGACCATCGACCAGATCATCGCCTATCACCGCGAGGAGAAGTGAGCCTATGGCAGCAGAAATCACCCGTAAGGAACTGATCTTGGCGCTCGTCCCTGCCGGAGCCACGCCGCGACTGGCGGGGGTGGATTTGAGCGTCCTCAACCTGACTCGTCTCGACCTGAACGGCGCCAACATGCGGGGCTGCAACCTGCAAGCCGCCACCCTGCGCGAGGGGATCCTGCGCGGCGTGAACCTGTCCTACGCCAACATGATCACCGTCAACGGCGTCGGCGTGGATCTGGATGCCGCCAACCTGACCGGCGTCAACCTGAGCAGCAGCAACCTTCAGAGTGCGCGCCTGACCAACGCCAACCTGACCAACGCCACCATCAACGGCGTGAATCTGCTCGGCGCGACGATGAAGGGCGCAATCGTCAACGGGCTGAAGTTCGACGAGAACACCACCTGGCCCGACGGCAAGAAGGGCAGCCAGAGCAACCCGGCGAACTATATCTAGGACGGACTGAGGGATGAGGGGTGAGGGGTGAGGAAAAGCGTTGATCGAACGTATTTTCTCAGTCTTCAGAGGCTGGCTGATAATTGCCCTTGGTAGGGGCGCGTCGCGACGCGCCCGCCGTAACCGTGACGATTTTTCAGACAGTGCGGGCGGCTCGCGAGCCGCCCCTACAAGAGCGTTGATGAATTATCAGATACGCTCTGAAGTGATCTTCTGATTCCTGTGCGCTGCTCATGAAAGGTGTCCCCATGCGCGATCTACTCCGTGAAACCGCCGACCGTGCAGCGCGCTACCTGGACGGCTTCGGGACGCGCCGCATCGCGCCCGACCTGGAAGCCGTCGGCGCGCTGGAGCGCTTCCGCGAACCTCTGCCGGAAGCGCCATCCGACCCCGCCGAGACGCTGCGCCTGCTGGACGAGATCGGCTCACCCGCCACGACGTTGATGGGCAGCGGGCGCTATTTCGGCTTCGTCATCGGCAGCAAGCTGCCCGCCGCGCTGGCTTCCAACTGGCTGGCGACCGCCTGGGATAACAGCGGCTCCTACTGGCGGGTCTCGCCCGCGCCGGTCATGATCGAAAACGTGGCGCTGGGCTGGCTGCTCGACGTGCTGGGCTTGCCGGCGGACTGCGGCGGATCGTTCGTGACCGGGGCGACGATGGCGAACCTGACCGGAATCGCCGCCGGGCGTCACGTCGTCCTCAGGCGCGCCGGCTGGGATGTCGAGGCGGACGGGCTGTTCGGCGCGCCGCCGATCACGGTGGTGGTCGGCGAAGAGGTTCACCCGACGCTGGTCAAGTCGCTCGGTCTGCTCGGTCTGGGGCGCAACCGCGTGGTGCGCGTGCCCGTCGATGACCAGGGGCGGATGCGCGCCGACGCCTTTCCCCGGCTGGCCGCTCCGGCAATCGTCTGCCTTCAGGCGGGCAACGTGAACACCGGAGCCTTTGACCCCGCCGCCGAGATCATCCCGCAGGCGCGGGAGGCTGGCGCGTGGGTCCACGTTGACGGCGCGTTCGGGCTGTGGGCGGCGGCAGCGCCGGCGCGCGCGCATCTGATGCGAGGCTACGAAGCGGCGGATTCGTGGGCGACCGACGCGCACAAGTGGCTGAACGTCCCCTACGACAGCGGTCTCACCTTCACGCGCGACACCGAAGCGCTGCGCGCCGCCATGTCGATCACGGCGGCGTATCTGCCGGCAGGTGACCAGCGCGAGCCGGCGCATTACACGCCGGAACTTTCGCGGCGGGCGCGCGGCATCGATGTGTGGGCAGCGCTGCGCTCACTGGGGCGCTCCGGCGTCGCCGATCTGGTCGAACGCTGCTGCCGCTACGCCACCCGCTTCGCCGACGAACTGCGCGCCGCCGGTTATGAGATCCTCAACGAGGTGGTGATCAACCAGGTGCTCGTCTCATTCGGTGACCCGGAGACGACCAACCGCGTCATCCAGGCGATTCAGCAGGAGGGGACCTGCTGGGCGGGCGGGACGGTCTGGCAGGGGCGGACCGCCATGCGCATCAGCGTGTCTTCCTGGGAGACCACCGAAGAAGATGTCGAGCGCAGCCTGGAGGCGATCCTGCGCATTGCCGGAGAAGTGCGCGCCGGTCAGAGCGTCGAGCGATGAATTGAGTTTCAGTGAATCACGAAAGTGCGTCCCCACCCCTATATCCTCTCCCCGTTGCATGGAGAGAGGATTTTCCTGACCCGTTGTGCGCCCCTTCTCCACTGCGTGGAGAGGAGGTTGGGGGTGAGGATGTTGAACCCCGTGACCGCCTGAGTCTCTCCCTCATCCCTCATCCCTCATTCCTCATCCCTTCTTTCAAATCGAGACGGAGGCAGATGCCATGTTCGCAGCACACGGTTTTTCACGCACAGCGCGCTGGCTGGTGGTGAGCGCAAGCATCATCATCGTGATCGCCGGCATGCGCGCCTTCTCCGAACAGTTGAGCGCCTTCCTGATGGCGGCGCTGATCGCCATGCTGTGCGCGCCACTTCAGGCGCGCTTACAGCGGCGCGGGCTTTCGGCGGGCTTGTCACTGACCCTGGTGCTGGCGCTGATCATCGTGCTGGGCGTGGCGCTGGTGGCGTTCATCGGCATCTCGACCAATCAGCTGATCCGCAAACTGCCCGACTATCAGGATCAGCTTCATCAGATGGAAGCCACCGTCTGGGCGCAGCTCGACCAGTTCGGGCTGTCCGAACAGACGGTCGCGGCAGTCGAGTCCATCGATTTGCAGTCGCTCTTCCCGTTCGTCTCGGGACTGCTGCGGGCGACGGTCGATTCGCTGGGCAGTGTGCTGCTGGTCTTCCTGATCGTGCTGTACATGCTGATCGACGCGCCGCACATCCCCGGACGGCTGCGGGCGGTGCTGGATTCCGAAAGCCGCTGGCTGGAACGCGCCGGGACGTTTATCGCCAGTGTGCAGCGCTACATGATTCTGAAGACGGTGTTCGGCGTGATCATCGCGGCGATTCAGACGGTCGTCATGGTGATCATGGGCGTGGACTTCGCGGTTCAGTGGGGCGTGCTGGCGGTCATCGCCAACTACATCCCGAATATCGGCTTCGTCCTGGGGGTGATCCCCCCGGTGGCGGTGACGCTGCTGGAGAAGGGTCCGGCGATGGCGGTGCTGCTGCTGGTCGTCTACAGCGCCATCAATAACATCATCGAGAATTGGGTCGCGCCGCGCTTCATGGCGGAAGAACTGGGCATTTCCAGCCTATTCATCTTCCTCTCGTTGATCTTCTGGACGTGGGTGCTGGGGGCGGCGGGGGCGCTGCTGGCGGTCCCGCTCACCCTGCTGGTGAAGATCATGCTGCTGGAAGCCGAACAGGGGGCGCGTGGGCTGGTCGCGCTGATCAGCGAGGGCAAGCCGGAAGCCGCCCCTGCGCCGGAAGCGTGACGCCGCCGGGCTGCGCTGTGGTACGATCAGGCGCAGGCAGGCATGACGGCGAAAGAGGGCGGCATTGACCCACAAAACCTTCGGCTACTTCGATCTGCTGGAGACCTTCCCGAAGCCGGGCTGCGCCGTCTGCAACCTGCTGCTGCGCGATACCCACGCCTTCCTGGACTCGATCATGTACGAGTACGTGATGGATCCTGAGACTCAGAACAAGTTCCGCGACAGCCGGGGCTTATGCGACCAGCACGGCTGGCAGATCGCCCAGATGGGCAGCGGGCTGGGAGTCGCCGTGCTGTACGAACGGGCGCTGGGCGACCTGCTGGAAACCCTGAACGCGGCGGCGAAGGGGATCACCCGGTCGGGAGGGCTGTCGCGGCTGCGTGGGAGTAAAGAGGGGACCACCCTCGCCGACGCCCTGGAACCATCGCAGCCCTGCATCGCCTGCAAGCACCTGACGGAGAGCGAAGCGCGCTACCTCAAAGAGATCAGCCAGCACGCCAACGATCCGAAGCTGCAAGCAGCCTACAGCGCCTCGGACGGGCTGTGCCTGGAACACTTTCGCGGTCTGCTGAGAGTCACCGGCAGCCCCGCCCGCCTGCAAACGCTGATCGCCATGCAAACGGACATCTGGACCCGGCTGCGCGCCGAGCTGAACGAGTTCATGCGCAAGAGCGATTTCAACAACGCCGGCGAAAAGATGGGCGCGGAAGGATCAAGCTGGCGGCGGGTCGTCGCCCGGCTCGGCGGCGAACACGGTGTGTTCGGGCTGCGCCGCCTCAAACCCTGAGCCGCGTCAGGTCAGCGGGGCGCGGTTGAGTTCGGCGCGCCGCTCCCGCCAGTCCGGCATGAGCCGCTCTTGCAGCGCGTAAAACGCGGCGCTGTGATTCAGCACCTTCAGATGACACAGTTCGTGGGCGATCACGTAGTCGATCAGGTGTGGCGCGACGTGGATCAGCCGCAGGTTGAGGGTGACACGCCGGCGGGCGCTGCATGACCCCCAGCGTGTCTTCATGTCGCGCACCGTCAGCCGCTGCGGCGCAGGGATGCCAAGCGCCGCCGCGCGCGGCTGGATGACGGCGAGTCGCTCGGCAAAGATCATTTCCGCCTGACCGCGAAACCACATCGCCAGCAGATCGCCGATGCGCGCGGCATCCGCCGGATCGGGAACGGCGGCGGTCAGCGCGTCGCCTTCGAGCGTCACACGCTCCACCGGCGAGGGGATCACGTTCAGCCGGAGCGGTTCGCCCAGAAACCGGTAGGCTTCGCCGCTGACCTGGCGGCGCGGCGGGGGCGGCTGAACCGGCGGGTTTTCGGCGAAACGGCGCTGATGGCGGACGATCCAGGCGGCACGTTTGCGCAGCGCCTCGACTACCGCCGCTTCATCGGCGCCGACCGGCGCGCGCACTACGACGCGAGAATCGGGGAAAACCTGTATGCCCAGCGTCTTGCGCCGGGCATAGATCAGCTCGTAGTCGATGACGGTCGAGCCATAGCGCAGCTGCCGCGCCCCGCCTTTGCGAGTCCCTTTGCGAGTCATCCGTCCGGGTCTGACACCCCTACTGCGGCAGCCCCGCCGCGATCCAGTCGTTCAGCAGGCGCAGCTGATGCCGGGTGAGCTGGGCGAAGTGTCCATCTTCCAGCACAGTGATCAGCTTGCTCTCGTCCGGCACGCCGGAGACCACCACCGCGCCCGATTCGCTCCCGGCGATCAGGCTGGCATAGTCGGTCAGGCGCAGCCCCTTGGTCGGCACAGGACCGTGACAGGCGCCGCATTCCTGGGCGAAGAGCGGCTGAAGCACGGTGTAGGTCGGCTCGCCCTCGAAATCTTCCAGCAGGGGCGGCGCTTTCAGCTGGTACAGACCGAGCGCTGTCGCCAAGCCCGGCGCGTTGAACCCGGCATAGCGCCAGTTGACGCCGTGACAGGCGCTGTTGGAGCAGAAGCTTTGATCGTCCGTGCCGCCGGCGTTGGCGGTGGTGTGGCAGTTGGAGCAGCTGGCGTCGAACGCCGAGGCGTGACGGCTGATCCACGTCGAGTCCAGGTGCGAGTTCGGCTCCAGCCCGGTGCTCAGCAGCAGGCTCGGCTCGATGTCGCCGGGGCGCACCACCGTCGGGATGGAATGGCACAGGTTGCATTCCAGGCGGATGACCTCGCCGGCGCTGCTGAAGTGCTCACCGTCGTGGCAGCGGAAACAGCCGGGCGCGTCGCGATGCCCGGTGTTGTTGGGGTGCGTGTTCCAGGTGAGGAGCTGTTCGGGATAGTTGCTTTCGGTGTAGAGCGTGCCGAGCAGGCTGACGGCGTTCGTCACCTGCTCCTGTCCCTGGGCGTAGAAGTCGGGGTAGTTGTCGCGATAGTAGGCGTCGAGCGAGGCGAAGGCTTCGAACGCCTGCGGGGTGGTGTTGTAGGGCGCAGACAGCAGCTCGACGGCGCGCGTCCGAATGAACGGGATGTCGCTCGACAGATCGCCCACGTCGAGCGCCTGATCGATGGCGCGGCTGGGCGTATCGATCATGTGCGAGATGCGGTTGTGGCAGGTGATGCAGTCCATGCCGACGATCTCGTACTGATCGAGGTTTTCCGTATCGATGGGCGAGTTGATGGCGTTGTAGTCGGTCACCGTGCCATCCGCCGACTCGACACGAATCCAGGGGATCTCCTGCTGCTCGGGGTCGAGCGCGATGTAGGAAATCTCATTCTCGATGTGCCAGTGGATGCCGCGCCCAAGCCCCTCGCGCTCGCTGCCGCCGCCGGTGTGCATGACCAGATAAATGCTGTAGGGGTCGTTGCTGATGTTGTTGTCGAAGCTGTTGATGATGCGCAGGCTGTCGTCAGAGAACTTCTCTGGCGTGTGGCACAGCTCGCAGGTCTCGCGCGCCGGGCGCATCTCCGCCGTGCGAATCGGCAGGTGATAGTTTTCCAGGACGGTATCGGCGATCAGCCGCATGTGCCCCGCCTTGCGGAAGAACTGCACCAGCAGCAGGTCGCGCCCAATGTGGCAGTCGACGCACAGCACACGTGAGTGCGCCGAGGTGAGATAGGTTCCATATTCCGGCGGCATGGTGTGACAGGTCGTGCCGCAAAACGCCGACGAGTTGCTGTATTCCCAGATCGGCGGGGCTGCCAGCAGGATGCAGAGCAGACCGAAGACCACCAGCGCCAGCGGCAGGAGATCACGAAAGGTGGTTTCACCGCGCCCTGGTATCCATCTGCGAAGACGTTCCATCACCTGCGTTCCTTCAATCACTCTGCCGACGGCTCTGCGGACCTGACATGTCCCCCAATAAAGCAATCCTAGCGCAATTACGGCAAGGACAAATCAACCCGGCGGATGATTGCGAATCGTTCTCCCGGATGATTGCCGCCGCCGCGCTCTAGACTAGAGTAGAGGCTGAGGCGAGGGGTGTAGCCTGCTCCGTTCGTCGGTCTTCCCGCAGCAGCATGAGGAATGGGGAACTTGATATGCGTCGCGCCATCATTTGGGGTCTGCTGGTTTGCGCGCTAGGCTGTTTCAGCCTCGGCTTCTTCATCCTGCAAGCCGACCGCGTCGTCGCACAGGATGAGCAGGAGGACGCGGAATATGTCGGTTCGGGCGACTGCCAGGACTGCCATCGCAGCCTCGCCCGCGATCACGACGACACACCGCACGCCAACGCCCTGACCGAGACCGACCGCAGCAAGGACGCCATCCTGGCGAATTTCGAGCTGGGCGAAGACATTCGCACCGTCCTTTTCCCCGGCGAAGAGTCGCCCCGCCCCTTCACCGCCGACGACATCGCCTACGCCATCGGCAGCGGGCGCTATGCGCAGCGCTACGTCTACGAGGTTGAAAGCCGCGTCTACGCCGTCTTCCCCGCCGAGTGGGATACGGTCGCTCAGGAATGGCGTCCCTATACGCTGGCGGAGACCTGGCCCGCCCCGGCATATGACTTCACCCAGAACTGCGCCGGATGCCACACCACCGGGCTGGAACTCGACCGGGGACGCTGGCAGGATGAGGGTGTGCAGTGCGAAGCCTGTCATGGACCGGGCAGCGCCCATGCCGAGATCGCCGACGACGCCGGCAGCCGTCCGAACGACGAGGAGCGCGCCGACATTCACGCGGCGATCACCATGATCCCCGATGCGCAGGTCTGCGGGCAGTGCCACAGCCAGGGCGTCACCCCGGACGCCAGCCACGCCTTCCCGACGGCTTACCGCCCCGGCGGCGATCTGCTCGACCCGGAAGTCTTCCAACTGCTGGGGGACGACGACCCTGCCGGTTGGTACGAAACCGGGCACGGGCGGCTGAACAACATGCAGTTCAACGAGTGGCTGGTCTCGGCGCACGCCAGTTCGCTGGAGACGCTGATGGAGAGTCCGGCAGCCGAAGACGCCTGCCTCACCTGCCACAGCGGCGACTATGCCTTCATCGAACGGCTGCGCGCCGTCTATGAAGCCGGCGATCTGGAAGGCGAGCCGCCTGAACTGCCGACGCTGGCGACGGCAGCTTCTGCCATCACCTGCACCACCTGCCACAGCCCGCACGGAGCAGCGGAGGTCGAATTCCTGCTCGCCGCCGCGCCGGATGACCTGTGCGCCTCGTGCCATCAGAATACCGACCTGATCCAGCCGGTCCACCACCCCTCGAAAGAAATGTTCGAGGGGCAGACGGTGGTCGAAGGGATCGAAGGCGCGCCCTCGGCGCACTTCGCCGATGAGGAGGGACCCGGCTGTGTGGACTGCCATATGTCGGGCATCCCGGTGGGCGGCGCATCGCTCGCCAGCCACCGCTGGAGACCGGTCACCCCTGGCGAAGTCGAAGACAGCCCGCCGGACGCCTGTTCCGGGTGTCACAGCGACCTGACGCTGGCTGATCTGGGATCGCTGGTCGCCGATACGCAGGCGGCGGTGCGCACCCGGCTGACCGTCACGCTGGCGCGCCTGGGCAGCATCGCTCCGCCGGAAGAAGGCAGCGCCCTCAGCGCCCAATATGAACGGGTGCGCGCCGCCCTCAGCTTCATCCAGGGCGACGGCAGCCTGGGCGTTCACAATTATCCTTATGTCGATACGCTGCTGGACAGCGTCTCCGCCGATCTGGCGCAGCTCAGCGTCCCCGGCGCAGGGCTGGAACCGACTCAGGGTCCGGCGCCGACGGCGACACCTTCGCAGGCGGAGCCGATCCCGGTCGGCGCAGAGGTGCACGTCCGTTCCGGCTTCAGACCGATGACCATCATCCTGATCGTCCTGGTGGCGCTGATCCTGCTGATCGGGACGCTGTGGATTGTGCGGCAGACGCGGCGCGCGACGCCTGGGCAGGAGGCAGCCCGATGATGCAACGACTGCGTACCCTCCTGATCATCACCGGAATCCTCTGCCTGACGCTGGGCGCGCTGGTCAGCCTGACCTACGCCCAGGACGCGGCAGACTCCACCGAGGTCCCGGTCAGCGAAGCGACCGCCGAAGCAGCGCCGTCGGGTGATGCGCCGGCAGAGGACGCGGAACCGGAGGCGTCGGACGCCTACTGCCTGCTCTGCCACACCAAGCCAGATCAGGTCTGGAACCTGCCCGGCGGCGAGACGCTCTCCGTCAGCATCGACCCGGCAGTGCTGGAAGGTTCGGTGCACGGGACCGCCAGTTCGGAAGGTGCGCTGGCGTGCGCCGACTGTCACCCGAACTTCCGCTACCCGCATCCGGTATCGCTCAGCCTGAGCGTGCGCGAATTCCAGGTCGAACGCTACGCCGTCTGCCGGAACTGTCATGAAGAGCAGTACACCCGCTCGCAGGACAGTGTGCATGGCGCGTTCATCCGCGCGGGGCATCTGGAAGCGGCGACCTGTGTGGACTGTCACGGCGGACACAATATCCAGACGCCGGACGAACCGCGCCAGCGCATCTCCCTGACCTGCGGGCGCTGTCATGGCGTCATCTTCGAGACCTACCGCACCAGCGTGCACGGCGCGGCGCTGCTCGACGAGAGCAACCCTGACGTGCCGACCTGCATCGACTGTCACGGCGTCCACAACATCGCCGACCCGACGACCACCCATTTCCGGGTAGATTCGCCGGACCTGTGCGCCGAGTGCCACGCCGACAGCGAACTGATGGCGCAGTACGACATCAGCACGCACGTCTTCGACAGCTACGTCGGCGATTTTCACGGTTCGACGGTCGTCCTGTTCGAACAGGAGGGTTCCGAAACCGCGACCAACAAGGCAGTGTGCTTCGACTGTCACGGCGTCCACAACATTCAGGCGGTAGACAGCGAACAGGGTGTGTCCAGCATCCGCGAGACGCTGCTGGACACCTGCCGGCAGTGTCACCCGGACGCCAGCGCCGACTTCTCCGCCGCGTGGCTGGGGCACTATCCAGCGACGCCGGAAACACATCCGGCATTCTTCGGGCTGAACCAGCTGTACGATGCGCTCAGCCCTGCCGCGCTGGGACTCGTCGCCATCGTCATCGCCAGTGACCTGTTCCGCCGCATCCGCCGGTGGTCGGGCGGCAGCAAGAGGAGCAACTGAAGCATGGCAGCGCAGACAGCATCGGATCAGCGAACCCACCCCCGGCTCCCCGCCAGCGTGCAGATCGAGCGGCTGGTGGTCGCTATCTCCCTGGTCGGCTTGGCGATCACCGGCGCGGCGCAGCATTTTTCCGGCGAACCCTGGGCGCGGGTGGTGTTCGTCCTGGGCGGCGGCGTGGAAAGCGTTCGCATCCTGCACCGCTTCTTCGCCCTGCTGTTCATAGCAGAGGCGATCTATCACGTCCTGACCGGCGCGTACCGCTGGCTGGTGCGCGGCATCCGCCCGATCCTGCTGCCCGGCGTCAGCGACCTCGCCAGCCTGATCCGGCAGGTCGCCGCCAACCTCGGCTTGCGACGCAGCGACGCACCGGATTACCGCTTCGCCCTCAAACTGGAATACCTGGTCGTGGTGGTCGGCGCGGTGGTGCTGATCGTGACCGGGCTGGCGCTGTGGAACCCGATCGCCGTCACCAGCGTGCTGCCCGGCGAGACGATTCCCATCGCTCGCAGCGTCCATGCCGATCACGCCCTGCTGACCATCGGGCTGCTGATCCTGTCTCGATTGGCGATCCTGCTGCTGTGGCGTCCGAGCCGCGCGGCGGTCTACGCCGAAAGCTTCGCCGGCGCGAAGCCTGCGTCTGAGTCGCGCCGCCGGCTGTTCCTGCCCATCGCCCTGGCGCTGGCGGTCCTCCTGGGCGGCGGGCTGATCCTCTTCCTGACCTCCGAACAGACCGCCATCACCACCGTGCCGCGTCAGCAGGCGGTCATCTTCGCCCCGCAGGCGCTCCCGGAAAGCGGCGACGCCCACGTCGGCGCGGCGCTGTGGGAGACGCTGCGCTGCGCCTTCTGCCACGGCGCCGACGGAACGGGCGGGCTGAAGGGCGAACCGGCGCTGCGACTGCGCGATGATCTGACCTTCGAGGCGTTCTATCAGCGGGTGCGCATCGGCAAGGACGACATGCCCGCGTTCACCCGCGAAGAACTGCCAGATGGCTATCTCGTCCACCTGTGGGCGTGGCTGACGCAGTAGGGTCGAGCCGCCGGATCGAGCGTCGAGAAGACACGCGACCAGCCTTGTGGAGTGAAGCAGCGGCGCGCCATCAAGACGCGCCGCTGTTTTCTACATCAGCCCTTCCGGGGGGATGTAATAGACCGATGGCTCGGTCCCCAGGTCTTCGCGCAGGCGCAGCGTCGGGTTGGCGGCGATGACCTTTGACACCGGGCTGTCCGGGTCGTTCAGGTTGCCGAAGAAGCGGGCGTTGACCGGGCAGATGCCGATGCAAGCCGGCGTCGCTTCAGGATCGACGCCCGGCATCAAACCCTTCGCCAGCCCGGCGTCGATGCGGTGGACGCAGAAGGTGCATTTTTCCACCACGCCGCGCGCCCGGCGCGGCACTTCCGGGCGATTCCAATCCGGCACGCGCGGATTCACGTCTTCGCGCTCTTTCCAGTTGAAGCTGCGCGCCCCATAGGGGCAGGCGGTCTGGCAGTACCGGCAGCCGATGCACTTGTCATAATCCATGATCACCAGCCCGTCGGCGCGGTGATAGGTCGCGCCGACCGGACAGACTTCCACGCACGGCGCGTGTCCGCAGTGCAGGCAGGGGCGCGTGACGTGGAATTCCTTGCCCAGCGCCGTCTCGTCGCTGATGCGGATGTTCCAGCGCATGTCGTCCGCCGTGTCGTTGGTCGCCTGACACATCCAGACGCAGTAATCGCAGCCGATGCACTTGCTCAGGTCGATGACCATGCCCCAGCGATAGCTGCCGTCGCCTTCATGAGGATGGACCGTCTGATCGCGCTGAATGTCGCGGGCGAAGGTACTCAGCGGGTCCGCCAGGGTCGCCGCCAGGACCATCGTCGCCCCGCCGCCGATCAGCAGCGTCATGAATTCGCGGCGGCTCAGGATGTTCAGCTTGGGAGATTCGTTCTGCCCACTCATCAGTGATGCCCCTCGTTCGACTCGTCCGACTCTTCGGCGTCCGCCTCGCGGGGAGCGCTGCTGCGATTGCCGCGCGCCACGAAGACCGCGCCGAAAGTCACGCCGAAGCCCAGCCCCAGGATCAAGCCCTGGACCAGCTCGATATAGTTATTTGCCTGTTCCGTCTCTGCGGCTTCGGCGCTGACGGTTACCGCTTCGGCGGTTTCGGCAGAGGCGGTTTCTTCCGCCGTCGTATCAGCGGTCAGGGTTTCCCATTCACCGCTGGCGACCAGGCTTTCGTGACAGGTGGTGCAGGCGGTGGTCTCCATGAACATGGAGTGTCCTGTCGCCGTCTGATCAGGATCGAAGCCCACCAGCTGGTCGTTGGCGTGCCCGGTGTTCATGTGGCAGTCCACGCAGTTGACCGGGCGTTCGCCGTCGGCGTGCTGCTGGTGGACCAGGAGCAGCGGCATGTCCTGCTCATCGTGACAGTTGATGCAGGTGGCATCCGGTTCATCCAGCGTGCCGACGCGCGGCAGCTGGCTGTGCGGCGAGTGGCAGCTGGCGCAGCCCAGCGGACCGATCTCGACGTGCGGGCTGGCGCGAAATTCCGCCAGCGTCGTCGTATGGCAGTCGCCGCAGACTCCCGCCGCCAGCCCCGGCTGTTCGATGACCGGCGCAACGTCGTGCGCGCCGTGACAGTCGGTGCAGACTGCCGACTGGGTGTTGCCGGCGCGGATCGCCTCGGCGTGGCGTCCGCCGTCCAGCTCGGTCGCCTGCTCTTCGTGACAGCCGACGCACATCGTCACCGAGTTCAGCACGAAGGAGCGCATATCGGTGGAGAGTTCGCCAAGGAAATGCGGGAACGGCATGTCTCTGTGGCAGTCCACGCAGCCCAGCGCGGGGTGTTTATCGGTCGCACCGTGCACCGAATTGCGGATGGTATCGGCGCTGACGTACAGATTGAGCAGACTGCCATCATCGAGCGTGCGGGTGCGCCAGGGCACGTTGTGGCAGAGCATGCAGTAGCTGTTGTTGCCGGTCGGCACGATCTCTTCGGTGGGCGGCGCAAGGTCAAGCGACGCCCCGCCCGTCTCGGCGGTCGGTTCAGGAGTCGCCTCCTGCGCCTGCGCCATCAGCAGCGGCGTTAGCCCGACCGCCAGCAGCGTCAGCCCGAAGCCGAACAGCGCAATGATTATGGTGCGGCTGAAATTGCGGGTCATGTCCTCACCCTCCCGTCTGCGTCGTAGACGGCGCGGCGGGGTTCAGATAGCTGTCGATAGCGCCAACCAGCGCGCTCACATAGTTGGGGTTGTGCAGCCCATAGCTGCGATCCTGCTCGATGAAGTCCAGACCGTCGGTGACCCACGCCGGAGTATCCGGCGTCACGGCGGCGCGCGCCCCTTCCAGCCAGCGCTGCGTGCCCGCCTGCATGTCGGCGACGTACATCCCCATGATGGCGGGGTCCACGTCGCTGGCGTGGCATTCGCTGCACGTATCGGTCAAGCCTTCGCCTTCGGCGAGCGGGCGCGGCAGCACCGGTTCGAAACCGTGACTGGCGCGCACCCCGCCGTTGGTCGGCAGATTGGGCATGTGGCAGGTGATGCAGTTCGGACCATCCTCCGCCGTGAAGTGGACATCGGGGATGCCGCCCACGCCGGGGATGAGGTCGCGTCCTTCGACCATCTCGAACGCCGGGAAGTGCACTTCCGGCAGCGCCGCCGAGGTGCTGTGACAGCCGGCGCACAGGTTGAGCGGCTCATCGCGCAGATGCACCGGGCGGTCGGTCTCCAGATGCGGGTCATGGCAGGTCACGCAGCCGACGCCATACTGCGCCGTCTCGACGGTCAGCGGCTCTGGCGCTTCACCTTCGCGCTCGCCCGCCTCGACCTGAGCGATCAGCTGTTGGGTATAGTTGTAGTCGGTGCTGTGGCAGGTCAGACAGCTTGGCTCGATTTCCAGACCGCTCTCCAGCAGCCCGGTCAGGGCGTGGGCGTGACCGGAGTCCAGCCATTCGTTGTACTGCATATTGGGCAGGCGGGCGTGTTCGTTGGTCCACCAGTGCGCCGCATCATCGACCGGCGTCAGGGCAAAATCAGCCGAAAGGTCGCTGCCGGGGAAATAACCAGCCGGGAACGGCACCGCGCTGGCGCTGACGCCGCGCCCGTGACACTGCCCGCAAACCTGCGGGTCCATCGCCGGATTGATGGCGGCGCGAATTTCGACCAGCTCTTCGTCGCTCGGACGGCGTCCAGCGTCGCTGGCGAGTTCTTCATGCTCCTCGCCCGGTCCGTGACAGGCTTCGCAGGTCACGCCGTCGTCCGTCCAGCGCCCGCGTTCGGCGTCGTAGCCGGTCACGTGGCAGTAAGCGCAGTTCTCTTCCCAGTCGAAACCGGGGCTGTCCCAGGTTTCGCCCAGGTCGAGCAGATGCCACTCCCCGGCGACGGCGTCCCAGCCGGCGGGCAGGACGCGGTAGTCGTTGCGATCCACTTCATAAAGGTAGTACTGCACGTGCCGTCCTGTGCCGACGACGAAAGCGACGTCTTCAGCGGTGAAGGCACGGGCGGCGTCTTCGCCGGGCAGCTGCACCTGTCGCAGGTCCTCGCCGGCGTCGAAATCCGCCAGGACGGCGTCCTCCTCATCGGTGAGGGTGAGGGCGTGGTTGGAGTCCTGATGCGAACGCGCCACGTCACGGTGGCAGGATTCGCATTCATCCGCGCCGAGATAATCGCCGCCCTGGCTCTGCGCCTGAAGCGGAGTGGCGCTGACGGCGCTCATCATGAACAGGCTGATCCCGCCGATGAGCAGAAGCAGCCCAATCCCCGCAATCCATCTTGCTGAGTTCATTGAAACATCTCTTTGGTTCGCCCCGGATGTGCAATGCGAAGGAACGACCCAGCGCCTCGCGCCGACTCGCGGCTGAAGCGATGACAGTCGGTGCAATCGCCCAACGCCAGGGGGGCGTTTTCCCCGGCGACGGCGGGATGATCGGCGACCTCCCAGCCATCAGGCAGGGGAAGGTAGCCGGCGTCCGTCCAGATCAGATACTTCTGCCTTTGCGCTTCGGAAGCGCCGAAAGCGCCATCAGCTCGGTGAGGCAGGGCGTCGGGGCGCGCAGTGGCAAGCAGCCCGTCCAGCGACGCGCTGATGGCGTGTGGGTTTTCGATGTCGGGGCTGGCGACGGTCCGGCGGGGGGTGTCCGTCCAGTTCCCTTCTTCGTCGGCATGGCAGGTCAGACAGCCGCCGGAACCGACATAAACCGCCGTCGGCGGGACGGGAAGCCGCAGCAAATCGTCCGACCACAGCGCAGGCACGCCAAAGAGTACGAATGTGAGGACGCCGGTGAAGGCAGCGATGCAGCCGAAAATGGCAAGATTCTGCCGCAAGCTTCTCATCCCCTCCCCTTTCGCTGAACCGCCAGCAGGACCAGTACACGGAATAACATTGCTGCCGATTGTCCCTCCTGCCCGCCTGGGCGCAATCCTTCGGCGGAATGAAAGCGGATCATCCCTCCGGTTGATTCCGCGCTCACCCTTTTTGTTCGTGCTACGGATCCCTCAGAGGCTGTCTGCAAACTGCTCACCTCACCCCGTTTCGCTGCGCTCAACCGCCCCTCTCCAATTGGAGAGGGGCAGGGGGTGAGGTTGGGGTGAGGTTGTGTGAAAACCGGCTTTGCAGACACGCTCTCAATCCACCAGCTTCAGGCGCATCGCCATCAGCGCCGCCTGGGTGCGGTCGGCGACGTGCAGTTTCTGGAAGATGTGCTGCACGTGGGTTTTGACCGTCGGCACGCTGATGCTCAGCGCCTCGGCGATGGCGGTGTTGTTCAAACCGCGCACTATCAGCCGCAGCACGTCGTTTTCCCGCTCGGAAAGCGGCTCGATCATCGCCTCCGCTTCGGCGGCGTCTTCGTCCGGCACGCGCGACTCCAGCGAATGCGCCAGCGCTGCCTGAAGCAGCGAACGGTCGATCAGGCTGTCGCCGGTCGCCGCCGCCAGCACCGCCCGCACGATTTGATCGGGATCAGTCTCTTTCGACAGATAGCCCGCCGCGCCGCCACTGATCGCCCGCGCCAGGTAAGCGGGGTTGGCGTAGGTGGTCAGGATGATCACGCTGGTGCGGGGCGATGCGGCTTTGATCTGCGGCAGGCTTTGCAGCCCGTCGCTGTCCTTCATACGAATATCCAGCAGCATCACGTCCGGGCGGGAGTGCGCCGCCAGCGCGACGGCTTCGCTGCCGTTTTCCGCCTCGCCGATCACCTCGATGCCGGGACGGGACAGCAGCGCACGCAGCCCCTGCCGGACGATGCCATGATCGTCCACGATGGCGACGCGCACCGGTCTGCCGTTGGGACCGTCATCCATGCTTCGCGCTCTCTTTCGTCTCAGCCGCCTCAGCCGTCGCCGCGCCGAGCGCCTCGACCGCCTTCTGGGGGATATGGACTTCAATAGTGGTTCCGGAACCCCGCGCGCTGCGGATTCGGCATCCGCCCTGAATCAGGCTGGCACGCTCCTGCATCGCCGTGATGCCTACGCCGCGCCCTTCCCGGCTGATCGAGTCCGGGTCGAAGCCAATGCCATCGTCGCTGATGGTCAGGAAGATGCCGTCCCCGTTGTGCAGGCTGACGCGGACCTGTCCGGCGTGGGCGTGCTTGCGCACGTTGTTGAGCGCCTCCTGGGCGATGCGGAAGAGGGTCACAGCAATCGTCTTGTCCGGTTCGGTGGGCAGCTTCTGCAGGTCAAGCGTCAGCTCCCAACCGCCCGCCGCCGCCGCTGTCTGCGCCGTCTCTTCAATGGCTGAGCGCAAACCGAGATCATCCAGCACGGCGGGGCGCAGCCCTTCGATGATGCGCCGTCCTTCGACAATCGCCTGGGTCAGCGCGTCGCAGCCCCGCTGGATGCTGCCGCGCACCGGCGTCTCCGGGATCGGGCAGACATCGCGGCAGTTGGTCAGATAGAAGCGCGCGCCGACCATCTGCTGGATCAGCCCGTCATGCAGATCGTAGGCGAGCAGCTTGCGCTCTTCCTCCTGGGCGTTGATCAGGTTTTCCAGCAGGCGGTGTTCGCGGCGGCGCTTGTTCTCCAGTTCGTGCGTCAGATCGACGAAGGTGCGGGTCAGCGCGCCGATCTCGTCATCGGGCAGGTGCGGCGGCAGGGACATCAGCGCGCCGCTGCGCCCGTACTGGATCGCCATCGTCTGCAGGCGGCGCACCGGCGCGACCAACCACTGCCCGGTCCCCACCGCCAGCCAGACCGCCACCAGCGCCGAACCGACGACGAAGACCAGCGCCAGCCGGTAGAAATTGTTCAGATCGGCGTAGAGCACTGCTGTCGGGGTACGCCGGAAGATCACCCAGTAGCGTTCCGGTGTCTCCACCTCGACTTCCGCCGCCAGCGCCAGCGCCTCGTCGGTCGGGTGGATGACATCGAAGACGTAGACGCTCGATGCCGTCTCGTAGCGCCCCGCCTCGCCGGTCAGCAGGTGCGGCAGGTCGTCGGCGATGCTCTGCGGGTCGAAACCTTCCGGGTAGACCCAGAAGCGCCCGTCCTGGTCGATCAGCGCCCAGGTGTCCGCGCCGGGACGCTGTGGCAGAGCGCGCAGCAGCCAGCCCGCATGCAGATCGAGCACCAGCACACCATCGGGCAGGCGCACGGCGTAATGAATGTAGGGCGTGTCGCTTCCCGGGGTATGGTGAAAGGGAGACAGGTAGACTTCGCCGTCGTTCAGGCGCAGCGTCTCGTGAATGTAGGAGTCATCCGGCTCGCTGACCGAACTGCTGACGATGTCTACGGTGTCTTCGTCCGCCTCGACGCCGGCGATCTCGGCGCCCTCGTCGTTGAACAGGCGCACGGCGTGATACATCGGGCGCACCGACGCCAGCACCAGCAGGTCACCGGCGACCTCGCGCTTCCACAGCCCGACGCCCTGAGCGGTCGCCTGCTGGCGCAGCATGTTCAAACTGCGCAGCGCGTGGATGACCTCGACATCGTTCTGCACCTGGCGCAGCGCCCCGGCGATGCTCTCCACCTGGAGATCGACCTGATAGGTCGAACGTTCCAACGCCTGATCGGACAGCGCCGAGCGGGTGAAGAACAGCCCGTACAGGCTGGTCGCCGTGATTGGCAGCAGCGTCAGCAGCAGAAAGCTGGCGATCAGTTTTTGGCGAAGGCTTTTGAGTCGGAACATGGACAGGATTCTCCCAACAGCCTCATTTTGAAGCAGAACGCCGCAAACTATCGGTGACGCATGTCACGTCAGATCGGTGCGATACCTCCTCAATTGTAACGTCACAACCCATTAAGCTAAACTCAGTGACTCACGGATTGCCTAACCTCACCCCGTTTCGCTGCGCTCAACCGCCCCTCTCCGTTCGGAGAGGGGCAAAAAATCGTCAGATTTTTGGGGTGAGGTTGGCTGAAAAATCGATGTTTCGTACTGAAGCTGAACTTTCGTGATTCGCTGAAACTGAACAGCAAAAAGGGACTCCACATGACATTGAAACGACTCATCCTTCTGCTGGTGCTGCCAGCGCTCGCCGCCTGCTCCGGGCTTGCCGGGGAACCACGCATCGTCGCCACAATCCCCCCCAGCGCGGCGGAACCGGCAGCGTCCGATCTGGGTTCTGACGCCGAGATCGCCGCCGTGATGACGCTTGGAGGCGAAGTGTGGACGGACAACTGCGCGCGCTGTCACGGCGCGATGGGCGGCGGGACGGAGGAAGGCGCGCCCCTGCCCGATCTGAGCGACAGGAGCGATGAGCAAATCCTCGCCGCCATCACCAACGGGCTGCGGACAGGAGACGGCAAGGAAATGCCCGCCTTCGGCGAAGAACTGACCGATGAGCAGCTCAACGCCGCCATGACCTATGCCAAGATGATGTCGCGAGCGATTGCCCAGGGTATGGTCGGGTCGGAGCCAGACGCCCCGGTCAGCACAGCCGAGGTCGGTCCGCTGGTCGCCGGCGTGGTCACCGGCGCGATCAGCAACGGCACGGCGAGCGGCACGATCCCGGCGGATCAGCGGGTGATCCTGCACAGCATCGACTCCGCCGGGAATGACGAGACGATGGAGACGACGGCGAACGCCGACGGGACCTTCCGCTTCGAGGATGTGCCTTTCGACCCCGCCCGCGAATATGCCATCACCGCCGAGTACGGCAGCGCGACGTTCGTCAGCGCCGTCCTGCCGGTTGATCCAGCTCAGGGGGAACTTTCCCTGCCTATCACCCTCTACGAAAGCGGGGCGGACGCCGGCGCGGTGGTCATCGACGCGATGACCGCGCAGATCGCCGTGCAGGACGGCGTGATGGAAGTCACGCAGATCTTCAGCTTCAGCAATACCTCGGACCGCGTCTTCTTCACCGCCGACGCCGAGGGCGCGACAGGGACATCGATCAGCATCCACGTGCCGCAGGGGGCGACGCTGGCGGGCAGCTTCAGCGCCAGCTACCGGGTCAGCGACGACTCCAGCATCGTCTACGAGACTCGCCCGCTGATCCCCGGTCAGCCGCGCATCATGCATCTCACCTACCAGCTGCCCTATGCCAACACGGCGTCGGTGGATCAGCCGCTCGATTTCGCGCTGGAAGGGGAAGTCGACGTCATCGTCGTCAACAGCGAGCTGACGCTCACTTCGGACCGTCTGCCGGAGCGAGAGCCGATGAGCTTCAACGGCACGACGATGGCGACTTACGGCGGGGCGCTGAGCCTGCCCGCCGGGTCGAACCTCAGCTATCGCATCGACGGCGAAGCGGTCTCGCTGTCGTCCACCGCCGAAAGCGCGCCCGCCTCTGGAGCCAACCCGCTCGCCTACATTCTGATTGGCATCGGCGTGGCGGCGCTGGCGCTGGCAGGCGTGCTGACACTCCGCGAACGCATGGCGAAACGTCCGTAGCGGCGCGGCGCCAAACGCTGCCCATCCGCACCCGCCGCGCGCCGGCTGTTGAGCCGGTGCGCGGCTTTTTTTCACACCTTCGACTTTTGCCGCTGACGAATTCCAGCATCCTCACCCCCAACCCCCTCTCCAGGCAGCGGCGCACAACGGGTCAGGAAAGTCCCTTCTCCATGCAATGGGGAGGGGATGTAGGAGCGGAGTAATGTCCCCGCCCAGCGGGCGAACACAAGAGTTCACCCCTACGGAACACGCCATCTCTATTTCGGTTCTCCATGATTTTCAGAGCCTGTCTGATAATTGCCCTTGGTAGGGGCGCGTCGCGACGCGCCCGCCGTAACCGTGACGATTTTTCAGGCAGTGCGGGCGACTCGCGAGCCGCCCCTACGAGAGCGTTGATGAATTATCAGATACGCTCTCAGCGCGACTCATGATTCATTCCGCAGAATGACTCTGAATCATCCTTTCGACGGACGGTTTTCCGCCGGCAAAGCGTGACAATACCCATCAAGGGATGCTCCGCCACACGAGCAGATCGATTGTTGAGCGTCCGATCGGCGCGCTGATGCAGGGGGCGTGCCGGAGTGGATGGCACAGAGTTTTGAACAGGTCCGATCCTGAAAGGAGAGGAACATGAGAAGAATTAGTTTAATCGCATTGGCAGGAATTCTGTTTGTGGCAGCCGGATTCCTCATGATGGACCAGTCCCGCGCCGTCGCGCAGGATGCTGGTTCAGAAGCGCCGCCGTTCCTGGCGGAATATTATGAAGCCTGGGTCAGTTCGCCCCACAACGATACCGAAGCCGAAGCCTTCAACCACTGGAACGAGGAAGCGGAGAAGGTCGTCGAGGTGGACTGCGCCAAGTGCCACTCGACCCCCGGCTACCGCGATTTCGTGGGCGCCGACGGCTCTGCCTTCGGGTCTGTGGAAGTCGCGCCGCCGATCGGCACGACCGTCACCTGCGACGCCTGCCATGCTCCTACGGCGACGCAGCTGACCTCGGTCGTCTTCCCGTCCGGCGCGGAAGTCGGCGAAACCGGCGACTCGGCACGCTGCATGGTCTGCCATCAGGGGCGCGCCTCGACGGACAGCCTCAACACCCGTCTGACCGACCTCGGTATGCTGGAAGACCTCGATGCGCCGAACGCTGAAGCCCGCTTCATGAATATCCACTACTATGCGGCAGCAGCGACGCTCTATGGCGGCGCGGCGCGCGGTGGTTATCAGTATGAAGGGCAGATCTACATGGGGCGGAACGCGCACGTCGAGGGCTACACGACCTGCGCCGACTGCCATAACCCGCACACGCTGGAGATCAAGCTCGAGCAGTGCGCTGAATGCCACGAAGACGTTGAGGATGTCGAAGACCTGCGCGATATTCGCATGCAAGGCTCCGGCTCCGACTTCGACGGCGACGAAGATGACGGCGAAGGCATCGCGGGCGAGATCGAAGGCATGCAGGAACTCCTGATGCAGGCGATCCAGTCCTACGCGACCGAAGTTGCCGGCGCAGCTATCGCCTACGACGCGCATCGCTATCCGTACTTCCTGCTCGATGCCAACGGCAACGGCGAGGCGGACGCTGAAGAGGCGGACGCTTACAACGCCTACACCGCGCGGCTGCTGCAGGCGGCGTACAACTACCAGGTGTCGGTCAAGGACCCCGGCGCGTATGCCCACAACCCGCAGTACATCCTCGAACTGCTGTACGACAGCCTGTCCTCGCTGAACGAAGCGCTGGCGGAGCCGGTCGATACGACGTTCGTGGTCCGCGATGCGCCGATGCACTTCAACCCCACGCGCGAAGCTTTCCGCCACTGGGACGAGGACGGCGAAGTTCCTGGGACGTGCGCCCGCTGCCACACGGCGGATGGTCTGCCGGTCTGGCTGAAGAACAACGCCAACATCGCCGAGCCGGTGAGCCAGGGTCTGGAATGCACGACCTGCCACACCAGCCTGACGGACTTCACGGTGCACGAACTGGCGACGGTGGCATTCCCCAGCGGCGCGCGGCTCGCTTTCGAAGAGAACGACGAGAGCAATCTGTGCCTCGCCTGCCATCAGGGGCGTGAATCGACGGTCAGCGTCAACAACGCTATCCGGGGCGCCGGCGTCGGCGACGACGAGGTCAGCGAGCGGCTGACGTTCCGCAACGTCCACTACTTCGCTGCAGGCGCGTCGATCTTCGGCGCGGAGGCGCAGGGGGCGTATCAGTTTGCCGACAAGGAATACAACGGTCGCAACCTGCACGCCGAAGACGCCCCGAACACCTGCACTGGCTGCCATCGCCCGCATGAGGGATCGATCCGGCTCAACCAGTGCGACGACTGCCATGAAGAAGAACTGGAAGTCGAAGAAGACGTGCTGTCTATCCGTATGCTGGAAGATGTCGAGCTGATCGACTTCAACGGCAACGGCGACGCCGAAGAACCGATCCGCGACGAAATCATGGCGCTGGAAGACGCGCTGTTCGCGGCGATCCAGGCGTATGCGACGGAGACGGCGGGCACGGCGATTGCCTACAACTCGCACTCACACCCGTACTTCTTCATCGACACCAACGGCAACGGCGAGGCGGACGCTGAGGAAAGCGTCGGCGACAACCGCTTTGCCTCGTGGACGCCCAACCTGCTGCGCGCTGCTTACAACTACCAGTACGCGCAGAAGGATCCAGGCGACTTCGCCCACAACCCGCACTACATCCTGCAGGTGCTCTACGACAGCATCGAAGCCGTCGGCGGTGACGTGTCCGCGTACACCCGCCCGCCGGTCGAAGCAGGAGAATAGTTCAGCATCACAGAATCAACCGGTCTCCTGCCCTGTGCGGGGGACCGGCGCACAGCCAAACACGGTCGGGCTTCCTGCACCCGACCGTGTTTGATTCCAGCGCTCATTGATACAGGGGTTTCACACGAAGGCGCGAAGCTGCTCGAAGTCCTTCTTGAGCACCGCGCGCTGGCTCGACTGGTACAGCGCCACCGCCGGGTGATACATCGGCACGATGTGAATCTCGCCGTGCGGCATTCGCGCCGCCAGCACCCTGCCGTGCAGATCGCCGATTCGCCCGCGTTTTTCCGGCAGGTCGAGCTTTTTGACGAGGTACTGCACGGCGAAACGCCCCAGCGGCACGATCACCTTTGGCTCGATGACGGCGAGCAGCCGATCCACATAGGGCGCGTAGAAGGCGATCTCCTCCGGCGTCGGGTCGCGGCTCTCCGGCGGATGATCCAGCAGCAGGTTGGTGATGAACACCGAGTCCCGCTTCAGCCCGATCTCCGCCAGCAGCTCATTCAGCACCTCGCCGGAGGGTCCGACGAAGACTCTGCCCTCGGCGGCTTCGTATTTGCCCGGCGCTTCGCCGATGAAGACGATCCCGGCATCCGGGCTGCCGTCGCCCAGGACGGGGAATAGCTTGTTGGCGACGCGGTGGGCGTAGAGAGGTGAGGCGACGGCGTTCAGCAGATCGGCTTGCAGCGCCTTGATCTGCGCCGCTTTCTGCCGAACCTGCGCCGCGTCCGCTTTCGGCTTGATCGGTCGCTCGCTGAGGTTGGCGCGGATGACCGCGACGATCTGCTCGACATCCTGGGTGAAGCGGGCGTGAGTCAGCTCGACCGCCTGCCGCCGGGCGATTCCCGCCACATCCTCCGGCAGATCCGCCGGGTGGGGCATCTTCGCGCCGCCCACCAGCAGCGGGATCACCCGCTTGTTGGCGCGCAGGGCAGAGGCGATCTCGATGCGCACGAAGTCGTTCCACTGGTGCAGCCGGCGCTCTCCCGCGCCGTCGGTCAGAGTCGCCCACTGCGCACCGATGACCGCCAGGCAGACATCGCAGGCGGTGACGGCGCGCTCCAGGGCGTCGACGAAGTCTGCGCCCGGCTCGATGCTGGCGACATCCATGAAGATGTCTTCAGCGCGGAAATGTTTGAGGAGGTGGTCGTACAGGCGTCCGACATGCCCTTCGCTGTCCTGCCGCCTGTAAGAGATGAAAATGCGGGTCACCGAATGCCTTTGACATGTCTGCGTCCCCTGTGGCTGGGACGCGCGCCGTTCGTGGGGGGAGCGGTCATCCGGGGGACACTGAGCTTCTGAAAGAGGGCTTGCAGCTCGCTCGGATCAGGGAGCGGCTTGTAGATCACGACATTGGCGCCGGACTTTTCCAGCATCGCCGCTTCATCATCGGCGCTCAGGCGGTAGGCAGTCATCAGGATGATGGGGATCTGCCCCATCAGCGGACTCTGCCGCAGTCGTTCGCACACCTTGTCGCCCTGAATCGTCCCCGGCAGGCGGATGTCGATCAACGCGAAGTCGGGGCGATGCGCTTGTATGCGGTTGAAATCCAGATCATCTATCCAGTGTACGGCTTCCTCTCCGTTGAGAAAGGCGACTCCTTCGTGAGTCAGCGCCTCCGTCATGATCAGAAGCAGTTCGTACAGATCTGGCTCATCTTCAACAATCATCCAGGTGGACATCTACGCCGATCCTCACTGTACGCGGCGACTATGCTGCCAGCAATGAACAGCCGCTCTCATGCTGTCTTACCATAGTACCGCAAGTTTGAGATGTGTGGAACTCATGTTTGGAAAATCGTCCGCGGGGTCTGCCTTACCAAGCATTGGCTTTAAGGGCGAGCCGGCGGCTCGCCTCGTTGATGCGATGCGAGATCCCACCAATTCAGAAGCGCGCGCGGGGTCCGATCACCCTGCCGCCCAGTGAAATGACCGGCTGGTCGAACGGCGTCCCCCAGCGCGTCCAGTTGAGCGCATGCGAGTAAAAATCGGTGGGGAACGCCAGCAGCCGTGCGCGCAGCACGTCCGGCATGAACAGGAGCGGGTTGATGATGGTATGGAAGCTCGGATACGGGTAGCGGATCTCGACGTGGACGTGCGGCGAGAAGGCGACGCTGCTGGCAATCGTGCCGATCACCGTATCAGGGTTCACATCCATCCCCGGCGGCACGCGCGGCGTTTCGGCGTGCAGATGCCCGAAGATGATCAGGTAGTCGCCGACGCGAATATCGACGCGGCGCGGCGAGAACTTAAGACCGGGACGCAGCACTGTGCCATGTACGCCGGCGCGGACCGGCACGCGGGTCCCCGGCGAGACGCCGAAATCGAAGCCGCCGTGAAGTCCCTGACAGTAGCCGTCGTAATTCCACGCCTTGCCGTGCCGGTAGGCGAAATTGGTATTGCCGTAATACTGCACCCACTCGATCTGGCTGCTTTCCACCGGCAGCAGCTGAAACATCAGGTCGCGCAGCGGCAACGTGTTGACATCGTAGGGCAGATCAACCTGGTCGATGCGGATCGGCGTGACGGTGAACACTGGTTCGCCGCTGCCGTTCGAACCGCTGGGCGGCGGCGGGATCAGCGTGGCGCGGTCGCGCATATAGATGCTGCGCTCGTCGATGGTCTTCTCGGCGGACCAGCCGTCGCGGTGACGCCACCAGACGAACTTGTCCGCCTCGGTCCGCGACTGGGCATCCACTTCGATGTAGGCGCCCGGCTGAAGGGTGTACAGACGTCGGGCATTGATGCGCGGGTTGGTGCGCACGCCCAGCGGTCCGTTCATGATCACGAAGGTGCGCGTCTGCGCCGGCTTGAACGCCGCCGCCAGGGCGTTCGCCTGCACCGTCAGCGACGGATCATACTCCACCGTCCAGGGGAAGCTGATGCCTTCCCCGGCGGCAGCGGCGTCCGGCGCGACGAAAATGCCGAAGGCGTCGGATTCGCGCCAGACCTCGACTTCTTCCTTGAGCGCGCCGGCAGCCTGCTCCAGCGCCACGTCGAAGGCGTAGAAGGGCAGCGACAGCTCGCGCGCCAGATTGTAGTCGAGATAGGCTTTGGCGCGCTCCAGCGCCGTCCCTCCGGCAACCGAGATGAGCGTCATGCAGCCGAGGGTATACAGCCGGCGGGCAAATAACTCGCGGTCTTCTTCCGGCGTCACCTCGGTGCAGGAGGCGATGCCCATGCTGACCAGGGCATTGGGGTCGATATTCAGGATCGTCCCGCCCATCTCGCTGACGAAGGTCATAAACGCCCGGCTGTCATCGGGGGTGATCGGCGGGCGCAGCGAGAAGCGGCTGCCCATCTCCCATGCCAGCAGCGCCGGATGTTCGCGCAGCGCGCTGACGATCATCTCGACGGCGGGCAGCAGGTGTTCGCGATAACGTCGGGCGGTGAAATAGTCCAGGGCAGCGCTCGCCGCCGCGCCCGGCTGGAAGACATCGCCCCGCCCATCCGACAGGGTCAGGATGGCGTCACAGCCAAACTCGTACAGCAGGTCGAGCGCCAGCGCCGTCCGGCGCACGCTCTCCGCCGGGTCAATGTCGCGATGAAACGCGAACAGCCGCACCCGTCGTATGCCCAGGGGATGCAGGGTTTCGATCTGGCGCGCCTGCAGCACCTCCGGGTCCTTGACCTGCCGGGTCATGTCGCTGTAGAGAAAGTCTGGCAGGTTGACGCCCGCCGCCCATGATGGATATGTCATGATTCCAACATTGTTTTAATAGCATCGGTCGGGTTGGTTTATTTCGTTAACACAGGTATTCCAAATCATAAACTTTGCGGAATTTGCGCGACTTTCGCCTTGAGTCACGCTATGATAATAACACAACGTCATGAAAGATTAAAGCCGCGCGCCCCACTCTGATGCCTCTTTGATGTACGCGGTTTTTGTGGTCAAAACAAACGCGACTCACAAACAGACGCATCATCGACGCATGGGGACAACTTTGAACTCTCAAGGGTCTCTATTTTTGAGTTACCGAAGCAGCGAGATCGACTTCGCGCTTCAGCTGGCAGCTGATCTGAAGAACGCCGGCATCGCCGTGTGGATGGATCGCTACGATTTGCGCCTGGGGGAAAACTGGGTCCTCGGTCTTCAGGCGGCGGTGGACCGCGCCACCGGCATGATCTGCATTATGAGTCAGGACTACGTCGCCTCTCGCTACACCCGCCGCGAAATGACCCGCGCCATGACGCGCGGCATCAATCTGCTTCCCCTGCTGATTCAGGATGTGCCGGCATCCGACTGGCCCTTCGAGTTACAGGACATCCACTACCAGGACTTTCGCAACTGGCGGAATCCTGAAATCTACAACCAGCAGTTCACTCAGCTGGTCGAACGCCTGCATTCCGATGTGTATGGCGGCGGCGCAATTCCCGACCCGGAGGCGCAGTATCTCAACTGCCTGGTCGCCGAACTGGAGACCCGCAAAGGCGTCCTGGAACAGGTGGACTCCTCCAGCGGCGTCGAAGCCCGGGCGCTGGACCCCGCGACGGATGCCCCCGGCTTCATGGGGCACTGGTCGGAAAACGCGACCTTCGCGCTGGTCGACGAACGCAGCGAAGCCGTGATCTATCCGCATCACCCGCACGACGACGTTGAGGAGGAGAGCGAACTCTACGGCATCGACGCGGTCTTCACGCGCTATCCCCGCTTCGTCATCGTCGGGGCAGCAGGCTCCGGCAAGACGATGACTCTGCTGTCGCTGGCGCTGAAATCGGCGCGCGAGCGGCTGTCGACGCCGGAAAGAAAGCCGCTGCCCTTCTTCGTCAAGCTGGCGACCTGGAAGGACCAGCCCACCGCCGAAGCCTTCTTCGCCTCGCGCTGGAGTCTGGGCGGCGATGTGATCGGACGGATGAAGCGGGGTGAAGTCATCCTGTTCTGCGACGGCTTGAACGAGATGAGCGAAAACGGGGCGGACAAGATCGCCCTGCTGCGCGCCTGGCTGCACGGCGAGCGCGCGCCAAAACGCGCCGTCTTCACCTGCCGCGACGACCGCTACAGCGAAATCGACCTGGGCTTGCCGGGCGTACAGCCGCACGCGCTCGACGACGAGCGCATCCGCAGCTACGTCATGGGCGTGCTCGGCAAAACCAGCGGCAGCGTCCTGCTGCGGCGCATCATTCCCCAGGGCAAACCGCACGACGTGCAGGACGAGGGCGCGCGGCAGCTCTTCCGCATGGCGCGCAGCCCGTTCTATCTGAGCGCCCTGACTCTGATCCACTCGACCGCTCCCGACGGCGAGCTGCCGCGTAATATGGGAGCGCTCGCATGCCGTCTCGTCGAGGTGCTGTGGGCGCGCGCGCAGAGCAAGGACATTCCGGGCGGCATCCCCTTCGAAAGCGTGCGGCGCGGGCTGGAAACGCTGGCGTTCGACATGGCGCAGAGCGGCAGGCGCGTCTATCTGCCGATCGGACTGGCGGAGGCGCACCTGCACAGCGCCGAAGCCCTGCGGGTCGCCGTCAACGCCGGGCTGCTGGACCGCGACAACGGCTCGGTGCGCTTCCATCACCAGCTGGTGCAGGACTACTTCGCCGCGCGCGAGATGGAGCGGCTGGGAGTCGAAGCGCATCTGCCGCCGCCGCGCTATGACGCCAACGGCGCGCGCATGGCGACTGCCTGGGATCGCGCGGTGATCGCCCTGATGGGCTGCACGCACAACCCCAACGGGCTGATCCGGCGGGTGCTGCAAATCGACGCCGAACTCGCCGCGAGCTGCCTTGCCAGCGGCATCGCCGTGCACGAAGACATCCGCGCCGAGGTGATCATCGCCCTGACCAATCAAGTGGCGCTGAATGGGCGCTCGCTGATCTACGCCGCGCGGTCGCTGATGAGCTTCGAGCCTGAGGCGGCGCTGCCCCTGCTCTTCAACGCCATGCGCAGCGGCGAATGGTCCACCCGCCACGAAGCGGCGCTGATCGTGCGGACGATGCACCTGCCGGTGCGGCGCTCGCTGGTGCGGGCACTGGATCAGCGCACGCCGCTCAACAGCCTGGCAATTGCCGCCCGCATCCGCAAGATCGGCGAGGCGGCGCTGCCGACCCTGCTGGTGCTGCTGCGTCACCCGCACTGGTACGCCCGCCGCAGCGCCGCCTGGGCGCTGGGCGAATTGGGCGACCGCGCCGCCATGCCCGATCTGATCGAAGCGCTCGGCGACCACCGCAGCGAAGTCGGGGCGGAAGCGGCGGAAGCCATCGGCTTGATCGGCGATGCGCAGGGTCTTGAAGCGCTGTACATGCTGGCGCGGCTGCAAACGGGATTAGGCAGGCGTTCGCGCCTGGGAAAAGCGGCGGTGAGCGGACTGGTCCACCTGGGGGATGCCGCCGTGCCTTATCTGGTGAAGCTGATGGGGGTGGATAGCACCCCGGAAGCGCGGCGGCTGGTGGGCTATTTCTGGAGAGAGATTGACTCGGAAGACGCACTGCCTACGCTGCTTGAGTTATCCTACCACGAGGACCTGGAAGTTCGCGCCGCTGCGCTAGAGGCGCTGGGGGCGTTCACAGAGGACATGAGAGCTGTGAAAAGATTGATCGAGGCGTTGAAAGAGATGGATTTTTTGAAACGTTTGAAGCGCCGCATCAGCGACATCGCCGCCGAAAAGCTGGAAGAATCCGGCGTCAACTCGGCGGAACGTGCGGCACAGCGCTGGCGTGCTGGACAGCAGCGCGACCCGAAGAGGCTGGCGGCGGGCAGCAGCGCCAACCGCGTCAAGGACCGGCTCAAGCGCGACACGGATGAGAAAAACGCCGTGCCTGCGCTGGCGCTGGCGGCGGCCGGCGCTTCCAGCGGCGGCATCAGCGAACCGGATTTCCTGCGGGATACCGACGCCCTCGTCCCGGCGTCCGCCGCCACCAGGGGCGCACCCGCCGGCGCAGCCTTATCCGCCGGCGCGACATCGCCCATCGGACGGCTGATCGCGGCGCTGGACGACGCGGACGAGCAGGTGCGCCTGAACGCCATTCAGCTGCTGGCGAAGACGCCCGGCGACGCCGCCATCACCGCCCTGGTCAAGGCGCTTGGCGACTTCGAAGCCGTCGTCGCCGATGCCGCCGTCGAAGCGCTGACCGCGCACGGCGCGGCGGTCGTCCCGGCAGTGCGGGGCGCGGTGCGCGATGAGAATCTCAACCGGCGCGCTGGCGCGCTGGAGGTGCTGTGCCGCATCCAGGCGGTCGCCGCGCTGCCGGAACTGATCGCCGCGCTCGACGACACCCGCCGCCCCTGGCTGGGAGACCGGCGCATCTGCGATCTGGCGGCGGCGGCGCTGGAACGAATCGGCACGCACGAAGCGCTGCGGGCGGTCGAGCTGTGGCGCGCCAAGCAGACGGCGACCGTCGCAGTCCTGGCGAACGGCGAGCACGAAGATGTCGAGAAGTCGCCGGAGAACGCCTCCAAGCGCGACGACCCGGCGCGCTATCCGGAAATCCTCGCCGAAATGCTCGCCGCCCTGCGCAGCGACGACTGGGGGGTTCGCGAGGAAACGGCGAAGGACCTGCGTGAATTCGCCCGCATCAAGCTGCGCGGCGCGAGCGACCCGGCGCTCATCGACCCGCTGACGGCGGTGCTGACCGATCCCGATTGGGTGCTGCGCTGGTCGGTGGTCGAGGCGCTGGCGTGGGTGGGCGATCCCAGCGTGGTCACCAAGCTGCTGGCGCGCCTGGAAGATGAGAACTGGATGGTGCGGGTGGCGGCGATCCGCGCCCTTCAGGAGATCGGCGACCGGGGCGCGGCGGCGCGCATCGGCGAGATGCTGGAAGACAAGAACGCGACCGTGCGCGAAGCCGCCGCCGAGGCGTTGGGCAGGCTGGGCGATCAGGCGGCGATCCCTTCGCTGACCCTGGCGGCGCTCCAGCATGACCCGCTGGTGCGCTTCGCCGCCGTCGAGGCGCTGCTGCGAATCGGCGGCGACGCGGTGGTCGTGCCGATCAGCAACGCGCTCAACGATGAAGAGGCGATCATCCGCCTGCGCGCGGTGCAGGCGCTCGACGAGCTGCGCGATCCGCGCGCCATCCCGGACCTGATCAAGCGGCTGGACGATGAAGCCGTGCCGCAGTGGCAGGAGCTTCGCGTCTGCGATGTGGCAGCCGACGCACTCAAGCATTTCGAAACGGCGGAGGCGCTCAGCGCCGTCGAAGACTGGAAGCAGCGGCAGAACCATGCTGATCTTTAGACTCATGAACGACTCTCTGCACAAGCGAGAATAACACCATGCGCATCTTCATCAGCTATGCACGTCTCGACAAGCCGTACTGCATTCAGATCAGCAATCTGCTCACGGCACACGACGTCTGGTTCGATCAGCGCTTCTACGCCGGAGACAAGTGGTGGGACGAGATCCTCCGCCGACTCGAGTGGTGCGAGGGGTTCATCTATCTGCTGTCGCCGGCGTCGGTCGCCTCCACCTACTGCCGGCAGGAGTTCGAGCTGGCGATCCAGCTTCAGCGGAACATCTTCCCGGTGCTGATCCACGATCAGACCACCGTGCCGGACGCGGTCCAGGAGTTCCAGTATGTCGATCTCACCAACGGGCTGACCCCGGAGACGACAGCGCTCCTGCTCAACTCCATCCACAACGCCGAGCGCAACCACAACAGCCACCGGGCGCTGCCGATGGATGCCATGCCGCGCGCTCAGACGGAGCTGCCGGTCTTCAACAGCGCTTCGGTGATCAGCGTGGCGGCGGCGGCGATGGAAAAAGGGCAGTTCGATCAGGCGGTCTTCCTGTTCAAACAGGCGAAGGCGAAGGGCTTCACCTCGCGCTTCATCAATATCGACCGACTGCTGCAAGAAGCCGAACGGCAGCTCGAAGTTCAAGCGAAAGACGCGCAGCGCGACAGCGACTATCGCCAGATCGCCTCGCTCATCCGCGTCAAAGCCACGCGCGACATGGGCTGCGAGGCAATGGGCGAATTCCTTAAGGAATACCCCAGCTACGATCCGGAGCAGGTCCGGTCGTTGTGCGGCGGCGTGATCAGCAGCGGCAACGGCTCTGCGCCGGCGATCTCGGCGAACAGCACGCCCAGCAAGGGACAACTGGGACCAGGTCTCGCTCCGACGGCTCCTATCAGCCAGGTGAAAACGCCGATCATTCAGCAGGTCATATCGCCGGTTATCCCGGCGGTCGTGTCGCAGACCACCGCGCCGAGCGTCAGCAGCTTCACCCTGCCCCTGCTCGACTGGGTCGCCATCCCCGCCGGGTACGTCACCTTTGAGGATGTCGAAAGCGACGGCGCGCGCACGCAGCACACGCTGTACGTGCCCGCCTTCCACATCAGCCGCTACCCGGTCACCAACCGGCAGTTCCAGGCGTTCATCGACGACCCCGGCGGCTATAACGATCCCCGTTGGTGGGATTTCTCGCCGGAAGCGACGCTGTGGCGGTCGGAGCGTCCCAACCCGCCGGTGGGGCGCTTTGAAGGCGACGACCGCCCGCGCGATACGGTCGCCTGGTTCGATGCCCTCGCCTTCACCAACTGGCTGACCAGCAAGGTGCAGGAAGACCTGTGCCTGCCTACCAGCGAGCAGTGGTTCCGCGCGGCGCGCGGCGACACACACCGCCTCTACCCCTGGGGCGACACTTTCGACGTGGAACACTGCAACGTCAAGGAATGCGATCTCAAGATGACCACGCCGGTGACCCGCTATCCTAAGGGCGTCAGCCTCTTCGAGGTCTGGGACATGGCGGGCAACATCTGGGAGTGGGCGAACAGCGCCAAGTCAGGCGCGGCGGACGACCTGTCCGGCTATTCGCCGCGCGCCGTTCACGGCGGAGCCTACCACAGCGAAGCCGACCGGGCGCGCATCCCCTTCCGTTACTACCTGAATCCGCGCATCGCCCACAACAGCATCGGTTTCAGGATGGTGAAGCGCGGAAAATAGAAACCCGCTATACAATGACAGAAGGTGCGGCGGCGTGTCTTTGACGGCGCTCCCCGCGCCTTTTTGATTTCTGTCATTGTTGGGAGAACATTTATGTCTTTTCGCCGCCGCGTCTTGCACGGGGCGATTCTGCTGCTGTGCCTGGGCGGAGTCCTGACTGCCTCGGCACAGGGGAAAAACCCGCCCACCGACTCTCCAGCGTGCGACCCCGCCCTGACCGCCGACGACTACATCAGTCGCGGCATCGAAGCCTACAACGCCGAAGACTACGAGACCGCTATCGCCGAGACGCTGTGCGCGCAGGCGGCGGACCCGGAAAACCCCATCGTCTACAACAACATCGCCTTCTACCTGGGGCGGTTGGGACGCACCGACGAGGCGCTGGAAGCCTATGCCGAGGCGATCCGCCTTGACCCGGCGTACCGCTCGGCGCTGGTCAATCGGGGCGATCTCTACCTGAGCCTGGAAGACTACGCCAGCGCCATCGCCGACTATGACCGGGCGATTGAAGTCGGACCTTCCGGCTATGCCCACAACCGCCGGGGCATCGCCTATTTCAACCTGAACGACTTCGCAGCGGCGGAAGTCGATTTCGACGCGGCGTTCACGCTGGAACCAGACGAATCGGTCTTCGTTCGCAACCGCGCCGCCGCTCGTTTCCAACTGGAACGCTACGACGAAGCCGCCGAGGATTTCGCCGCTGCCTGGGATCTCAACCCCGATTGGGATATCCCCGCCTTCGGCGTCGGCGATTCCCTGTTCGCCGGTGGGCGCTACGACGCGGCGCAGATCGCCTATCGTGAGGCGGTCGCGCGCTTTGGGGGCAGCGACAACGTGAATGCCCGCCTGCGCGAGATCGCCGTGCTGCGCTCCGCCGGGCTGGCGCAGTTCGCGGTCGAGTCCTCTTCGGAGGCGATCTCCGTCGAGACCGCGCCCCGGCTCGCCGCACTGGCACGGCTGGGTGACGGCGATGCCCATGCCTCCAGCGTCCTGGCGCTGGACGTGAATGCCGACGGTTCGCGCATCCTGACCGCCGACTTCGACGGCGCGCTCAACCTGTGGGACGGCGCCAACCCTGAAGGCGAACCGATCTTCTCGGTGATGACCGACGCCTCGGTCACCAACGCCGCCCTTTCGCCCGACGGCGCGTTCGCCGTCGCCTCCCTGCTCGACGGACGCATCGTGATGGTCAAGGACGGCGAGATCGTCGAGCTGCTCGGCGTCAACGACGGTATGGCGGCGGGGCTGGCATTCACGCCGGACGGCGGACTGCTGGCGACGGCGCTCTTCGACGGCAGCGTCATCCTGTGGGACCTCCCGACCGAGACGCAGATCGGGCGCTTCTACGTCGATGATGGCGAGCCGATGGCGAACGAGGACAGCTCCAACCCGGTGGCGATCAGCCCCGACGGCGCGCTGCTGGCGAGCATCACCGACGACAGCACCATCCGCCTGTGGGATGTCGAGACGGGCGAAAACAGCGCCATCCTGGAATCGGAACGCCCCGTCTTCAGCCTCGCCTTCAGCCCCGATGCCTCGCTGCTGCTGGCGGGCGGTTTCAGCAGCGTCGTCGCCTTCGACATCGCCAGCGGCGAAGCCGTGGACAGCGCCGCGCTGACCGACGTCGTGGGGCATCTGAGCTACAGCCCGGACGGCGCGCTGATCCTGGCATCGGGCGGCGAGATACCGCTCACCCTGCTGGACGCCGCGACGCTCGACATTGTGACGCGCCTGGGCAGCGGGCTGCTGGTCGGCGACTTCACGCCGGACGGCGGGCAGCTGGTCGCCAGCGGCACAGAGGAGAGCGTCCCACGCAGCGCCGCGCTGGTCTTCGAACCTTTCAGCGCCAGCCTGACGGTGAACGCCAGGACGCTCCAGCCGATCACGGTGGAAAACGCCGCGTCGCTGGAGCTTCTGGCGGAAGCGCCGGTCAACGAGGTGCGCGGCGTCGCCTGGTCTGCCGACGGCGAGACGGTCTTCGTCGGCTCGGCGAACGGCGTCTACCGCTTCCCGCTCGATGGCGAGATCGGCGCGCTGACCGCGCTGCCGTTCGGCTTCTTCGGCGAATTCGCAGGGCGTCCCGTCTACCAGATCAACCGCTCCGACAATGGCGAACGCACGGTGCGCCTATACGATCTCGATGACCTGAGCGAGCCGCTGCGCAGCGTGAGCCTGGGCGATGTGCGCGCCACCGCTTTCACGGCGGACGACGAAGCCGTCACCGCCGCCGTCAGCCGGACTGACGGCGCAGGCGCGCTCAGCGTCGAGATCATACGCTTCCCCTTCGACGGCGGCGCGCCTGTGTCGCTCGCCACGCCGGAAGGCATCTCTGTCCAGCTCGCCCAGCGGGGCGACGGGCTGATCGCGCTGGCTCCGTCGGTGCGCCTGGGAGAATCGCTGTTCGAAACGGCGGCGATCCAGTTCATCGACGCCGACGGCGGGATGACCGACGGCATCCAGACGCCGCTGCCCTACATCGACGTGACCGGCGCTCTCCAGCGGGGCGCGGTAGGGGCGATCTCCTTCAGCGCCGATGGTCAGCTTTTGCTGACGCGCGCCGGCGGGGCGATTCGCCTGTGGCGCGAGGATGACGGCGGGGTATGGCAGCCCGTCGCCAACCTCGAACTGGCGGGACAGGCGACCGACGCCGTGCTTTCGCCGAGCGGGCGGCTGCTGATCGTGCCCGCCCGTGAGGAAATCATCGTCTACACCGCCTCGGACAGCGGCGAGCACATCCAGCTCACCGAAGCGGCGCGGCTGGCGGTCGAACCGTACATTTCTTCCGGCTCCGTCCTCGTCAACGCCGACGAGACGATGATCGCGGTCAGCACCGGTGTCGGCACGGTGCAGGTGTGGGGGGTGGCGAAATGAGCAGCCTGCATAGGGATCATCTGATGCGAACGATTCATGTCCTGTTCCTCTTCGTGGCGCTCGCTGCCCTACCGCTGGGCGCTGCCGCGCAGAAGGTCTGCGACCCCGCCTACACAGCGACGGACTATCGTTTTTACGCCCTGGACGCGGCGGCGGCGGGCGACGTCGAAACCGCCGAAAGCCTCTACGCCTGCTGGGAAGAGGCTTTCCCGGACGATGACAAGCTCTACCTGGATCGTTCAGCCGTGCGCGCCGAGATCGCCGGCGATTTCGCAGGCGCGTTGGCGGATCTGGAACGGGCAGAGGCGCTGACCGGATCGGTGCTGGTCTCGGCGCGGCGGCTGGCGGTCATGCTGGCGCAGGGCGACTACGACGCGGCGGTGCGGCTGGTGGAGGAGCTTCAGCAGGACAACCGTTGGCGCATCCTCGGCGACGGCTTCGCGGCGCTGCGCCGCGCCGCTTACCAGGGGCGCGCGATGGCGCTGGTCGAGGCGGGCAGCCACGAGGCGGCGCTGGCAGACTTCGAGGTTGCCTTCGAGGGGCTTGACGAAGAAGACCTGACGCCGGCAGACGGTCCGATGGTGCTGGCAATCAGCGAGGCGTTTTTGGCAACCGGGCAGCTTGAACAGGCGGCGCGGGGCTATACCGCCTATGTCCAGTTCATGGGTTCGGACGCCGACCCGGAGATCGTCGCGCTGGTCACGGCGCTGGAGGAAAACGGGGTGGCGGCGTTCTTCGCCGATGACACCGCCATGCGCGCCGAACTGGCGACGGGCGTCGCGACGGTTGCCGCGCTCACGCCGTTCCGCTTCAGCGGCGATGGCAGCGTGATGTCGCTGTACCGCTTCCGCGAGCGCACCCTTCAGTTGTACGATACCGCAGACGGTGCGCCGCTCGCCGCCATCGAGAATGTGTACGATGACCCCAGCCTCTACGCCCTTAATGGCGATGGCAGCCGCGTCGCTGTGACGGACCTGGAGGGCAGGGTGACGGTGCGCGATAGCTCGACGGGCGACATCCTCTATGAGGTCCCGACGGGCGAGACGCGGGCGAACCCTGTAGGGCTTGCCTTCGCCGGCGACGGGCTGATCGTCCTGTTCCGGGATGGAGCGGTTCGCCGCTTCGACGCTGAGACCGGAAAGGCGCGCGCCAATTCCGAGCTGGAGGCGGTCATCCCGCCGCTGGCGGTCGTGTCCTTCAGCAGCGACGGCGAATCGGCGGCGGTGGTCGATTACATGAACGACATCGCCGTCAGCGTCTACGACCTGGACAGCGGACGGCAGACCGCCGGCTTTGAAGCGAACGGGAATCAGCTCTCCGCCTGGTCCGGGGATCTGCGCTTCGCCGTTGTGGTGAGCAACAGCCGCATCGGCGTGTGGACGCCGGCGCTCGGCGGCAGCGAAGTCGAAACGTTCGACTTTGACTTCGACATCAGCCGCAGCGCTGGTTTCGACTCGGCGGGCGAGGTCGTCGTCTACGGAGACGAAAACGGCTTGATCACGGCGATCAACCTGGTGAACGGGACGCGCACTGTAGTCGGACTGCATGAGACAGAGATCATGTACGCCGGAGTCAGCCCCGACGGGCGGCTGGCGGCGGCGCTGGACCGCGACGGCACGGTGCGCCTGTGGGAGATCGTCCAGGGCGGGTAGAGGACGTTTTTCACTCGCTTCGCGGGCGAAGATAATGATCGCCGTTGAAGTGAATCAGATGATCGGGGATTTCGCTCAGCCAGACCTCAGTTTCCCAGGCAATTTCGTTGAGGAAACTCTTGAACACGGAGAAATCCCCGAAAGCGCTCACGTAGATGCGTCCCGCCGAGCATTCAGCGAAGAACTGCTCCAATTCACGCCGCCGCTTGTGCGATACGGGTCCGTGAGAAGTGACAACTTCGATCAGAAAAAGTGCGTTGCGGGTCTCATCATGCAGGACGATGTCTGGCAGTTTGTCATGCTGAGACAGCGCGACATTGAGTCGCAGAAGTCCAGACTCATCGACGATGAGGTGTTTGCGTTCGGTATCGCCCAGATAGAGCAGATGTGCGCCGGGAGCGAATCGCGGTCCAAACTCGCTGATCACCGTCGCCTGCAGCCTGTTATGTTCGCCCGGCGATAATGAATAGACTCGTCCTTGATAGAGGAGCGGCACGCGGGTTTGATCGCGCTGGCGGCGATAGACTTGTGAAAGTGCCTCGCTCGTCGTGCGAAATATCCGAAGTTCAGCCCCCCATTCGTCCGAGCCATAGGCTCGAAGCAGATTCACCATCGAGTCGGTCAGTGCATAGTGGGTGCGCGGGCTGTTGGTCGCCAAGGTCGGGTCATCGGGATTGCGGGTAACGATGCCCGCCTGCTGAAACTGATGAAGCACCTGGCGGCGCACTGTTTCGCGCGTGTTCTCGGCATAAGCGCGACCAAAACGCGCCTTGATCTCCTCAAGGATGTCGTGAACACGCAGGCTGCGGCGCACTGCGCGGCTCCAGTCATCGGTCTCTGTCAAACCAGTCAGCGCGAGCAGCGTGAGCGCGGATATTTCATTCTGCTGCGCTCGCGGCAGTTCAAGCGCTGCGAGAATAGCGCGCGCTTCGGTCAGTTTGGGCATAGGGGCTGCAGTCATGGCGTCGGGGTCAATCCAAGCGCAATGTGACCAGAAGCGGATAGGTGGGAAAACACCAGGTGGTCTATATCTTCCGAAGGACGGGCTAACCCTGCCTCGCCTATTCGGCGGATGATGTCCAGCGGAGGCAGAGGCAGCGCACGAAGTTCGGCGGCGTTAACCTGCGTATTGCCGTTGGTGATGCGGAAGTAGCGATCATAGAGCGCGCTGTTGAACAGGCTGGTCAGCCCTAGAGTCTCGGCGGCAGACAAGACCCCGCCGAGCCGGTAGACGTAGTTCAGGTGATTCTCGAAGCCTACATACGCGACACCGGGAAATTCGGCGCTCAGGAAACTGCCGGCGACCAACCGTCGCGGCTCTTCTTTGGCGCTGAAGCGGCGAAGCAAGACGTAGTTCGCGCTTGGAACAACCAGGGACGCAGAGAGAGCAGATGCGCGCAGCCATTGGGGTTTGTTGAGTCTGGGCAGCGGATGCAGCACACTCCCAGATTTGACGTGATGCATCCACAGCAGCGGAAACCCGTCGCTATCCTGATGAGACATCATGTGTTCGACTGCACGGAAGGCGACGACTCGCCCCGTTGAAACCTCCATGCCGTACTGGTGTAAGGAGCCGGTCCAGGTGTCAAAGGCACGCAGAATCACGGCATCTTCTTCACTCACAGGCAGGCGATAGAACAGATGCCGGGCGCGTCTGTGAACAACCAGTGCGGATGGGAAGTCGGACACCTGAGAATCGTCCAGGTCTGCCCCGTTCTTCGAAGTCGAGATGGCGATCATTTCGCGCCCCGGTTGAGCATCGTCTCGTTTCTTGAAGGTCAGAATGACATTCTCTTGCAGGACTTCATCGAAATTCTGATCGCGTGACCCGAACAAGTGCAGACGTTCGAATTCCACCTGATCGGCGAACGAGTCGCGAAACGGGGCGAAGTATGCCCCAGAGCAGAAACTACGAGGTATGATGAATACACCTCTGGCATCGCGCGCCAGTTGTCTGGTCGCCAACGCCATGAAAAGGGTATAAATGTTGGTGTGTGCGCCTATGAGGTCGCGGCTGGTGGTCACACGCGGATCATCGCTCTGCAGCTTGAAATAGGGTGGGTTTGCAATGATCCGATCAACCGTTCGAGGGCTGATAGTGGGTCTTGAGAACAAAGACGGCTGCAAGACTTCGAGCGCAGCGGTGACGAAATCTTCCTGATGAAGCCGCAGGACGATGTTCACCGAGCGCTCCGCCGCCAGCCGGCAGGCGCGTTCGAGAATCGCCTCTGCCGTTCTGAAAAGGACTGGGTCAATCTCATAGGCGTGCAGTTCGACCTGTGCCGGAGCGCCTCGCTCCATCAGTCGTTCGATCACAGCGCACAGAAGCACACCGGAGCCAAGCGACGGATCGAGGATGGAACAAGCGGGGGGAAGATCGCCGAGCTGTCCAGCCATGTAACGGGCGACGGGCGGCGATGTGAGAAACTGACCGTAGGTCTTGCGCGTCGAAATAGCGCGCTGTTCCAAAAGGCGCTGTCCCGACGTGAAACTTTCGGAGACCAAATCCACTGTTCTGAACACGTTCTCACTCATCCGCTTCGCCTAATTATTATAATGGCGGGCGTTTGACTCGCCAATCGAGGTTGACTGTGCGCCGACGCCTTCCTGATCTGCTCATCCTGGCGCTGCTGTTCGCGCTCCCCCTGCTGACCTTCTGGAACCAGACCGTCGGCGGGCGGACGCTGCTGCCGGCGGAGAATCTCTACCAGTACGAACCCTACGCCACCTACCGCGAGGTGGTCAAAGCGCCGGCGATCCCCTACAACCATCTGGTCAGCGACCTGGTGCTGCAAAACTTCCAGTGGAAGTCGTTCCTGCGCCAGCAGATCGCCGACCGTGAGATTCCGCTGTGGAATCCCTACCAGTTCAGCGGCATCGCCTTCCTCGCCGCCGGGCAGCACAGCGCGCTCTACCCGTTCAGCCTGCTCTACTACCTGCTCGACCTGCCCGCCGCTTACGGCTGGTTCACCGTCGTGCAGTTGTGGCTCGCCGGGGCGTTCATGTTCGCCTTCGCGCGCGGGTTGGGCATCAGCCGCGCCGGCGGGGCGGCAGCCGCCGTCACCTATCAGCTGGCGGCGTTCTTCGTGATCAGCGCCGTCTTCCCGATGATCATCGCCGCCGCCGTCTGGCTGCCGCTGCTGCTGCTCATGATCGAGTACGTCATCCGGCATCAGCCGCTCGCCGGCAGACCGGTCGTCCTGCCCTGGATCGCCATCGGGGCGGCGGCGCTGGGCTGCAACATCCTCGCCGGGCACGTCGAGATCACCTACTACACCCTGCTGGTCGCGGCGTACTACGCGGCGGCGCGCCTGCTGTTCATGCTCTGGACGCTGCGGCGGACGGGACACAAAGCGGGCGGACTCCTGCGCGAACTCGTCGGACGGGGCGCGGCGCTGATCGCCCTGATCACCCTGGGCGGGGCGCTCGGCGCGGTGCAGTTCATCCCGCTGTTTGAAGCCGCCTCGAACAACTTCCGGGCGCAAGGCGCACCGTTTGATCAGGTCCTCGGCTGGGCGCACCCGCTCCGCGACGCTGTGCAGTTCGTCATGCCCAATTTCTACGGCAGTCCTGCCCATCACACCTATTTCGACGTGTTCGACCTGCGCACCGTGTCACTGATCGACGAGACGGTGGTCAACGCCGCCGGGGGGCGCATCGTCCACACCGAGTGGGGGATGAAGAACTACGTCGAGGCGGCGCTGTACGTCGGCATCCTGCCGCTGATCCTCGCCGGGATCGCCCTCCTCGACGCCTGGGGGCTGCACCGCCATAAAGGGACGCCCCACCGGCTGATCCTGGCAGTGCTGGCGCTGGGTTCGCTGACCTTCATGTTCGGGCTGCCGACCTACGCCGTCCTCTACTACACCCTTCCGGGCATCGATCAGCTGCATTCGCCGTTTCGCTGGGTCTTCCCGTTCACCTTCGCCGTCGCGGCGCTGGCGGGCTTCGGCATGGATGCCGTCCTGCTGCGCGGCGGGCGCTGGTCGCGGCGGATCGGCTACGGGCTGGCGGCGGCGGGCGGGCTGATCCTCGCCGGGCTGGTCGCCAGCCGGCTGTTCTACGATCAAGCCGCGCCGCTGGTCGAGCGGCTGTACGGCGCGCTGGCGAAGGCGGTCGATGCCTTCAGCGACGCGCGCATGTTCTACAGCTACCAGTTCGTCAATGCCGCCGTCTTCGCCGTGATGCTGATAGCATCCGGCGCGGTGGTGATCCTGCTGCGAAGACCGCACGCCGGGCGAGCAGGAGTGCGGGGTTTCGCCCCCCTGCTCGCCGTCGCCGTGATCGCCGCCGACCTGATGATCGCCTCGGCGCATTTCAACCCCGCCAGCGACCCCGCCCTGCTGGACTTCACCCCGCCGTCGATCCAGTGGCTCATGGAGCAGCTGGGCGAATGGCGCTACACAACGATTGAAGAAGCCGGCAAGCCGGCGCTGTTCAACGCCAACCTGACGATGCGCTACGGTCTGCAAGATATTCGCGGCTACGAGAGCATCATCCCGGCGGGCTACATCCAGGCGATCTTCTACCCGCAGACGCAGTTGGAGTTCAACCGCGTCTCGCCGATCCCGATTGACCAGATCAATAACGGCGAGTTATGCGAGCTGCGGCGGTTGGGGGTGCGCTACATTATCACCCACGACGATATGCCGCTGCCCAGCCTGTCCCCGCTGTGTGCGGGCGGGCAGACGGCTCCTATCGTCTACGCGGACGAAGCGGTCAAAATCTATCAGGTAGACAGCGGGGATCGGATATTTGCTTTCGGGCAAACCAGGGATATTCCACGCCCGCGAACGCCGCCCATTCTCACCCGGATCAGCAGCCGCGAGCTTCAGATCGACGCGACGACCGAAGCGCCGGCGAGCATCATCATTCGGGAATACTACGACGGCAACTGGCGCGCCTATCTGCGTCCACAGGGCGCGCCAGAATCCGAGGAGACTCAGCTCGCCCTGGGTTCGGCGCTCATGTTCGGGCTGATAGCCGACATCAGCGAGCCGGGCGACTGGACGATCCGTCTGGTCTACAGCCCGGCATCGTTCCAGGTCGGCTTGTTCGCCTCGTTCATCGGCGGGGTGATCCTGCTGCTGCTGGTGGGCGCGTGGGCGTGGCGCGGCACGTTCGGCGGAGTGACGGAGACCGGCTTGGGGCGCATCGCCCGCAACAGCATCGCGCCGATCCTGCTCAACCTGTTCAACCGGGGCATCGACATGGCGTTCGCCCTGGTCATGCTGCGCATCCTCGGTCCAACGGATGCCGGCTGGTATTTCTACGCGGGCGTGATCTTCGTCTGGTTCGACATCTTCACCAACTTCGGGCTGAACCTCTACCTGACCCGCGAGGTAGCGCGCGACCGGTCGCGGGCGCGTCCCCTGTTCGTCAACACCAGCGCCCTGCGCATCCTGCTGGCTGCCGTCGGCGTCCCGGCACTGATCGCCTTCTTCGCTCTGCGCCAGGGAGTCGCCGATCCGCCGCTGACCGGTCAGGTCATCCTCGCCATCAGCATCCTCTACATCGGGCTGCTGCCCAACAGCCTGAGCACCGGCTTCACCTCGCTGTTCTACGCCTTCGAGCGGGCGGAACTGCCCGCCGCCGTCGCCACCGCAGCGACGATCAACAAGGTGGCGCTCGGTCTGGGCGTGCTGCTGATGGGCTGGGGGTTCGTCGGGCTGGCGGCGGTGAGCATCCTCACCAACCTGCTGACGCTCGCCATCCTGGGGTACTACGGGCGATCCTTGATCGCTGCCCCGCCATCCGCAGGGACGAAGCGCGAGCCGTCCGGTCTGCTTGGTCTGATCGACCGCTCGCTGATGCGCCGCATGATGGGCGAAAGCGCGCCGCTGCTCTTCAATCACTTCCTGGCGACCCTGTTTTTTCAGATCGACGTGGTGATCATCGAGGCGCTGCGCGGGGCAGAGATGGTCGGGCAGTACAGCGTCGCCTACAAGTGGCTGACGGCGCTCAACGTCATCCCGTCATTCTTCACCCAGGCGCTGCTGCCGCGCATGTCGCGGCTGGCGCATGAAGACCGGGCGGCGCTGGCGCGCGACTACGTCTTCGCCGTCAAGCTGATGCTCAGCCTGGCGCTGCCAACCGCTGTCTTCTTCACCTTCACCGCCTATTTCTGGGCGGGCTTTCTGGGCGGCGCGGAATTTCTGCCGGACGGCGCTATCGCCACCCAATTAATGATGTGGAGCATTCCCATCGGCTGGATGAACAGCCTGACGCAGTACACCCTGATCGCCCTCGACCTTCAGCGCCGGCTGACGCGGGCGTTCGCGGCGGCGGTGATCTTCAACATCGCCGGCAACCTGATCTTCGTGCCGCAGTACGGCTATCAGGCGGCGGCGGTCATCACCATCTTCAGCGAAGGCGTGCTGTTCGCCGGTTTCGTCCTGCTGCTGCGCCAGGGGCTGGGCGGAGCCGCCGGGATCGATTGGCTCCAGGTGGTCGCCCGCCCGCTGGCGGCAGCGGCGCTGATGTTCGCCCTGATGGCGGTCGGCTTCGCCAGCCAGCCCGCGCTGACCCTGGCGGCGTCGGTCATCCTCTACATCGGCACGCTGCTGGCGCTCGGAACGTTTGACCGTGAGGAGTTATCGCGCCTGCTGCCCCTGCTGCCAGGTCGGCTGCGAGCGGCGGCGGCGCGTCTGTGATGGCATATCAACGCAGCATGATCGCGTCTTTCAACTACTCGCCCCTACCCTTCGAAAGGAACTGCCGTGTCCACGCTTGATCCGTATCTCGCCCGAAAACATGCCGCCATCGAGCAGCGCCGCGCCGAGTGTGAGCATGAACCGAGCAAAGCGCTCCTTAGCCTGAAATCCGTCTCGCGGGTGGCGGGCGCGACCGGCGTCCGCCCGACCGAACTGAGCCGGCACACCATCATCACCGACGCCGCGCCGGGGCTGGGCGGCTATGGGCTGGGTCCGACCGCGCCGGAGCTGCTGCTGGGCGCGCTGTCGAGCTGTCTGGCGCACACCTACCTGATCGAGGCGGCGCTCAACCGCATCCCGCTGGAATCAGTTGAGGTGGAGGTGAGCGGCAAGCTGGATATGACCGGCGTGTACGGTCTGCCGACCGAGGAAGCGCCGCAGCTTTCCGAGATCACCTACCACGCCAACGTGGTCGCGCCCATCCCGCCGGAAGTGATGCAGCGCCTGCACGATCTGGTCGAAGCGGGCTGCCCGGTGCTTAACACGCTGCGCTCGCCCATCCCGGTGACGCGGGTCTGAAGCCACTTCGCGAGACAATGCAATCTCCTCACCCCTGCTGCGCTTCGCTTAGCCTCCCCTCTCCATGCAACGGAGAGGGGAATGAGGGGTGAGGTCCTTCGTGGTTATCTTCGAGGGTCGAGCCGGCGGCTCGACCCTACGGCGCGTCCGGTTGTAGGGGAGACCCGCCGGGTCTCCCGATTTCACTTCAGTCCTGTTTTCTCTCAGATCTTCTTCCGCGCCAGGTCGTGCAGGAGCGCCGCCGCCGCGTTGCGCCCCGCCGCGCCCATGATGCCGCCACCGGGGTGCGTGCTCGCCCCGGTCAGATACAATCCCTTAACCGGCGCGCGGTATTTGCTGAACTTGACCGCCGGGCGCAGCAGGAACATCTGATCGACCGACATCTCCAGGTGCATGACGTTGCCGCGCAGCAGCCCTAGCTCGCGTTCCAGGTAGAGCGGTGTCTCGATCAGCCAGCCGATCACCTTGTCGCGGGTCATATTCGGCGCGTATCGGCGCAGGATGCCCAGGATTTTGTCGGCTTCGCGTTCGGCGATGTCGTCCCAGTCCTCACCGCTGGCGAGCTTGTACGGAAAGTACTGTGACCACAGGAACAGCGCGTGTTTCCCCTCCGGCGCGAGGGTGCGATCTGCCGCCGACCAGGTCATGGCGATGATCCCCGGCTCGGCGGAGGGACGCCCGGCGAGATAGTCGCCGTAGGCGCGATCCAGATAATCGAGGTCGGGGCACATGAACTGCATGGCGACGTGCTGCGGCGCTGCGTCGAAGCCGGGCGCGGGCGCGCTGGTCGCCGTCGGCTTGGCGGTGTAGTCGGGCAGCTCGCTGACGGCGCAGCGCAGGATCATGCCGAAGCCGTTGCCGATGCGGGCGGTCTGCACGGCGCTGCGCATCTCCGCCGGGGCGTCGTCGCCCAGCAGTTGGAGGGTGGTGTAGATGTGCGCGCCGCTGACCACCGCGTGTTTTGCCGTGACCCGTTCGCCATCGGCGGTCTCTGCGCCGACAACACGCCCCCGCTCGACCAGGAAGCGCGTCACGGGCGCGCTCAGGCGGACCTCCCCGCCGTGCGCTTCGATCATCTTCTGCAGCGCCTGGGTGAGCATGCCGGAACCGCCGCGCGGGCGTTTGACGCCGCTGACGTGATACATGGGATGCCAGAGGGCGAACGGTGCGCTGAGCGGCTCGGTCGGCGGGGGACCGGACTGCGCCGCCATCCAGCCGATCAGCGCCGGGACGTGGGGTTCGCTGAACGACTGGCGGAGCACCTGCCCGTAACCGCGAATCAGGTCCAGCAGGTTCTCCGCGCCCTTGGGGTTCAAGCCCTGGGCGAAGACCAGGTAGCGGGTCAGGTTGAGGGGCGTGGGCGCGTTGAGGAACGCCCCGACCATGCCCTCGCTGACCGGCTTCCAGCGGTTGATGAACGCCCGATAGAGGTCGGCGTCGCGCGGGGAGATGGCGGCGATGCTCTCGCAGGTTTTCTCGACATCCTTCCAGATGGTGAAATGTTTGCCATCGGGGAAGGGAGCGAAGAAGAGCGGGTCGAGGTCGATGTAGTCCAGCCCGTACTGGGCGAGTTCGAGATCGCGGACGATAGGCGTGTGGTGGATGAGGATGTGCGCCGAGCCGCCGATGTCGAACTTGAAGCCGGGGACGATCTCTTCGGTGACGACCGCCCCGCCCGCCTTGTGCCGCCGCTCCAGCAGGATGACTTTGTAACCCGCCTTCGCCAGATACCCGGCGCAGACCAGTGCGTTGTGCCCCGCGCCGACGATCAGAATATCGCAGTCTGCCATAGTGTGGGTTTCTCTTCACGCCTCGTCTGAGGCGTGCTCTGAATCGACGAACTCGAAAGTTAGAAGATCGTCGATGTCACAATCGAAATAGTCGCAGAATCCCTCGACGATATGCGCTTCGTACTTCCTCACATCGTTCCGAATCCAACTTGTCACCGTGTGATTGGTCACGCCAACGAATGTAGCCAGGTCTTTCAGCTTGATCCGGCGATTCATCCGCCGTTCACGCTCCTGGACCAGTATCATCAGCCGATTCTTGAGGACTCGCTTCTTCATGTCGCTATCCAACTCATTTTATCGTTATCTAGTTGACATTATCGTCATTTTAGGATACTCTCACCATGATTGGTCCACCCCAAAGGGGGCGATTATGAAGAGTCTGACGCCCATGCCCAACATTGATCCATCTGCTGATGATACCCCCCTGCCGCTCATTGTCGCAAAACGTTGGGGATTTCCACTCGCCTACGTTGAGACAGGCGAGGGACTGCTCTATGCGGTACAAGACTGGGTAAAGGGACTCACTGGAGAACCCGATCCCCGCAAGATCTGGAGCTACTTCAAGAAACTGGATGTGTGGCGTCAGATGTCTAGTTCAACTAGACGTCTGCCCTACACAGCCGCCGATGGAAAAACCTACAAGCGGGACTACACGACTGACCGAGGGCTTTATCTGATCGCACAGTATCTGCGTGTCAAGCATGATCGTCCCGTGCTGGACGAGATCCGCCGCTTCCTGGCAGCGGCAGGCGCATTCGTAGACGAGATCAGGCGTGATCCAGACATGCTGGCGGAAGGGGTCAGCAACCCTGACAAGCTGCTGGATGCGTTCATCGAGTATCATCGAAAACGTGGCAAGGACGACCGCTGGATACAGATGCGTATCGACAGCAAGATCAAGCGGAATCAGTTCACCGCTGCGCTTGCCGAGTTTGTCCGCGACGTTCTTTCGCCGCGCCACTATGCGACGGCAACGGATGATATCTATCGGGGATTGTGGGGGCGTCCGGCGGCAGCCCTTAGAAAGGAACTGAGCATCTCTTCAAACGCCAACCTACGCGATCATCAGCCAACACTTGCCCTCTACTATCAGGGCATCGTCGAGGAAGTCTGCGCGCAGAAGCTTGGCGAACGTGAGGAGGTATGGTGGGAAGAAGCCAGAGAAATTATCCGGCGGGTTGCCGCAATCATCGGGCGTCAGGCACAGGAAACCAGCGCGCTTCTGGAGCGAGATATCGCGACTGGAAAACTGCTGCTGCCTATTCAGCATAGTTCGTGACTTCGCACGATTTCTTCACCACAAGTCGGAGGCAAGATGGGCAACATCGACAAGCGCGGCAAGCTGGATGAAGCCTTCTTCTCGTTTCGCGCCACCAAAGACGGGCGCGTCATGCTCTACTGGTATGACAAACACGTCAGGACGCTCGCCGGGGAAGCGGCGCAGAAGTTCCTCGCGAGTATCGAGGGACTGGACGAGGCGGACAAGGACGCGCAGCTTCTCATGGCGAAGGCGACCGGCAATTTCAAGCGCGGCAACGAGCGGAAAACCTGACCAACGCTGGCGATCGGCGGCGCAGGATGCCCGATTTGTACTACACTGAGGGTATCTAACCACAAAGGGGGCAGTCATGGCAGACAACGGCAGGCTGATGGGGTTGCTGCGCGTGGCGCGCGGCATCGAGGCGGGTGGACACTACAACCTGTCGAAACTGGTGTGGGCGCTGGCATACGCCGAGGAGATCAAGCTCAGCGGCGCGGCGGGAATCCCGCGCGGCGCGGCGCTGCATCAGGCGCTCGAAGCGCTGATCGCCGATCTCAAAGCGGAAGCCGCCCCCCCGGAGATCGTCTCGGCGCTGGAACGCGGGCTGGTTGGGCTGCGCACCGAACAACCGGAGATCATCCCGCCGGTCTACGTCAGCCGCACCTGCGGCGACCTGTACATCGGCGAACGCCCTGCGCAGACCGCCTGCGACGACGATCCGCTTGACCTGCGCGAATTCCGCCCGCACTACTACCTCGAACCCCTGCCCGTGCCGCAGCTCCTCGAAGCGCTGCGCACCTTTCCGGCGACGATCACGGCGATCCTCGAAGGCGTGACCGATGATCAGATGACGATCCCGCCCGCGCCGGAAGAATGGTCGGTCAAAGAGCTGCTGGCGCACCTCGATGTCGCCCAGGGGCTGCTGCTGCACCGCGCGCAGGCGATATTGACCGAGGAGAACCCGGCAGTCGGCGGCGTCTCCGCCTGGCTGCTGACCAGCAATACCCTGAACGCCCGCGAGATCTTCGCGCATTACGCCGCCGTACGCGCCGAGACGCTCGCCCTGCTGACGCCGCTCAAGCCGGAGGACTGGTGGCGCACGGCGCGCCACAGCGAATTCGGCGTGCTGACCTTGCAGGAACATGCCAGCTACTTCACACGTCATGAACGCTCGCACACGCGCCAGATGATCCAGATCGTCCGCGCGCTGACCTGACCCTTGCGGCGGCATCGCACCTGGGGCGGCGAGTTCTCCCCCCAAGCCCCAGGGTGATCCGATCAGATCGGCGCGTTTTCGGTTACACTATGTCGTAGACACTGCTGCTCACGCCGCCCCTGATCGCCCGTTTTGAGCCGCCTGAGGTCTCTGGAGAGACGTGGCTGATCCCTTCCCTAAGAACAGCCGCCTGGAGCGCAACCCCCAGCCGACGCCAACGCCGTTCGCCCGGCAGCCGTTCGGCGGCGTCCCGGCGCGTCCGGCGGCGGCTCCCGCGGCTGCCCCACCGCGCCCTGCCGCGCCGCTCCCCCGCGCCCAGCAGCCCCCGCAGGGGGCGCTGTTCGAACGACGCAATGCCCGCGTCCGCCGACGCCCGCACGTGGCAATCGACGAGTCGGCCATGCACGTCGCCGCTGGTGTCGTACTGATCCTGATCGTCCTGCTGAGCTATCTGGCGCAGTCGCCGCCGTCGCAGATCACCGCCTATGATCCGCGCGGCAGCTTCGCCGAGCCGGGAGAGCAGCCCTTCATCCCGACGGCGCAGCCGACGCCCGCGCCCTACGTGCCGCGCCAGTTCGACTGGGGACCCGCCGGCACGTCCAGCGGCGTCTACGCCTGGGTCATCCAGCGCGATCTGATCCGCGCCTGCCCGAACGCCGCTTGTGTGGCGCTCGCCAGCCCGACCATCCTGGAAGTCGGGCTGATGATCGACATCGCGGCGGTCGATTCGACCCGCGCCTGGGCGATGATCAACGTCACCCGTTCTAACGGCGCGCTGGCGAGCGGCTGGCTGCCCCTGGGCGTGCTGCGCCTCATCGGCGACCTGGAGGATATTCCGGTGGTCGCCGGCTAGAGGGCGGTCGCGTATCATGTCATGCTCAAATGGTATGCCAACAGACCACAGAATCGCTTATACTTCTGATACACGTCAGTGTGAGGGAAGCAGATCATGGCATCAAATGAAAAGCAGGGCTACTGGGTCGGCGAAGAATTCGTGCCCGCCGGGCGAGAAGTCGAGATCACCGTGCCCGATCTGAAGCGCAAAGCCGGGATCGAAGTCGGACGCCAGCTGATAGCCATTTCCAGCGACGGCACGTGGTCGCTGGTCAGCAACGACGAGCAGCTCTCGCCTCAGAAATACGTCCGCTACGAAAACGTGCCGTCGTTCATCTACGGCTGAGACGGGCGCGGCTGAAGCATGTCCACGCGGCTGAAGCGCGTCAGAGCCGAGGTCTTCGACCTGCTCGCGCCGGAATTCGGCACCGAAAAAGGGCGCGTGTCGTACGATACGGAAGAAGGGTTGTGGGTGTGCGTGCGCCAGATGGAGATTCCCCGCGCGCTCACACCCGACGGCGACGGCAGGGTCGATATTCTGCTGCTCGTCCCTTCAACCTATCCCCAGATTCCCCCGGATGGGTTCTACTGTGACCAGACGCTCCGCCTGAGCGGGCACTATTTCGTGCCGATGGGCTTCAGCTCCACCACCGGCAGCATCAGCCAGCAGCTGCGCGAATCGGGCTGGAACTGGTACTGCGCCCACTCCGAGAAACGTCAGGAGGTGGCGGCGCGCTGGCGCCCGCATGCCGATCACCGTAAAGGCGATAACCTGCATCGCTATCTGCTCCTCTGCCTGAGCATCCTGGGCACCGAGGGCAAGAGACGGGCGCTGTGATGACCGGCACGAAACCCGTCGATATCGTCTTCACCGCCGATCAAGCCGCGCGGCTGCGGGCGCACCTCTTTCAGGAAAACCAGGATGAGCAGGCAGCCTATGCCTTCGTCAGCCCGGCGGACTCTGACGAATGCCTGCGCCTGCTGGTGCATCACCTGGTCACCCTCGGTCCCGATGCCTTCCTGGAACAGAACGCCACCTATCTGGAAGTGAAGCCGGAGATCGCTGTGCAGATCGCCCAGCACGCGCTGGAAGGCGATTTCGGGCTGGTTGAAATTCACTCGCACCCCTTCGCCGATGAGGGCGTCGCCTTCTCCGCCACCGATACCGACTACGCCCTGCCGCGCTTCCGCTGGTTTGCCGAACAGATCGCCCAGGCGTCGGGGCGCGCTTTCCATCACGTCATGCTGGTCTACGGCGTCAGCAGCGCCGACGCCTTCTACTACAGCCGGGCAGACGACGCCGTTCAGCCGGTGCGCCGCCTGCTGGTGCTGGAATCGCCCCTTCACGTGACCCCCATCGCCGACGCCGAGGCGTCGCCCGCTGTCGCTGCGCCGGACGAGACTGGCTATGCCGAACGCACCTCGCGGCAGATCGCCGCCTTCGGGGCGGAAGGACAGCAGCGGCTGTCTCAGGTCAAGGTCGGCATCGTCGGCGTGGGCGGAATCGGCGGGCTGGTAGCGCAGCAGCTCGCCCTGCTGGGCGTACGCCGCTTTGTCCTGGTGGACGCGGACACGCTGGAAGTGACCAACCTCAACCGCTTCATCGGGGCAACGCTGGCGGACGCCGAGGCAAAGCGCCTCAAGGTGGAGGTCGTCGCCCGCGCCATCCAGAGCATCGACCCCGGCGCAAAGACGGCATCGTTCGCCGAAGCCTTCCCGACCGCCGCCGCGCTCGCCGCGCTCAAGGATGTGGACGTGCTGTTCGGCTGCACCGACACGCACGGCAGCCGGCTGATCCTCAA
>JAEURA010000302.1 GCA_016789005.1 Anaerolineae bacterium
ATCTGGTCACAGCCAGATAGGGTTCGTCCAGGCGCGCCCGCCCAGCGCGTCGCGCACAGTGACGCGGCAGTAGGGGGAATCCAGCCGGCGGATGTTCATTTCAGCCTCAGTGATGCCGTTGCCGTGCTGCTGAACAGCGCGGGCGCCTTTGCCGGTGACGAAGAGACTGCTCGCCGGCGAACAGCGAATCTTAACCGAATCGCCGCTCTTGATCTGCACGTCGAAAATCTGCGGACCGGTGCTGTTGTAGACCCACCCCTGTTTGAGCGCATCCAGAATCGCTTCAGGCGTCAGACCTTCACTCTTCACCCAGACCCATCCGCGCAGTGAGTCGTTGAACCCTGTCTTGAAGTGGGCGTCGTCGGTTGCCAGCGCATCGAAGCGATAGCCGCGCGCCAGCATGGCATCGACCATGTACCAACTGTCGATGCGGTCGTTATGGTCGGCAGAGATGCCGTTGACGACTTCGATGCTGTGCGCTGCCTTGAGGGAAACGACATCTTCTTCTGTCAGGTTGTACCAGGCAGGATGGGCGACGCTGACGTAAGCGCCGGCGTCCAGCGCCCGCCGGGTGATCTGCGGTCCGGTTTCGTCGGCAGAAGGCTGCGCGAAGTCGAGCGGCAAGCCGACTGCCAGGATATGCCACAGTTCATCGGTGAGCGTCTGCCCGGCGTGAAGTTCTGCGCCGAACAGCGTGGTGAACTCCGGCGTTCGAAAAGGGGAAGTGTCGGTGATCGGGTAGCCAAAGCGATCCATGAAGTGGTCGGTGATGGCGAGGAAGTGATAGCCGTGTTCGCGGTAGAAGCGGCAGACGGCTTCAGGCGACAGGCGTCCATCAGAACGGGTCGAGTGGGTGTGAAGATTTCCGCGAAACCAGCGCCCCGCTTTTCCGAACGGCAGACGATGCATAACGTGTTTTCCCTTAGAGTGGAATGATCAGGCTGTCGCGGTCACGCGGGTAGTCAGTGAGGAACTCCGCTCCGCTTTCGGTCACGAGGATGGTATCCGAGTGGCGGAATCCGCCCAGGCTCGGCACGTAAAGCCCTGGTTCGACAGTGAAAACCATCCCTGGCTGAATCACCGTAGCGTCGCCCAGATCGAGGAACGGCGCTTCGTGATACCGCAGCCCGATGGCGTGCCCGACATGGTGCTTCCAGAAGTCCATCAGGTCATGCTGCTCATAGTAGGCGCGCACGATCAGATCTATCTCGCCACAGGTACGCCCAGGGGCGAGGGCTTCGATGGCGAGGGTTTGCAGCGTCAGCATGTGGTCGAAGTAATGGCGCTGAGCGTCGTTCGGCTCGCCTACGAACATGGTGCGCTCCAGTTCGGAGTTGTATCCCCAGACCGAAGAGGCTGCTCCGGTGACCAGCGTATCGCCAGGCTCGAAGGTGATATTATTCGCCAGCGCGTGGGGAATCGCCGCATTTCTGCCGATCTGTCCGCGATAACCCGCCATCGCGCCGTAGTAGTATTCGCTGGCAGACCGATACTCGCCGCCCAGCGTCTCCAGCAGGACGCGGGTGGCGTCTTCGCTAGCGCGCTCGCTGACTTCGGTTTCGGTGACGCCGACCGCAGTGTAGTCTTGCAGCAAACGGTGGGCGACATCGCCCCATCGGCAGGCTTCGCGAATGAAGGCGATCTCCACCGGCGACTTGATCATCATCTGATCTTCGATGAAAGCGCGCACGTTGCGGATGTCCTGACCGGTCATTTCTGACAGTGGCACACCGCGATAGCCGAAGATCCAGGGATAACCGTCGTTATCCGCACCGATCACCGCTCCCGGTTCCAGCATACTCATCTCACGCAGCAGGTGACTCAGGTGCTGCATGGGATGGGGGTCGTGAGGATACTCAGGGTATGTGCTCACCTGATCGACCTGGGCATTCGCCTTGGCGTGTTCGCGTTCCAGCTGCGGCACGAACAGGGCGCGGTGTCCCTGGTTGTTCATCACGAAGGCAATGGGGCGCTCGGTGGGGATGAAGGCGAAACCGGTGTAGTAGAGGATGTAGCTGCGGTCGAACAGCACCACCCCGTTCAGCCGGCGCTGATCGAGATGTTCCAGCAGCCTTCCGGCGCGCAGTCGCTGATCTTCGGCGAGTTCGGAAATGGGCAGGCTCATGAGGTGATCCTTCCTGGTTGAGGCGCATTGGGCGCGGCTGCCTCTGGAGAAGCGTTCAGCAGTCCTGCTGTAAGCGACTGGACGTAGATGCATTCGCGCCAGTCGATGGCGACATCGGCGGCGCTGAACACGGCATCGGTCATGGCGACACCCGTTCCCCGCACGATGACGAACGGCGTCGCTTCGTCCCGTTCGCCCATGACCAGCTGCGCAGCGGCGCAGATCTGATCGGTGATGCTGCGCCGTGTGACCTGCATCTTGTTGCCGAAAAGATCGGTCATGCCGCGCTCATCGCTGACCGGCGCGAAGCCTGCCGTCGCCAGCGCCACACCGGTCGAGCCGATGCGCCCCGGCATAAGCCAGCTGTCGGTCAGGATGACTCCAACGTTCACTCCCAGCCGTTCGCGCAGCGCCGCACGGATCGCGGCAGCGGTGGCGTAAGGATCGGCAGGGAAGAGCACGGCATTGCCCGGTGGGATGTTAGAACGGTCGATGCCGGCATTAGGCGAGAGGATGCCGTCCTTGTAGGTGAGCAGAAAGCCGGGAATGCCGCCGAAGACGTGATCAGCCTGCGACAGCACCAGCTCGACGATGGCGGGGATCATCTGGTAGCGTTCGGCGATAACAGCAGCCCCTGGGCTGATCTCGATATCGGCGAGCCGCACGATCCGCCCTTCGGCGATGGCGGCGTATTTAGAGGATATGGCGAGGATATCGCCATCCTGGACGGTCTCGTCAGCGTCGCGCAGCGCATCGAGTAAGGTCTGAATCAGATCGAAAGCGCCCTGCTGTACCGGCGCTTCGAGAGGAATAGCGCTTAAAGCCTGTCGTTTCACGTTCGCTCACTCGACTGCTCGGAAAAGAATCGCCAGAGATTGTAGCTCAGATGGGATGAGAATTACCTATGAAAATTGCGGGGGTAGGGCTTCAAGGGCGGATCGCTGCCCGCCCCTGGTGTCTTTTCGCTACTCTTCGACTATAGCCGCCTGCTGCGCCGGATGGCGCGCCATCTGGCGGGCACGGATCTCGGCGATGCTGGCTTCGACATCTTCCCGCGCCAGCTTGACCGTGTCATCCTTCTCTGTCAGCAGGTCTTTCGGCACAGGGATGCGCTTGTTCGCCAGAAAATCGACCAGCGCATCGCTGAAACGCCGCGCGGCGCCGTCGTCATCCGGGGCGTCGAGCGCCGCCTGCACCTCGCGCAGATGATCAATCATCCACAGATAGAGATCGCCCTCTGTGCGACCCTGCCAGTACTTCATCACATCATACTTGCGGATCAGCGTCAGCGCCGGTCGATACACGATGTCGTACCAGTCCGCTGCCGCATCCTCCAGCGAGATTTCACGCCCCTGCTGCTGTTCCAGTACGGCTTTATGAACGTGGATGTGTCCCAGCAAATCGGTATAGCGCGACGGCTCCGAAAGCTGCATCGATTGATGGCGCGGGCGCATATAGGGCAGCCGGGTGTTATCCAGAAATTCGGCGTATGCCGCCAGCTCATCCAGTTCTTCCGGCGACATCTTCGGATCAAGCGTGATCGTCGTCGGGAGCAGGGTTACGTGCGCCTGAATGGTCTCTGATCCCAGCTGGCGCGCCACCGAAACGCGGTGGTTCCCGTCGCGCACGAAATACATTTCGCCGACTTTGTACAGCTCAATCGGCGGTAAGCCGGTCAGCCCGGTCGCCTGAGCGTAGACGCGGCTCCAGCGGTCCTGCATCTTCGCCGATTTGGGCAGGAAACCCCTTGTGAAATCACGGTAGCGACCGACGCTGCCGACGATTTGGGCAAGCGGTACATCGTGCAGCCCAAGGTAGCTCTCTTCGCGCAGCCGCAGCCGCGCGCGAACATCTTCGAAACTCAGCAGTTCCGCCGGTTTTCCCCGCACCAGGCTCAGTACATCCGTCCAGAAACCGCGCATGCGGGCATTCTGGAAGGCGCTGATCCCTGCGAGATAATTCATATCCTGTGTATCGTCCGGCATCTTCTTCCTCCAGACCATTACTCGTACTGTACAGTCATCTGCGACTCCGTACAATACGAGGACTGCACAATCATTCTACATGAGGTTTCGTGCAGCTTTTCACAGACTTTGTTATGCCATGTGAAACATTCGACGATGACTCATCAGATGTTCATCAGGGTTTCGTCTGGCATGCGCCAAAAGAAGGACGGCAAGCATCGTGCCTCGAATCATCGTGACCAACGACGACGGCGTCCACGCTCCGGGCATCCTGGCGCTGGCGGCGGCGATGCGCCCCTTGGGTGAGGTTCGCGTGGTCGCCCCGGCGGTCAACCAGAGCGCCAGCGGGCACAAGAAGACGCTGTTCCAGGACATCGTCGTGACTTCGACGGAGCTTGCCGACGGCACTCCGGCGTTAGCTGTCGGAGGTTCACCGGCGGACTGCATCGCCCTGGCATCGCTGGGCTTGATCGACTGGAGTACCGACATCGTCGTTTCCGGGATCAATCGCGGACCGAACATGGGACAGGACATCACCTACAGCGGCACGGTCACGGCAGCGCTGGAGGCGGCGATCAACGGCGTGCCGGCGGTTGCTGTGTCGCTGGATTATCGTGACGCCGATACCCCGGAGGATTATGCCGAGGCAGCGCGGGTTGTTACGCAGGTCGTGCGTTCCGCCCTGTCGAGAACGCTTCCCCCGCTGACCATCCTTAACGTCAATGTCCCGAGTATCGACCGGGTGAAGGGGATTCGCCTGACCCGCCAGGGCATCCGCATCTATCGTGATGAACTGGAATCACAGGGCAGCACCTACCGGATCGTTGGACCGGCGCCTTCCGGCTACATGGACGAAGAAGGTACTGATCTGTGGGCAGTGCATAACGGTTATGCCAGCCTGACGCCGATCCATCTCGATTTGACGGCGCACCGGCTTCTGGCAGACCTGGCTGCATGGGACATCACGGTCTAGAGCTTTACATGAAAAACGATACACCACAGAGAATGAAAATGAGTAGACTGAAGGGTGTATCCACTGTGAGAGACCGGTAATACGGGAGCACTGCGAGTCTGGCTAGAGCTAGGTTGAGCTGTCCATAGGAACCACAGACTGTTGCACCGGGAACGGTAGCACGAAGG
>JAEURA010000303.1 GCA_016789005.1 Anaerolineae bacterium
CCCCACCCGCCCGAAGCCGACGATGCCCAGCGTCTTGCCCTGAAGCTGCACCCCGGCGAGGCTGGCGCGATCCTGCACCCACTCGCCCGCCGCCAGGCTGTTGTGCATCTCCACCAGCCGCCGCGCCAAGCCCAGGATCAGCGCGACGGTGTGCTCGCCGGCGGCGACGGCGCTCACCCCCGGCGTGTTCATGACCATGATGCCGCGCGCCGAGGCGGCGTCGATGTCGATGCCGTTCAGGCTCGCCCCTACCCGCCCGATCACCCGCAGGCGCGGCGCATCCGCCAGCAGCGCCGCGTCGATGCTCAGGTCATCGCGGGCGATCAGCGCGTGCGCCGTCGTCAGAGCGGCGCGCACCTCGCGGCGGGTCGGGCGGACGGCGACGACGCGCAGGTCGTCCTCGCCGCGCAGCAGGTTGAGTCCCTCTTCGGTCAGGTCGGTGGCGACGGCGATCTCAAACGGCGGCAAAGTCGCAGTCCTCCAGGGCGGCGCGCACCTCGTGCAGGGTGGGAACCACGTAGTCGGTCACACCCCGGAACGCCTCGGCGGTGGTGTGGGCGGCGTCCGGCACGGCGATGGTGGTCATGCCGGCGGCGACGGCGGCGCGCGCCCCGTTGACGCTGTCTTCCAGCGCCAGACAGGCTTCCGGCGGCACGCCCAGCCGCCGCGCCGTCTCCAGGTAGATGTCCGGCGCGGGTTTACCGTGCTGAACGTCGTTGCCGCACACCCGCAGCGCGAACACCTCCCCCCAGCCGTGCGCCCCGACCACCGCGTCGATGATCGGCATGGGCGAACTGGAGGCGATGGCGCAGGGGATGCGCCGAGCGACCACGAAGTCGATCAGCGCCAGCGCGCCCGGCTGCGGCTCGGCTTCTGTGCCGACCCGCTCGACCATACCCTGCATGGCTTCGGCGATCAGGTCTTCAACCGGCTCGGCGAGGTGGAAAGAATCGTGCATGCCGCGCCAGAAGTCGCCCATGCGCATGCCGATGAACTGGGCGCGGATCGCCTGATTCAGCTGCACGCCCCGGGCGATCAGCATGTCGCCTTCGACCACTTCCCAGACGTGTTCGCTGTTGATGAGCAGCCCATCCATGTCGAAGATGACGGCGCGCGGGCAGAAATTGATCGGTTTCATTGCGTTTTTCACTCCCGACCGCCGCTGATCAGCGGCGCGAATTCCGTGACGAAAGCTTCCTGGAGGTCCGGGCGCAGCGTCAGACACTCCGAGTCCAGCGCCAGTTCCAGACCGCGTTCCAGCACCGGCTGATAGGGCGTGCCGAGCAGCCGCGCCGCGCCGCGCATGCCGACCGCCAGCGGCAGGATCGGCGCCAGCGAGTTGACCTTGACGAAGGCATCGGAGGCGTCGCGCACTTTGGCGCGTGTGACCACCCCGCCGAAGCCGACGAACAGGTCCACCACCCCTTTCGCCGCCAGATCGCTCGCGCCGTCGCCGATCATCATGCGGCGTCCGGGCAGGTCGCCCGCCAGCTCGCCGACGATCTGCGGCTTGCCGCTGGAAAGGGTCAGCGGTCCCTCGTCATAGGCGAAATAGGTCTGTCCCTGCTGCGTCCAGGGTTCGTGATAGCGCCACCACTCGCCCGCCAGCTCGTTATATTCCAGATCGACGGCGCGGATGCGCTCCGGCGGGACGCCCAGCCGCGCGCCGAAGCCGCGCACCGGGTCCGCCAGCCCGCCGCTGACGATGAAGACGTGCTTGTTCAGAAAGCGCAGCGCCGCCAGCACCGCCTCGGTATCCGGGACCATCGTCTCGAAATAGCGGTGTTCGATGGCTTTCAACTGCCCGCGCGTGGGGCGAATCGCCGCCAGCCGCTTGCCATAGACCTCACGCAGGTCCAGGTCGCCGTCCATCGCCTTCTGGGTGAGGACGGAGACGCGCCATTCCTTGCCCTTGAAGCGCGCCAGCTCGTCGATGCCCTCGATGGCGCTCAGGGTGCTGTCACAGTCGAAGAAGATGAGGTCGTAACTCGTCCAGCGGGTGTCGGTCATGGGCATTTGTGGGACCTGCCTATGGGTGATTGCCGCCCGCCATTTTACACCCCGCCGCCGCCGCTGATCAGTGTTGATTGTGTGACGCGCTCCCTGTCCAGGTTGCACAAAGCCCCGGCGTTTCGTGCATTTGCCGGGGAGGATCAATTACAATGGGGATGTTGTTGGAAAAAACCTTCCTGGAAAGCACATGTTTCTTGGCGCAATACTGACTCGTCACGCCCAGTACAGACCGTATCACCTCGCCGTCGTCTTCAACGAGCGCCGCCTGACCTACCGCGACTTCAACGCCCGCGTCAACCGGCTGGCGAACGCCCTGCTCGCCGAAGGGATCGGCAGAGGCGACAAGATCGCCACGCTCCTGCCCAACTGCCTGGAACTGCTCGAACTGTACTGGGCGGTCGCCAAGATCGGCGCGGTCGTTGTCCCGCTCAGCCCGCTCCTGCGCGGCAAAGGGTTGAGCACCCTGCTTGACGATTCCGACTCGGTGATGGTGATCACCGACTCCGGCTTCATGGAGCACCTTACCGCCGCCCTGGAGATCAGCGCCCGGCGGGCTGTGCGCGAGGTTCTGGTCATCGATGCGCCGGTTCCGGCGGGGTGTCGGTCCTATCATGCGCTCGTCTCGGCAGCGGCGGATCACGAGCCGGTGGACGCCGACGGCACGCCAATCGCGCCTGCGCCCGAAGACGTCTACAACATCATCTACAGCAGCGGCACGACCGGGCTGCCTAAGGGCATCGTCCACACCCACCAGATTCGCGCCCTGTACTGCCTGATGTTCTCGCAGTCGTACCGCATCACGCCGGAAAGCGTCGTCCTCCACGCCGGATCGATCATCTTCAACGGCGCGTTCCTCACCCTCATGCCCGCCTTCTTCAACGGCGCGACCTACATCCTGCACGATCACTTCGACGCCGGTCAGGTGATCGAGACCATCGCCCGCGAGAAAGTGACGCACGTCAAGATGGTCCCTTCGCAGATCATCGCCCTGCTGCACCACCCCGATTTCACGCTGGAACGGCTGGCGTCGCTGCAAATGCTCGGATCGGTCGGCGCGCCCCTGCACCGCGAGCACAAGGACGCACTCGCCAAGGTCCTGCCCGGTCGTTTCTGCGAGCTGTACGGCTTGACCGAGGGCTTCGTAACCGTCCTGGACCCGCACGATTTCCCCGCCAAGCCGGAATCGGTCGGCGCGCCCCTGCCCTTCGAGGAGATGCGCATCGTCGATGAAGACGGGCGCGACGTGCCGGCGGGGACAGTCGGCGAGATCGTCGGGCGCGGACCGATCCTCATGCCCGGCTATTACAAGCGCCCTGATCTGACCGCCCAGGCGATCCGCGACGGCTGGCTGTTCACCGGCGACCTGGGCTATGTGGACGAAGACGGCTTCCTGTTCCTGGTAGACCGCAAGAAGGACATGATCATCAGCGGGGGCGTCAACGTCTATCCGCGAGACATCGAGGAGATCATCGTCCAGCATCCGCTGGTCAAGGAAGCGGCGGTCTTCGGCGCGCCCTCGGAAAAGTGGGGCGAAACGCCCGTCGCCGCCGTCATCCTCAAGGAGGCGGGCAGCATCAGCGCCGACGCCCTGCGCGACTGGATCAACGAACATGTCGAGGCGCGCTTCCAGCGCGTCAGCGCCGTGCTTTTGAAAGAGGAGTTCCCGCGCAGCGCCGCCGGCAAGACGCTGAAGCGGCTCATGCGTGACGAGTTCTGGCAGGGGCGTGACGCCCGCATCTGACGCGGGCGTCGCGCGCCAGGGGGGTGCAATAGGCGCGGTTTCTGCCTATACTCTTCGTCTATGAACGTACAGCCCTCAACCTGGCAGCGCCGGGCGCGGTGGATACTTCTGGGCGTCTGCCTGACAGCGGCGGTCGTTCAGGTGCGCGCAGCCGCGCAGGCGCTCGATCTGCCGCCGGAGGTCCGTCTGAATCCGGGGCTTGAATTCGCCGCCGCTGCGCTCTGGGGGGGTGGTTTCGCCGTCGGAGCGTATCGTCTGGCGGCGTCGGCAGCCGGCGCGCTCCGCCTGGGAGCCTGGCTGTGCGTGCTCTTCGTCGATTACACGGCGGCACGGCTCTGGCTGTTTGCCGGAGCGGATTACGACCGGGGGCGGCTGCCCCTGATCGTCGCCGCGGCGGTGTGCTTGACGGTTTCGCTGTGGATCACAATTCAGCGTCCCGCGCTCCGGCGAAGGCGAGAAAGGACGCACCAGATGGAGGAGGATTCATGACCACGAACGGACACAACGCGAAGATTGAACAACTCCGCGAGATGCGCGCCAAGAGCCACGCCGGCGGCGGACCTGATCGGGTGAAACGCCAGCACGACGCCGGGCGCAATACCGCCTACGAGCGCCTGGACATCCTGCTCGATCCGGGCAGCTTCCGCGAGTTGGACGCCTTCGTCAGACATCGCGCGCGCGACTTCGGCATGGATCAAGCCGACTTCCCCGGCGACAGCGTCGTCACCGGCTGGGGCACGATCAACGGGCGGCTGGTCTACGTCTACTCACAGGATTTCACCGTCCTGGGCGGCAGCCTGAGCGAAGTTCACGCCGAAAAGATCTGCAAGGTGATGGAAGCGGCGATGAAGGTCGGCGCGCCGCTGATCGGCTTGAACGACAGCGGCGGGGCGCGCATTCAGGAAGGCGTGATGAGCCTGGGCGGGTTTGCCGACATCTTCCTGCGCAATACGCTCGCCAGCGGCGTCATCCCCCAGATCAGCGTCATCATGGGACCGTGCGCCGGCGGCGCAGTCTACAGCCCGGCGCTGACCGATTTCATCTTCATGGTCAAAGACACCAGCTACATGTACATCACCGGTCCCGACGTGGTCAAGCAGGTGACGCACGAAGAGGTGACCCACGAGGAACTGGGCGGGGCGTCGGTACACGGCGCACGCAGCGGCGTCTGCCACGTCGTCGGCAATACCGAAAACCAGACGCTTCTGCTGGTGCGCGAAATGTTCAGCTATCTGCCGCAGAACAACATGGAAGACCCGCCTTTCCTGGCGACCAAGGACGACCCGCTGCGCGCCGACCTTGAACTGGACAGCATCATCCCTGAAAATCCCAATAAACCTTATGACATGAAAGAGATCATCCACCACATCGTCGATGAAGGCATCTTCTTTGAGGTGCAGCCCGATTTCGCGGCGAATATCGTGGTCGGCTTCGCCCGCCTGGGGGGACACAGCGTGGGCATCGTCGCCAATCAGCCGACGGTGCTGGCGGGCGTGCTGGATATTGCCGCCAGCGAAAAAGCGGCGCGTTTCATCCGTTTCTGCGACTGCTTTAACCTCCCTATCGTGACCTTTGTCGACGTTCCCGGCTACCTGCCCGGCGTCTCGCAGGAGCACAACGGCATCATCCGCTCTGGAGCCAAGCTGCTCTTCGCCTACTGCGAGGCGACCGTCCCCAAGCTGACCGTCACCACTCGCAAGAGCTACGGCGGCGCCTACTGCGTCATGAGCAGCAAGCACATTCGCGGCGACCTCAATCTCGCCTGGCCCACCGCCGAGATCGCCGTCATGGGACCCGAAGGCGCGGTCGAGATCATCTACCGCCGTCAGCTTCAGTCTGCCGAAGATCCCGCCGCGCTCAAGAAGCAGCTCGCCGACGAGTACCGCCAGAAGCTCGCCAACCCGTACATCGCCGCCGAGCGCGGCTACATCGACGACGTGATCGTCCCCAGCGATACCCGCGCCCGCCTGATCAACGGTCTGGAGGTCTTCCAGAACAAGCGCGACAGCAACCCGCCGAAGAAACACGGCAATATGCCGCTGTAGCGCCAGGAGGATGACATGGTTGCCGATCACTTCAGAACAGACATCCGCAAGGTCCTGATCGCCAATCGCGGCGAGATCGCCGTGCGCGTCATCCGCGCCTGCCGCGATCTGGGCATCCGCACGGTGGCGGTCTACTCCGACGCCGACCGGACGGCGCTGCACGTCCGCTACGCCGACGAAGCCGTCTACATCGGTCCGCCGCCGCCGCGCGAAAGCTACCTGCTGGGCGACCGCATCATCGACGCCGCCCGACGCACCGACGCCGACGCCATCCATCCGGGCTACGGCTTCCTCTCCGAGCGCGAATGGTTCGCCGGGGCGGTCGCCGACGCCGGGCTGATCTTCATCGGTCCGCCGGCGAGCGCTATCGCCACCATGGGCGACAAGCAGACTGCCCGCGAGACCGTCAAACGGGCGGGCGTGCCGGTCGTCCCTGGGACCGAACCCGATCTGAACGACGACGACCTGCTGGGCGCTGCCGCGCAGATCGGCGTCCCGCTGATGGTCAAGGCGGCGGCGGGCGGCGGCGGCAAGGGGATGCGCGCCGTCTACGATCTGGCAGACCTGCCCCAGGCGCTGCAAATGGCGCGCCGGGAAGCCGAAAGCGCCTTTGGCGACGGACGGGTGTACATCGAAAAGCTGATCCAGGCGGCGCGGCACATCGAGATTCAAATCCTCGCCGATGCCCACGGCAACACCGTCCACCTGGGCGAACGCGAATGCTCGATTCAGCGGCGACATCAGAAACTCGTCGAGGAAGCGCCCAGCCCGTTTGTCGATCCTGATCTGCGCCGGCGCATGGGCGAGATGGCGATTGCCGCCGCGCAGTCCGTCGGCTACGTCAACGCCGGGACCATCGAGTGCCTGGTCGACAAAGACAAGAATTTCTACTTCCTGGAGATGAACACCCGGCTTCAGGTCGAACACCCTGTCACCGAGCTGGTCACCGGCGTGGACCTGGTGGCAGAGCAAATTCGCATCGCGCGCGGTCGGCGCATGGGACCCGTCGAAAGCGTCCTGGAGCCGAAAGGCTGGGCGATGGAGTGCCGCATCAACGCCGAAGACCCCTACAACAACTTCCTGCCGTCGGTCGGCGCGATCTCCACGCTGATCGCTCCGTCCGGTCCGGGCGTGCGGGTGGACAGCGGCGTCTACGCCGGTTACGCCATCACGCCCTACTACGACAGCATGATCGCCAAGCTGATCACCTGGGGCGACGACCGCGCCGAGGCGATGCTGCGTATGCGCCGCGCCCTGGAAGAATTCACCATCATGGGCGTCAAGCACAACATCCCCTTCCACCAGAACCTCCTCGCCAGCTTCAGCTTCATTGCCGGGCGGTTTGACAACAAGTTCGTGGAAGAACGTTTCAGCATGACCAGCCACGAAGAAGAGATCACCGACGAAGAGTCAGAGACGGCGGCGATTGCGGCGGCGCTGGTCGCGCATCGCAACCGTCAGCTCGCCACCCAGGTGGTCATTCGCAACGAGCGCGACACGAGCAACTGGAAGTGGATCAGCCGCTGGGAACGGATGCAGCGATGAAATATGTGACGTACATCAACGACAAGAAGTACGAGATCGAAATTGACCGTACCGGCGCGGTCACCGTCAACGGGCGCATCCGCGAGGTCGATTTTCTTCCGCTCGCCGGGTCGCTGTATTCGATACTGATGGACAACCACTCCTACGAGGTGCTGGTCGAAGAGCGCGAGGGCGAGGTCGAGGTGCAGATGCGCGGCAGGCTCTTCTCTGCCCGTGTCATGGATGAGCGCGCGCTGCTGCTGGCAGAGACGCGCGGCGAGGTCGAAGGCGAACACGGCGATGTCGTGGTCAAGGCTCCCATGCCCGGCTTGATCGTCGCCGTGCCGGTCGGCGAAGGCGAGGAGGTTCGCAAGGGGCAGACCATCATCATCCTGGAAAGCATGAAGATGCAGAACGAGTTGAAAGCGCCCAAGGATGGCGTTGTCCAGAAGGTGCACGTCGCCCAGGGGCAGAGCGTCGAACAGAACAAGCCGCTGGTGACGATAGGCTAGGCGAATCCGCTGTATGCTATGGAGTAATGGCAAGCAGGAGGATTGGGATGACCGACAAGCCAATGCTGGCGTCGGACGCCGTGCCGCCGCTGACGGATCGCGCATTTCGGCGGATCAGCGTTTCCGAGTACGAATCCATGATCCAGACGGGCGTTCTTCGCGAAGACGACAACGTTGAGCTGCTGGAAGGTTGGATAGTCGAGAAGATGACGAAGAACCCCGAACACAGCGATACAACACAGTTTCTGCGGGATTGGCTGCCTTCGATCATCCCTTCTGGTTACATCGTGCGTGATCAAGAGCCGATTGTGACGTCGGATAGTCAGCCGGAACCGGATATTGTGGTGCTTCGGGGAACTCGTCGTGATTTCAGCCGTCGCAAACCAACGCCTTCCGAAGTCGTCCTGGTGATCGAGGTTGCGGACTCATCACTGCGTGACGACCGTAACTGGAAGGCTCGCATCTATGCCAGAGCAGGTATCCCAGAGTACTGGATCATCAACCTGCCGGAGCGCCGCGTGGAAGTATTCCAGACGCCCCATACCGAGGGATTTTCACCTGGCTACCAGGTTTCTGTCGTCTATGGCATTGAGGATGCGGTACCGGTGGTCCTGGACGGACGGGAAGTCGCTCGGCTTCCCGTCCGCGAACTGCTGCCCTGAAGAATCCACAGGCGGACACCCCGGCGAATTCCGCTGGCTCTGAGACGCCGCAGGGTCGAGCCAATTGGCTCGACCGCCGAAAAACGAGGCGAGACGGCTCTTGCCGCTATTCGTCGCGCTTGAAGAACTGGGTCGGGTCTACGCCGTAATAGCGCAGCGCCGCGATCAGAATCGCCGTCGCGCCGACCTCGTCGAGGTTGCCGACCAGCGGCAGGTTGTCGGGGATGAACTCGATGAATCCCGCCGTCGGATTGATCAGGTATAGCAGCGCCACCCCGGCGGCGCCCAGGACGATCAGGTTTTTTGACGTGCGGTTCATCAGCACGCTCCATTCTTGCGCATGTTGGTCACGTACTGACTATACGCAAAATCCTCAGAGCCGGTCGCAGACCGCATCGACGAATGCCGTCGTCGAGACCGGCTCGACCGCGCCGATGTCGGCGGTATAGATGCCGTCTTCCAGGGTGCGGCGCACCGCGTCCTCGATGCGCACCCCAGCAGCGTCGAGATGCCAGTAGTAGCGCAGCAGCAGCGCCAGACTCATCAACGCGGCAGTCGGGTTAGCAATGTTTTTGCCGGCGATGTCTGGCGCGCAGCCATGCACCGGCTCCGCCAGCGCCACGCCGTCCCCCAGGCTCAAGGAAGGCGCGAGACCCAGTCCGCCGCCCCACGCCGCTGCCATGTCCGACAGAATATCGCCATAGAGGTTGGGCGTCAGGATGAGATCAAAGCGGAGCGGGTCCTTGACCATCCAATATGCCGCCGTATCGACCAGCAGCTCTTCGGTGGTGATGTGCGGGAACTCCGCGCCGACCTCCAGCGCCACTTTGCGGAACAACCCATCCGACTGCACCAGCACGCTCGCTTTGTGGACGATAGTGACCTTCGAACGTCCTTCCCGGTCGGCGAGGAGATACGCCTGGTGGGCGACGTTTTCAGTAGCTTCGCGGGTGATGACTTTTTCCGAGACGCCGGTGCGCCCTTCATCCTCGGTGTGTTCGTGACCCACATAGAGGTCTTCGGTCATTTCGCGGACCACGATCAGATCAACGCCGCGCCGGGCGGTGGGGACCGGCAGGTAGCGCGCCGGGCGCAGCGCTGCGTAGGTTTTCAGCTCGCGCCGCAGGCGGACAACCGGGACGTAGTAGCCATCTACAGGATAGGAGGGGGATGCCGCTGCGCCGAACAGAACTGCGCCACAGCGCAGCGCCAGATTCAGCGCCTCCTCTGGCAGTGGGCTGCCCGTCTTTTCGAAGCAGTCCCAACCCGCTTCGGCATGATGCACCTGAACGTCTGGCGCGACTAGTCTGAGCACGCGCACCGCTGCCGGGATGACTTCATGCCCAATGCCATCACCTTCGATGACACACAATTCCATCGCTGCCTCCCAGCGTTAAGCATTATCGACGACATCGGCGAACAGCGTTTATTTCAAGAAGGAAGGCGCGATATGACCTATTTTGTAACATTATGGCATGGAATCCCGCACCCTGTCGAATAAGTTTGTGACGACTGCACGAGTCGCTTGAATCGCGATTCAAGAGGTGCTATACTGCACCTTGATTGAACATTCAATTAATCTCATTGGGAGGGGCACAGCTATGACCGACGCCGAAAGCAGTGCCAGGCGTGAAGCCATCCTCGACGCGGCGCTCGAAGTCTTCGCCGAGGTCGGCTACACGCGCGCCACCATCAAAGCCATCGCCCAGCGTGCCGGGATCAAGTCACCGGCGCTGCTCTACTGGTACTTTCCCGGCAAAGCCGACCTGATGCGCGGCGTGATCGCCCGCATCATGCCGCCCGTCGCCCCTGACGCCGATCTTTCGGTGCTGACCGCCCAGCCCATCGCACTGACCTTGCGCCTCGTCGCCACCGCCCTGCTGACCGCCTACCAGCGCCCGCCGCTGGTCAACGCCTTCAAGGTCATCCTCGCCGAGCTGCTCTACAACCAGGATGAGAACACCGACGTGCTGATGGCGGGTCCGGGTGCAACCCTGGGGGTGCTGCGGCGCTGCTTGGAAGCAGCGGTCGCGCGCGGTGAGCTGCGCCCGCACAACATCGAGGTCAGCATGCGCATGTTCATCGGTTCGCTGATCATCTACATCCTGGGCACTGTCGTCGTCCCAGTCCTCGGCGCCGGGCTGCCCGCGACCGATGAGTACATCACGGCGCTCATCAGCCAGCTCCTCGACGGGCTGCGCACAGAAAAGGAATGACTCTCATGCCGGCACTGGAAATTGCGGGTGCGGTAAAGTGTTATGGCGATCTGGTCGCGGTCGATCATCTCGATCTGAAGGTCGAGCAGGGGGAGATCTTCGGTATCCTGGGCGCGAATGGCGCCGGCAAGACCACCCTGATCAAACTGTTGGTCGGGCTGCTTCAGCCCGATTCCGGGCAGATTCGCACGCTGGGGCTGGACCCGGTGCGCCAAGCGCGGGCGCTGCGCCGGCAGATCGGTTACATGCCGCAGTCGCCAGTGCTGTACGACGACCTGACCGCCCGCGAAAATCTGACCTTCTGGACGCGCGCTCACCGCCTGCCCGATCTGCGGCGGCAGGTCGACGAAACCCTGGCGCTGGTCAGCCTGAGCGCGCGCGCCGACGACCCCGTCCACACCTTCAGCGGCGGCATGAAGCAGCGGCTGTCACTCGCCTGTGCCCTGGCGCATCGCCCCCGTCTGCTCCTGCTCGACGAGCCGACCACCGGGGTCGATCCCAAACTCCGTCAGACCTTCTGGGAAACGTTTCGCGCCATGACGGCGGCGGGTGCAACGATCCTCATCAGCACTCACCAGATGGACGAAGCGGCTGCCTGCGACCGCCTCGCCATCATGCGTGAAGGAGCGGTCCTGGCGTGTGATTCGCCGGCGGGGTTGTTTGCCGGAGCGCGGGCGCGCGTCGAGATCGAGACCGCCGGAAACAGCGCGCAGTATCATCTGACCGATTACGCCCACGCCCTGCCGGAGCTGCTGCGCGCGCACCACCTTGCCGCCGACGTGCGGCGCATCACCGTCGAACGCGAACCGCTGGAGTCTATCGTGCTGCGCCTGATCGACTCCCACGCCTAGAGCGTGATATGCACTTTTGCGGCGCGAGTTTCCCCTCACCCCTGTATTCCCTCTCCCGCGCGCGCGGGGCGAGGGGACCTGACTCCCCCTTCTCCCCGCCTGCGTGGGAGACGGGGGCTGGGGGGTTGTGGGGAGAAAAGTTCATAACAGGCTCTAGAGCTTTACATGAAAACCGATACACCCCAGAGAATGAAAATGAGTAGACTGAAGGGTGTATCCACTGTGAGAGACCGGTAATACGGGAGCACTGCGAGTCTGGCTAGAGCTAGGTTGAGCTGTCCATAGGAACCACAGACTGTTGCACCGGGAACGGTAGCACGAAGG
>JAEURA010000316.1 GCA_016789005.1 Anaerolineae bacterium
GCGCAGGGAGAAATCGCCGCCTTGGAAGGCGTCAGCGCCGCCGTGCCGGATGGCTGGACGTGGACGACCAGTGAAAGCAGCGGCTCGATCTACATCGCCAGCGATTCGGACGCCCTGGAGACGCTTTCCAGCGGCGGCGGCACTTTGACCGGTGACCAGCTCGGCGCGAGCATCGCCGTGCCCTCGTCGCTCGCCGGCATCGGCATCGACAGCAGCGCTGCGCCGACCGTTGCCCTGGAGGCGTTTCTGGCGCTGCTGAGCGAGGAAGCGGCTATCACCAAGGAGAACGGCTTCAGCGTCCCAGCCGCCAGCGTGCTGGCGATCAGCGACATGATCCCCGGCGGTGAGGTCCTGGTCTATGCCTTCGCCTTCGACGGCGGCAGCATCCTGGTCGCGCTTCAGAAGGGCGGCGATGCGCCCGACTATCTGACCGACGAGATTCTGCAAATCCTGAATTCCCTCGCCTACAGCGCATCCGCCGGCGGCGACGAACCGCCCGCGGAAGAGCCGGTCACACTGGGCGAGACGCAGCCCTACACCTTCGGCGATGTGACCGTGCCGGTTCCCGCAGGGTGGGTGACGTTCGAGCAGGAACAGGATGCCTTGATCGTCGGTATCAATCAGGATGTGGTGGATGACTTCGTGAACAACGACTCCATCCCCGCAGAGGGACGTCTCTTCCTGGTCATCCCGCCGAGCGTCTACGAATCGATCGGCATGAGCGCCAAAGACCCTGCCGGTCAGCTCCTCGAGATGGTCGAGGGCATGGATTTGACCCCGGAAAGCGAAGCGCTCCCGCTGGAAGGCGCGAACCAGGAGACCTGGGCGCTGCTGGCGACGATTGACGACTCCACTGATCAGGTGCGGGTCATGGTGATCGACGACCCGAACGGGCGTTTTGTCGTCTTCGCCGCCTATTCGAGCGATCCCGAACCGTATCTGGAAGAGGCGCTGGCGTTCATCAACGGCATCACCCTCGGCGGCGGCAGCGCCCCGGTCGAGGTCGGCGGCGAGTCGATCCGCCAGTGGGCGGCGTCGGCGAGCGGCAGCAGCCAGTACGGCTCGTCGAGCTGGACCTTTGAGCAGGCGACCGGAGAGCCGGATACGGCATCCTGCGGCGACATCGGCACCGCCTGGGCGTCGGCGACATCGACCGGCAAGGATACGCTGGTGCTGGTCTATGCCGAAAGCGTCATCCCATCGCAGGTGAACGTCTACCAGACCTACAACCCCGGCGCGATCTTCCGCGTCGAACTGAGCAGCAGCGCGACCGGCGAGGCGTTCGACCTGCCGGACAGCGCCGACCCGGTCGGCAACACCGCGTGTCCCGGCATCTTCACGCTGGACATCAGCGGGATCACCGAGCCGGTGGACACGGTGACGATCTTCCTGGATCAGACGCTCACCGGCAGTTGGAACGAGATCGACGCCGTGGAACTGGTCGGGGCGTCGGTGAACTAAGCCAATGATCTTCTCCAGGAGGACATATCCTGTCCTCCTGGAGAAGGTGGCTCAAATCGGCTTGACGTACTCAACAAGGTTGATCATGTCTTCGGCGTTGTAAACGAGATGGATCAACTCAAGAAAAGCGATCCATTCGCCGATAGAGTGTTTGTGCTGCTGACCGAAGACGATACCAGCGTGCTCTGTGCCTGAAGCCGCGAGTTCGATATAGTCAGCATCATGTGTACAGAGAACATAACCCATGCGCGCCGCGCGCGTCAGGTGGCTCAGATCCGTATCGCCGAGCATGTTCAGATCGCGAACGGTCAATACCTCGATGCCGCGTCTGCGGAGTTGCTCCGCGACAGCAATCTGTACATTTTCGTCAAGGTAAAAGCGAACCTTCGTTACCAACGCGGCGCTCCTGAAGTTCCTCGGCATGGCGAATCTGCGCCGCGATCAATTCGTCGATTTCTCCCTGGTGTTCGTAGTAGTACGCCAGCGCCGCGTGGACCTGAGACAGCGACAGACCATACCATTCGGCGATGCCGGCTGCATCGCGCTGGTGATAGTTCTGAGCGATGGCGATGTCCATCACCGTGATCGTCGTGCCCACGATATAAGGTCGCCCGCTGCGGATGCTCGGATTGATGGCGATGAGATTGATGCTTTGCAGCACATCCTGTGCCCGCAATGACATGACAGACATCCTTGATCCAGGCTGATGTCCTGACTGGTTGACGATTTCATTGTAGTGACCTTTGAAGACAGGGTCAACGCAAATACCGAAGCCCGGTCCGTGACAGATCCCAGGTTATAATTCCCGCCATTGTGCCGCCCAAGCCGGATCATCCGCTCATGTTTCGCATTCTGCGTCCTGCGCTGTTCATCGCCATCGCGTCCTACGTCCTGCTCGTCGGCGCGACCTTCAACGGCATCCTCACTCCGCCGATCCGCGCCGCCTCGACGGCGCTGGTCGCCGGCGCCGCGCTGCTGTGGATCGTCGGGCGGCGGCGCGGGCGACCCGCCCCGGCTGCCGGCACGCCGCTCGACCCGGCGGTCGCGCTGTGGATCGCCGCCCTCGCTC
>JAEURA010000344.1 GCA_016789005.1 Anaerolineae bacterium
GCCCGTTGAAAAGAATCGAGCCTTAGCTTAGCAGCGAGAACAGGAAACCGCGTGTTCTTTACTCATTCCGTCTGTATGGAGTGCGGCGCGCCGCACCCGAATGACCTGATGCTCACTGTCTGCGCGCACTGCGGCTCGCAATGGTTGGAAGCGCGTTACGACTACGACGCGGTCGCGCGGCTGTGGGCGGATCCCATCGCGCTGGCGAGGCGTCCGGCTTCGCTGTGGCGTTATCGCGAGCTTCTCCCCGTGCCTTCGCCAGACCCTATGGTATCGCTGGGGGAAGGGTATACGCCTCTGACCCGGCTCTGGCAGTACGAGCAGCTTTTCGACCATGATCACCTATACGTGAAAGACGAGCGCCAGAGTCCGACCGGTTCATTCAAGGATCGCCAGGCGGCGCTGGTCGTCACCGCCATGCGGCAGGCGGGCATCACTGAATGCGTCCTGGCTTCCACCGGCAATGCGGCGGCGGCATATGCCGCCTACTGCGCGCGTGCAGGCATCAAGCTGTGGCTGTTCGTGACCAGCCAGGTCCCTTCCGAGAAGATGCGCGAGGCGGCGCTCTACGGCGCGGAAGTCGTCAAGATTTCCAGTAGTTATGACGAGACGAAGCAGATCGCGGCGGAATTTGCCAACCGGCGCGGCATCGTCTTTGACCGAGGGGCGCGGACGATCCCTGGCAAAGAGAGCATGAAGACCCTGGCGTTCGAGATCGCCGAGCAGTTGGGGCTGGCATTCGACGAGAACAATCGGCGCTGGCGCGTCCCGGATTGGTATGTTCAGGCGGTGAGCGGCGGCATTGGTCCGCTGGGCGTCTGGAAGGGCTTCAACGAACTCCACCAGATGGGCTTGATTGATCATCTTCCTAGGATGGCGATCATCCAGGTTGAAGGCTGCGCCCCAATGGTCAGGGCGTTCGAGGCGGGCGAGCGCAATGCGTCGCCCGTCACCCCGCAGACGTTGATCACCGTCCTTTCAACGGGCGACCCCGGCTACAGCTATTCTCAACTCTATGATGCGGTGAAGGCAGGCGGCGGGGTGATGCTCTCGGTCGATGACGGTGAAGCTTTCGCTGCCATGCGGCGGATCGCCAGCAAAGCCGGGTTATCGGTAGAACCGGCGACGGCGGTCGCCTTTGCCGGTCTTGAAAAGATGCTGAGCGGGAAGATCATCCAGCCTGGCGAGGTGGTCGTCGTCAACTGCTCTGGACACACCTTCCCGGCGGAAAGCCACGTGTTGGGCGACCAATACCTGATCAACCTGGAACTGCAAGCCGGCGGGCACAGCATCAACAATGATGGTTTGAGCGCAGCCTTTCGCCAGATCGACGAACAGGTCACCACTATCCTTGTCGTGGATGATAACCCTAACGACCGCCGTCTGATCCGCCGCCTGCTGCGGGCGCACAAGCAGTACCGCATCCTGGAAGCTGAGGATGGGTTCGCCGGGCTGCGTCTCGCTCAGGAGCACCAACCGGACCTCATCGTGGCGGACCTGACCATGCCGGAGATGGATGGTTTTGCGCTGCTGGAGCAGCTGAAAATCGTGCCGGGGACGATGAGCATTCCGGTAGTGGTCGTCTCTGCCAAGAATCTGACAGAGGAGGATCGCACCCTGCTGGCGCGCTACAGCGAGTCCGTCTGGACCAAGGGAGGCTACAACACACGCCAGCTGGTTGATCACATCGTCGGTACGCTGGGCGACGAACCGATCCATCGCGACTGATCGCTGTCGAGATGCTTGATGGGTGATATGCCGGATTGATCGTTAATAAGCCAAATGGCGCATATCTCAACGCTGAATTGAGCGAGAATGGAGTAGCATGTGAAGGACGGACACAATGGGGATAGGGTTCACACAGACGAGATGGCTACCAAAGTAGTCTGCATCGAAGACAATCCACAGAACTCCCGCCTGATCCGCAAGATGCTGGGATCAGCAGGATACCATGTCATTGAAGCCAGCGATGGTGCAAGCGGTCATGAGGCGGTTTTGCGAGAGCGCCCCGTGCTGATCCTGATGGATGTAAACCTGCCGGACGTTGACGGGCTTGAACTGACGCAGCGCATCAAGGCGAATCCTGAACTTCAGCACATCCCGGTGGTCGCCCTCACGGCGAATGCCATGTACGGTGATCGCGAGCGCTGCCTCGCCGCCGGATGCAACGACTACCTCCCTAAGCCGGTCACCAAGTCGATGCTGCTATCGACGGTGGCATCGCTTCTGGGCGATGCCGCATCGACAGCCGCCGGCAGCTGACGCTGCACAAGAGAGGGAAAATCGATAATGCGCAGGATCGTTCTCATCGAAGATGATGCGAACAGCGTTCGTATGGTCACCCGCCTGCTGGAACGCGCCGGATACGAGGTCCAGAGCACGTCTGAAGGCGAGGCGGGACTCGAACTTGCCGCCGAGGTACAGCCAGATGTCGTCCTGGTAGACCTGGGACTTCCAGACATCGATGGGCAGACCATCATTGCCGTGCTGCGCCAGCGCACCGATCTGGCGCGGACAGCCGTTGTCGCCTTCACTGCCTGGCCCGAAGAGACCGCGCACGCCATGCTGCAAGCTTACGGATGCGATGGCGTGATCACCAAGCCGATCAACACACGTACCTTTGCGCAGCAGGTTGCCCGGTATTTCCAGGTTCAGGCGAACGCAGAAGGATAGCAATTGTTAGCAGCGGATAAACCCTCGGACCTCGCAGCGCAGTCACAGTTCATCCCCGCGACCGCGTTCGATTTTGATCGCCTGGCGAAGATCTATTCCGACGCGCGAACGGACTACATCGTGCCTATGCCGATGAATGGACGGCGTATGCAGGAGTACGTTCGCTTCTACGATGTTGCGCTGGACAGTTCTTTCGTCGCCGTAGACCCCGCCAGCACGGCGACCGGCATTGGGATGTTAGGGCTGCGCAAAGAACGCGCCTGGATCACGCGGTTGGGCATCATGCCGTCTCAGCGACGGAATCGCGTCGCGCACGAGATGGTCATCCGGCTCCTCAATACTGCACGCCAGCGCGGCGCGACGTGCGCTCAGCTGGAAGTCATCGAAGGCAACGAAGCGGCGCACCGCCTCTTCCTGAAATTCGGTTTTGCCGATCACCGTCGCCTGCTGGTCATTCGTCGCCCGCCCGGTCCGATCGCTGCGCCGGTTGCTGGCGGGTCGGTGGAATATCTCGACGCCGAGGCGATTGACGCCTGTCTCGCTGCGCGCCGTGATACGCCGTCGTGGATCGACGATACCGCTTCGCTGCAAAACGCCGGCGGGCTGCACGGACTGCGAATCGCCATGCCCGACGGACGCAGCGGGTGGATCGTCTATCGGGCGGCAGCGTTCCAGCTGTCTCATTTTGCCCTGGACGCTCCCGATCCTGAAGTTGCCACTCAACTGCTTTCGGCGGTGCACAGCCAGCATCCTCAGATGGACACCAAAGTCGAAAATCTCGCCGCCGACAGCCCTTTTTGGGGGGCGTTTCAGCAGGTCGGATACGTCGAAACCTTCCGGCGAATCGAAATGCTGATGGTGCTCTAACGTTCCCTTCGGCATAATGGTGCAATAGTGCACCACCAATGAAGGTGAACGATTCGCATGAGCGAAATCAGTGAGGTTCGCACCCTGATCGTCGCCGACAGCCCGCTGGCACGTGCCGGCATGTCTGCCCTGCTGGATGGCGCAGGGATCGTAGTCGTCGGCGGTATCGGAGACGAGATCGACCTACTGGATGCGGTCAACGTCTATCACCCCGATGTGATCGTCTGGGATATGGGATGGGAACCGCTGGGCATGATCGAGCGAGTCGCCGATTTGCGCGGCAGACCTTTGGTGCTGGCGCTGACTGCCGACCGGGGCGCAGCGGTGGAAGCAGCGCCGGCGCTGCTCGGCAGCGGGGCGAAAGGGCTGCTGCTGCAATCGGCGTCGGGCGAAGCGCTGTGCGCGGCGCTGCACGCTGTCGCGCAGGGGATGGTGGTGATCGACCCTGTTGTCGCCGCCGCGCTGCATCCGCATGAGGAGCAGGGTGTCGATGGTGCGCTGGCGGAATCGCTGACTGCCCGCGAGATGGAAGTGGTCGGCTTGATCGCCGAGGGACTGCCCAACAAGAGCATCGCCCGCAGCCTGGGCATCAGCGAACACACCGTCAAATTCCACGTCAATGCCATTCTGACCAAGCTGGGCGCACAAAGCCGTACTGAAGCGGTGGTGCGCGCTACCCGTTTGGGCTTGATCAGTCTGTGACCCCTGCCCGTTCGGGCAGGTTCACCCCCAACCTCTTAGGCGATTCCTCCTGACGCCGTTCCGCGCTACAGTGATAGTGTCAGACGGGGGACACACGCTGTCCCAAAATGGAGGCGTCAACATGAGCATTCTTCAAGATCTATCGAACGACCTGGCGGGTGCAGTACAGACCGCCAGCGCCAGCATCGTTCGCGTTGAAGCGCGGCGTCGCCTTGCCGCCACCGGCATTGCCTGGTCCGCCGACGGTCTGGTCATCACCTCGAATCACGGGGTCGAACGCGACGAGAATATCCGCGTCGGGCTGCCGAGCGGTGAGACGGTGGATGCCACGCTCATCGGGCGTGACCCGACGACCGACATCGCCGTCCTGCGGACCACGGCGAGTCTGACCGTGCCGACCTGGGTTGAAACCAGCGCCATCAAGGTGGGACATCTGGTCCTGGCGCTGGGACGCCCTGAAGCGGATGTGCAGGCGACCCTCGGCGTGGTCAGCGCCGTCAGCGGTGAATGGCGCACGATGGCGGGCGGGCGCGTCGACGTTTATCTTCAGACCGATGTTGTGATGTATCCTGGCTTTTCCGGCGGTCCGCTGATCAGCGCGGGCGGTCAGATGCTCGGCATGAACAGCTCGTCACTGGCGCGCGGCGTCAGCCTGACCATTCCGGCGGCAACCCTCAAGCGGGTGGCGGCGGCGCTGGCGGCGCATGGGCGCGTGCGTCGCGGCTACCTGGGCGTGAGTGCGCAGCCGGTGCGTTTGCCGGCAGGGCTGGCGTCACAGATCGGTCAGGAGACCGGGCTGCTGCTGGCGGCGGTCGAGCCGGACAGCCCAGCGGAAAAGAGCGGGCTGCTGCTCGGCGATACGCTCTACACGATGGCGGGACAGCCGATCCGCCAGATGGACGACCTGATGGCAGTGCTGAGCGGCGACCGTGTGGGACAGACCGTCACGGCGGGCGTGGTGCGCGGCGGTCAGACGGTCGAGGTCCAGGTTGCCATTGGCGAACGGAACTGAGCGGATGAACGGGGTATTCGCGCAGCTCAACGCAGCCTTAACGGGCACTATCGAAGGTGTGCTGCGGTCGGTGGTGCAGGTGCGCGATACGACGCGCGGCGCAGGCGCGGGGACGATCTGGCACAGCGATGGCTTGATCCTCACCAACGCCCACGTCGCCCAGCGGGGATCGCTGCAAGTGGCGCTGCAAGATGGGCGTGTTCTGCCTGCGACGGTGATCGCCCGCGACGACGAGCGCGACCTTGCCGCCCTGTCCATCGATGCCCGCGATCTGCCGACCATCCCGATCGGCAGTTCCCGGCATCTGCATCCGGGGCAGTGGGTGATGGCGCTCGGTCATCCCTGGGGTGTGACCAATGCCGTTACCGGCGGTATCCTGATCGGCGTGGGCAGCAACCTGCCTGAACTTCAGATGCCGCGCCGTGATTGGGTCGTCGCCGACCTTCATCTGCGTCCGGGCAACTCCGGCGGTCCGATGATCGATGTGTCGGGGCGATTGATCGGCGTGAACACGCTGATGACCGGTCCCGGCGTCGGGGTCGCGGTCGGGGTCGATGCCGCCAAGCAGTTCTTGAGGGAGTCGCTCGGCGCGCGGGCAGCGGATGCTGTCGTCCACGCCGCCGATTACGTGTAGTCTTTTCAAATGTCGGGGGCAGATTGCCCATCGGGCCCCGTCCAGAACGATAACCCACGCAGGGGTGACGCAGTCAGCGCCACCCCTGTTGTGCGTTTACAGGCTGGTATCGGGAGCATCGACTATAATCGTGATTGCAGAAAGGAGTTTGTGTCATGACGCTTGAAGCGATCCTGCAAGAGATTCGCGGGCTTCCAATTCGGGAGCGCAAGCGATTGATCACCTTGATTATTGACACGTTGCCTGATGAATTAGATTCCCCGGCGAAACGGAGTATCAGCGAGCTGCGCGGGCTGGGCAAGGAGATTTGGGAGGGTGTTGACGCTCAGACCTATGTTGACGAACTCCGCAGCGAATGGAACCATCGCCCATGAGGATCAGCGCTGCGCTCGCTCCGGTGAATCGGCTGTATGTTGATACTTCGCCTCTGATCTACTACGTCGAACTCCATCCGCATTATATCGCGCGCATGGATGCAGTGATTGCGCGCATCAAATCTCCGTCCATTGAAGGCGTTTGTTCGGTGATTACCCTCGCTGAGGTGCTGCCTGTTCCATTGCGCATGAGACGCTTCGATCTTGTTGCGGACTACCGGGCGATTCTCCTCAACAGCCGAGAAATCCGGTGTGTGCCGGTTAGCGCGGGCATCGCCGCTGCTGCCGCTGAACTGCGCTCGCGTCATAACTTGAAGACGCCGGATGCGCTGCATCTGGCAATCGCCATTGAAACAGGGTGTGATGCTTTTCTGAGCAATGACCTTGACTTGAAGCGCGTCACTGCAATTCAAGTCTTGATCCTCGACGAACTGGAGATAGATCTCCCGTAAATCTGAACCAACCGAACTTCATCTCAGCCGACCGGCGACCGGTCATGCTCCAGGTTGAGCCACGACAGCGTCTCCGGCGGCAGGGTGATCTCCGCCGCCGCCAGGTTCGCCCGGAATTCCTCTGGCGTGCCGCATCCGACCAGCGCGAAGACGTTCAGCGGCAGGCTCATGACGTATGCCATCGCCACCTGGGTGACGCTCAATCCCATCTGGTCCGCCAGCGCCCGCGCCCGTGCCAGGCGGGCGAAGTTATCCGCCGTGCAGTAGCACTGAACGGCGAGCTTGTCCATGGTGCTGTCGAAGGTGTCGAGGTTGTCCGGCGCGAA
>JAEURA010000351.1 GCA_016789005.1 Anaerolineae bacterium
CTTCCCCCTCAAACGGGCGATGGATGGCACGGTGACCAGTTCCGCCAGCCAGCCGACGTGCGTCGCCATGATGTTGCAGCAGCTGCAGCTTCGCCCTGGCGATAACGTGCTGGAGATCGGCGCGGGCAGCGGTTACAGCGCCGCCATCATGCAGCACATCGTTGGCGACCAGGGACACGTGACCAGCGTCGAAGTTGATCCGGAAGTGGCGGAGATCGCTCGGAGCAACCTACAGCGCGCCGCCATGACCTCGGTCAACATTGTGCAGGGCGATGGCTTGCAGGGTTACGCGCCTCGCGCCGCCTATGATCGCATCCTGGCGACCGCCGCCGTCTGGGATATCCCGCGCACCTGGCTGCGCCAGCTTCGCCCAGGAGGCAGGCTGGTCGCGCCGGTGTTCATCGAAGGATTCCAGATGAGCGGGGCGTTCGTGGCGCAGCGCGATGGCACGCTGCTCAGCGATGAAAACCGGGTGTGCCTGTTCGTCTGGATGCAGCGCCAGCGCGTCCCCCATCAATCGGGCGTTGGCTTCGCCCAGGCGCTGTCGCTCCACGTTCCCAGCGGGCTGTTCCTGGAAACCGACACCGCGATGGACTCCGCCGCCGCCGCTCACCTGTTGAGTCATGACGCCGAAGAGGGCTACATCGACACGCCGCCGCAGTGGGTCGAACTGTGGCAGAATTTTCTGCCCTGGATGGCGCTGCATCGCCCGATGGATATTCAGATCGCCGGCTATCGCAGCGAGGGCAGCGGCTACGGACTCGAAGGCAGCGGATTCGCGCTGCTAGCTCCGGGGAGCGCCTGTTTCGTCCAGCTGAGCGATCCGCCGCGCGTGCGCTACTTTGGCGCTGCCGATACCTACCTGACGCTGCACGATATGATCGACGCCTGGCGCGCCGCCGGACGCCCTGGGCAGAACAGCGTCCGCCTGCGTTTCATCCCCATCGACGCGCAGCCTGCCGGCACCGGCGATCTCGGCGGACGGACGCTGCGCCGCACCGATCACCTGCTGCACGTCTGGATGGAAGCGTAACCGTACAACGGACGAGCCGGCGGCTCGCCGCTACGATTCGTTGGACCTGCAAGAGGGAAGCGGCAGCCCGCCTTTACGCCTTCTTCTTGCGCGGACGGGTTTTCTGTGCCGGCTGCACGATGACGTACTCGATGGCGAGCTGCATCCAGTAACCGCACTTTTCCGGGTCGGCGACGATGTGGCGCGGCATGATCATGTAGGTACTCATCGGTTTCGACTTGCCTTTGTCGTCGTACACCCACTGAACCCCGCCTTCCTGAGCGGCGTCCTCGACCTGATCGGGCGGCAGTTTGAACGCCACATCCTCGCCCAGCAGGGCGGCGAACATCTTACCCCTGGCGAACGCCCCCATGCCGCCGAACATGAATTTGAAGTTGAGATCGATCTCGTGGGGCGGCATCGGCAGCGCCGCCTCCAGCTGCGCCTTGGTCTTCAACAGGACTTCCTTCGCCATTTTTCCCTCCCACCTACAGGCTCGTCGAATACCGCTCGAATGCCCAACGCATCAGCACGTAGAACGCCGCCAGCCCGCCGTGCTCGCCATAACGCGCAAAGATGGCGTCCATCGCGTCGCGGTCGATGCGCCCCGGCAGCCCGAAATAGTAGTGATTCACCGCCGCCCGCAGCGCGACATCGGCATTCCCCAGATAAGCGTAGTGCCCGATCCCTCGGATCATCGCCCACGCCGCCGTCCAGTGTCCGACCCCGCTGATCGCCCGCAGGCGGGGATAGAGCGTCTCGGCGTCTACCTGCCGCAGCGCCTCGAAGGATCCGTCCGATGCCGTGATCTGCCGCGCCAGGGTGATCAGGCGTCCCATCCGCACCCGCGTGATCTTCATCGGCGCGAGTTCGTCCACCGTCGCGTTCGCCAGCCGCTCCGGCGTTGGAAAGGTGTAGTAGCGCTCCCCCTCATAGTCGAGCCAGCCGCCCGCCCAGGACATCAGCCAGCGCTCCGCCACCTGCGCCATTTTCAGCGTGATCTGCTGCTCGATCATGGTCAGCGCCAGCGCCTCGAAGAGCGTATCGGCGCCGAGGGCGCGCAGTCCGCGCAGCCGAACGACCGTCTGCCGCAGCGGCGGGTCGTCGTTCGCATGGTAGAAGGCGTGTAGATCGACACCGGCGTTGATCAGCGCCAACACCTTTGCCTCCAGCAGCGCCGGGTCGATTTCGCCATCCGCCGCCAGCACCCGCGTCGTGATTACCGGACACTCGACCTGTCCGTTATCGCGGCATTCCAGCAGCGCCAGCCGCTCGCCGACGCGAACCACCCGCCGCAGCGATCCATCCGACATGCGCTGCGCGGCGGTGTAGAGGAAACGCGCTGCCGCCGTCGAATGGGCGAAGTCGTAGGGCGGCGGCGGGGTGAGGCGAAGCTGCATTTCGGGTTCATCCTGGTCGTGGCGCGCGCGGCTGGAGCACAAGGGCACTCCGATGCTACAATTATATCCGGGTTTGCACTTTTGTTCTAGAGATCGACGCTTATGGGCTTTCTTATCGACGGTCACAATCTGATCGGGCAGCTCCCCGACCTGCGTCTGGACGATCCAAACGACGAGGCGAAGCTGGTGCAGAAGCTTATGGGCTTCTGCGCGCGGACGCGCAAGAAGTGCGTGGTCGTCTTCGACGCTGGTCTGCCCGGCGGCTGGTCCAAGCTTTCGACCGCCCCGGTGGAAGTCATCTTCGCTTCGCCCGGAACCAACGCCGACCGCATCATGCGCGAACGCATCCAGGCGCTGCGCGATCCGGGACAGTGGACGGTCGTGTCGAATGATCGCGAGGTGCTGGCGGCGGCGCTGGCGCGGAAAGTGCGCACGCTGCGCAGCGTCGAATTTGCTCCGCTGCTGCACGGCACGGCGGTGGGCGCGAAGACACCGCCCCCACCGCCCGGCAAGATACCCGAACCGGAGGACGCGGGCAGCGCTGCCAATCCGCGTGTGTCGCCGGCGGAGGTCGAGCAGTGGCTCAACGTCTTCAAGACGCCGGAGCCTCCGCCCCGGCGCAGGAAGTAGCCGTTTACGCGCCTTCGACGGTGCTGCTATAATGCGTGATGAATGCGGGGTGTGGCGCAGCTGGCAGCGCGCTTCGTTTGGGACGAAGAGGTCGCCGGTTCAAATCCGGCCACCCCGACTGTGCCAGAGTCATGGTACAATCAACGCGGTGTGCGGGTATGGTGTAGCGGCAGCACACGACCCTTCCAAGGTCTTAGCATCGGTTCGAATCCGATTACCCGCTCCTTCTTCTTTTCCTCCCTCATCCGGGCGCATAGCTCAACGGCAGAGCAGCCGGCTCATAACTGGTAGGTTCTAGGTTCGAATCCTAGTGCGCCCATGTTTGATACCTATTTCATCCCCGACAGCTAGGCTGACCCCATCGGCAAAGGCAGGCACGCCGCCGTTGACCGTCCCCAAGCGTTCATCCGTGACAGCTTCACTGTCCATTAAAGCCGGTTCAGTCCTCTCATCCCCAGCGTTGCAGGGGTGATCAGCAGTACAATCTACCATAAGATAAACAGGTAAATGAGCATGGGCAATCAACCCAGACTCAACACACGACGTTCACAATGGGAGGTCATCGACCGCTGCCTGTCGCTGCTGCTCCGCTTGATGCACGGCACGGCATCAGGCAGTGAGCTTCGAGAAATTGTTGCTGACAAGGCGGAAGCGTTTGGCGATGGCGAACTATCCGCTGGTGCGTTGGACAAGCGATTCGAGGAAGATCGGAGCCGCCTGCGCAGTTTCTTCGGCTGCGATATCACCTATGATCGTTCTGATGACAGCTATACCCTCCTCACTGTGGAACGTCCCCTGCTAGACCTGAATGACGATGCGCTGCGCGGCGTTGCCTTTCTGAACAGCGTCTTTCGCAGCGACAGCACACCAATGGCTAAAGAAGTTCAAGCGCTTCTCGACCAGCTGCTGATAGTGCTGCCCAGAAGTCGATGGAGAGACGTTGAACGCGAACGCGGTCTGCTGGAGCTAAATCTCTCAGCGCGCGACAAGGACATCATCGATCCTATCGTCTGGCAGAAGGTTCAGGAAGCCATACGGCAGCACCAGCAGCTTGAGTTCGAATACACATCTCCTGCTCAACCGGAAGGGCAGCCGGAGGTGCTGCACATCGTTGAACCACGACGCTACCTGTTTGATGCGGTTGGTGGGCATTACTATCTCGAGGCTTGTCATGTCGAAACGCGCGGACCCGCCGGGCGAAAACTATGGGCAACGGCGATTCTGGATCGCTTCCGCATGGGACGAATCGGCAATCCGCGTCTGCTGCCTACCCGATTTGTTCCAGACGGGCGACGCTACAAGACCTGGGAACTGGTCTACGCGCTGACGCCCCAGGTGGCGCGCGGCGGCGTGACAAAACACTTCGAAAACAGCGTCGAGGTGTGGCGTGACGACGGCTCGGTCGAGGTTCACGTCGAGTCAACGAACCTCTTCTTCGATCTACGCCAGCTGCTGCATTACGGAGCAAACTGCCGGGTAATCGGCGGTGACGAGGCGGCGCAGGAGATGCGCCGCCTTATTGAGGCGCTGCACACACATTATCACCCCACCTGATACATATCCCCTTTGCGAAAAACAAAACCCCTACGCTTGTGGGGGTCGGATTATGCTACCCTGTAAGTAAGCGCTGCGTTATAGGGAGTAGGTTATGCTCACACTGTACTTAATGGCTGTGGACTCGCGACTTGCGTCAGATGATGAGATGCATGTAGCAGGTATCCATTCAGGACAATTTCCGGGCAACTGGCGCATGATGGCACACCAAATGGCGACCATTCACACGCTCGAACACAGCGATGTTCCCATCGTCATCAATCAGGCGATGACGGGCGATGGCAAATCGTTCGCCGGACAATATATGCTGTTCTCTCAGGGTTGGCAAACATTCACCATGGTCCCGACGAACGAACTGGCGCGGGACCAAAATCGATCGCTAGATATGCTGCTCGCGAACTGGACACCGCACTACTGGAGGGGGCGCGGGCGTCCCATCGATAGACGGCTGATCAACGCGCCGGAACTGGACGCCCTGGAGCTTGAAACGGCGCTGAGCGATTTTTCGCGCACGCAGTTATTGACTATGCTCCTCAAAAGTGACTATGTTCTGACCAACCCCGATGTGTTTCATCTCGCCATCAATCAATTTGCATACCGGGATGGCGGAAG
>JAEURA010000004.1 GCA_016789005.1 Anaerolineae bacterium
GCGGCGAACGCGCTCTATGACCAGGCGGCGGCGTGGCTGACGCGCTACAGCCAGCGGCTCGACAGCTACCAGGTGACGGCGAAAAAGGTGCGGGCGACGATCCGCCCCGGCGACAAGGTGCGGCTGGTCTACAACGGGGTGGTGGTGCGCGACGGCGAGGTGGTGCATTACCTGGACGTGGACGACGACTTCTGGGTGATGGAATGCACGGAGCGCGTCGGGGTGGAAGGCGCGGCGCTGGACATGACGCTGGCGAGCGTGGACCGGCACGCGCAGGACGCGGCGCGCATCGTGATCGGGTCGCTGGAGACGCTGAGCATCGACAGCGTGACGGTGAAGCCGTACTTCAACAATGGCGCGCCGCTGGTGTACAACCGGGTGATCGACGCGACGACGCCGGCGATTGTGCCGGTGCGCTTCACGAACGCGGTGCAGCGGTTGAACCGGGCGCTGCTGCGCATCAAGACGGGTCCGTTCGTGGCGACGGTGCTGCCGGATGTGGCGAACACGACGCACCGGCACACGATCATGACGAACGACGGGGTGGACCGGACGTACTACTGGCGGCAGGTGACGCTGTACGACAGCGCCAGCGATGCGTCGGCGTATGGGCTGATGCCGCTGAGCATCGAGAGCGCGGCGTTCAGCCTTCAGACCGGGACGGAGACGGACGAGGATTTCATCGGCATCGAGTACGGGCTGCACAGCGACACGGCGACGCCGGACACGCTGCGCCTGTTCGTGAACGGCACGGATTACACGGCGAGCCTGAGCGGACCCTGGGCAGTGGGCGGCGGGGCGGCGACCATCGACCTGGACATCACGGCGGCTATCGAGGCGGAAGCGGCGGGGAACATCCAGCAGGAGTTCGAGATCAAGCTGACGTGTGACAGCGGGCAGGGCGAGGTGGAGTTCTCCATCGACCTGTACAAGACGATCCAGGCGATAGCGGTGACGTAAGAGAGAAGGAATGAGGACTGAGGGATGAGGAATGAAGGGCAAGGGCAAGAGAGAAGGAATGAGGACTGAGGGATGAGGAATGAAGGGCAAGGGCAAGAGAGAAGGAATGAGAGATGAGGAATGAGGAATGAAGGGCAAGAGATGAAGGGCGGAACTCTGTCTTTTCTCATTCCTTTCCCTTCTCATTCCTCATTCCTGCCGAAGAAGAAAGAAGGAATGAGGAATGAGGGATGAGGAATGAAGGGCAAGAGAGAAGGAATGAGGAATGAGGGAAACAGCTTTCTATCAGCTCTCGGTTGATGTGAACCGGTCTGGGTCCTTCGCTCAGCCCTTCTCTCTCTTCAGTCCTTTCGTTTTTCTCATCCCTCATCCCTCATCCCTCATTCCTTCTACAACGTAAAGGGGACTTATGCCAAACCCGATCAAGTACAACGCGACAAACCAGACCATCGACCAGGGGCAGATGGACTGGCAGCAAACCTCTGCCGCGAAGACCATCGCGTCCGGGGCGATCACGTGGACGAGCGGGGCGGCGACCATCGACACGCAGGCGAGCGCCGCGACGGATGACCTGGACACCATCACGGCGACCGGCGCGGAGGTCGGGTACGTGATGATCCTCAACATCGCCAGCGCGGCGCGGACGGTGACGGTGCGTCACCTGACGGGGAATATCTGGACGGGCGGCGGCGACATCCTGCTGAACGACATCCATCACCGGCTGGTGCTGTTCTGGGATGGGACGTACTGGTGCGTGATCGGCGGGGGCGGGCAGAGCGCGACGGAGGTCGAGGTGACGCCGGACGGCGGCGAGGACCTGCTGTGTGTGGTGGCGGCGCGGCTGGTGGAGTACGTCGATTACATCATGCAGCAGGCGGCGGACGCGCGGGCAGGCGGGCTGATCGCGGTGACGGCGGCGCTGACGGCGGCGATCCACCTGGCGGAGCCGGACGCCGACCAGAACTTGATCAACGCGCTGGCGCTGGCGATCGTCGAGGAGTATGCAGACGACACGGCGATCAACGCGGCGTTCACGACGACGGTGTACGGCGACTTGCAGTGCAGCCTGTACTGCGGGAATTCGAGCGGGGATGGGCGGTTCTATGCCAGCGACATCCCGGTCCTGATCGCCTACCTGGCGGCGTTCGCCGGCGTGCCGTATGACCTGCTGGAAGACCTCGTGACGATCCTCGGCGCGGATGGGCTGACGCGGGCGGTGGGCTTGTCGATGCTGACGGCATCGACGGCGGACTGTTCGGGGGACTGCGGCTGCGTAACAGTCGTCCAATTTGTGGATGCCAGCGCTGTGACTTTTGCCGACTGCGTGGTTCAGGTAGATGTTGAGATCACGTTCGCCGATGCCGAATTAGCCACCGATCTCACGGTTGCAATCACGACCGCTGGAACGGCGACCGGCGGAGGGGATGATTACACGCTGAACACGACGACGGTGACCTTCCCGGCGGGCACAACCAGCGGCGCGACTCAAACCGTGACGGTGACGACAACGGCAGGCGCGGACGCAAACGAGACGATCATTTTAGGACTATCGCCTGAACGGGGCGATGTCGGGGCGAATGACGAATGTGAAATATGGGTATCCGACAACTCCGACGAACCGGGACAGACCTACACACCCGTGATCTTTGGCAACACATGGGCGCGTTGGTTCAACATCAATTCGACGAATGGATTACTGGGGTGGTCCATGCTCGCGGGTACTCTAAGCGCTGGCGGGATCGATCTGGAAAAGGCGGAGAACCCGAACGCCAGTGCTATGATTACGCGAACAATCGCTGTTCCCCCTGGCTCTCTCTTGAGGTCCATGATCCTCAGCGTAGATGCATCGCCGTACCACAGTAACACCGTCTGTCAGGTGAATTTTGGCGTCGGTGAAAATGTCACACTGTCAGATACGGTAAATGCACGTGCCGAAACACACGCAACAGGCGTATCCGGGCTGCTTAACCTGGTTTTTTACATTTACAGCCAGACGCCCTGGATACCGGGCGGGTCGGCATGGGCGTTTGATTTCTGCCTGGAGGGGACAGGCAACGACCCGTTTGAGAACCCCTGCCCTACGTAACGTATCTGCGGCGGCAGGCAGGGACAGGGACAGGGCGCATGGATTATAGTTACGTCGAAGGGGCAGGGATTAATCCGTTCACGGGAGGATGATGATGCGTCGTGCTGGGTTCCTGATCGCATCGGCGGCGGCTGGGCTGCTGGTTGCGCTCGGCTACGTGTACTACGCACAGCCGCTGTGCGAGGTATGGTGTGATGCGATGCACACCCTGACCGTGCAGGGAGCCGCGCCTGCCCCCTTTCGATTCCGACTGCTGGCAACATTCCTGGCTGAAGCGATGCCGGGCGACGCGCGGATGGGTATGGCGCTGGCGCATTTCGCTGTCGCACCGGCGGTATGGGTGATCGGCTGGCTTTGGCTGGAAAGAGAGGTCGGCGAGCGGCAGGCGCTGGTCGGCGTGGTGCTGCTGGCGGCGATGATGTTGATCGGCTACTACATGTACGGGACAGCGTTGTACAGCCTCATTGAACTGGGGCTGCTGGCGCTGGGGCTTTTGTATCTGCAAGGCAAGTCGCCCAGCATTGGCTATGCACTGCTGGTGATTGTAGGGACGATCAACCGCGAGACGACAGGGCTTTTGCTGCTGATGGCTGCCGTTTCTGCGCAGCGTCACAGCAAACTCGCGCTGTTCGCCTGGATTTCCACAATGGCGGCGCTGCGGGTGGCGCTGGGGCTAGGGACGGATGGGCAAAACGTCCTGGACATTTTGCAGGCGAATTTGTCGCCGTCTCACATGCTGCCGGCGCTGCTGAATCATGCGGCGCTGCTGCCCTTTGTGGCACTGGCGGCGCTGGGATGGCGCAGTTCGCCGCCGGCAGCACGGCGGCGGCTGGCGATCATTGGGCTGCCCTATGCGGCGGCGGTGCTGGTGTTCGGCTATTGGGACGAAGTGCGCTTGTGGCTGCCTATCGGGCTGCTGGCGCTGCCGATGATGGTGGGCGGGCAGAACACTATTTCTGCCAAGTCTGGGGAGGGGTGACATGCAAAAGGTTGAGCTTAAAGAAGGCGACAGAGTGCCCGATCCTCTGGTCGATGCCGAGGTCTACGCGCCGGCGCTGGAGCGCACCTCGCGCGTGCCGGGCAGCCTGACCATCGACATTGACGGCGTCCCGGTCGATCTGGGGGCGGATGTGCGCCACGCCGTCATCCACGACGTGCACAACGTCGGCTGGTGGGCGGGTAATCTGGAACACCCCCGCCTGGGGTCGCTTTACGACCTGACGGTCTACAACGTCGGCTGGCAGTCCACCGACCGGGGGCACGGGCACGGCTTGTACACTCAGAATTACGGCACTGCCGGCGTGAAAAGCATCGACCGCTGCGCCTTCATCGCCGGGTTCAGCCTGGCGTGGAAGATTTACGGCGAGTCGCGCGTCGGCGAGCCGAACAAGATCAGCGGCTACACCGTGCGCAAGACCATCTCGATTGGCGATCTGAACCGGGACGGGGCGGTGATCGTCGGCGGGCGCTATCAGGGCGTGGAGGACGTGGTCATCGAAGACTGCGTGTTCGTCGGCACGGTGATGCTCGGCTATCTGGGGCGCAACCGGCGGGTGACCTTCCGGCGCAACCTGGTGATCGGCAATCTCGACTTTCGACCGGGCGATGACCTGGTCGTCGAAGACAACGACATCGTGGTCCCCCCTGGCAGCGGGGCATATGGCTGGAAAGCCTCTGCGCCCGATGCCTATGTCAACCCGACGGTGCGGCGCAACCGGGTCTTCGCCGATACGCTGCCGGGTGTGGTCAACGGGTGGGACACTGCCCTGCACCCCCTCGCCGAATTCCCGGCAGCGCGGCGGGAATATGTCATCCCGGAGAAGAACGCGACGCTGGTCTTCGCCTACGAGCCGGCGGGGGCGACGATCCCGGCAGGGGCGAAGGTGCTTTATCCCCCGCCGAACCCGGTAGGATGGAGTGGCAGCGCGCCATCGATCACCCCGCTGCGGGCGGAGATCGCGGTGTGGCGTGAGGAGGGAGGCGAGGGGGAGGATATGGCGAGGATTGCGGAACTGGAGGCGGCGCTGAAAGTCGCCAATGCGATGATCGCGGCGCGGGATGGCGAGATCACTGCGCTGGACGGGAAGATCGTTGAGCGCGACCGGCAGATCGAGACGCTGACGGCGGAACAGGCGGCGCTTGAGCAGGAGCTCAAAGACAGTGAGACGCTGATTGCCGACCTGGATGCGCGCCTCAAAAAGAGCGAGCCGGTGGTCGCGGCGGCGCGGGCGCTGTGGTCGATGTCGCAGGCGTTCGGGGAGTTGATGACCTCACCCCCGACCCCTCTCCAAGGGAGAGGGGAGTGAGGGCAAGTGTGGAGAAGGGGGAGACGCCATGATGATCGTGGTCGGGCTGGTGCTGGCGGCGCTGTGCCTGGCAGCCGGCAACCGGGCGGACGTGGGGCGTGAGGTGCGCTGGACGCGGGCGGGCTTGGCAGCGGTGGTGATCGGCGTGGTTGCGGAGGTGCTGCGATGATCGGTGGACCGCTCGGCGGGCGCGGGATGCTGGGCGCGGTGCTGGCAGCTGCTGGAGCGCGGCGCACTTACGCCGGCAAGGTGCTGAGTTACAGCCCGCTCGCCTACTGGAAGCTGGACGAACTGAGCGGATCAGCGGCGGCGGACAGCAGCGGCAACGGCTACAACGCAGCCTATGGCGGCGTGACGCTGAACGGGGCGACCGGTCCCGATGGCAAAGCCGCGCCGAGCTTCGACGGGACGAACGATTTCATCAACCTGTACAGCGCGGGCTATTCGGCGGCGTTCCCCTGGGTGCGCGGGACGGTCATGTTCTGGTTTAAGGCTGCCAGCGCCGGCGTCTGGACGGACAGCACGCTGCGCTATCTGGGGCTGTACCGCCTGAACGGGTCGTCCAACCAGATCGCCATCTACAAGCTGACGACCGCCAACACCATCCGCACCATCTACGAGGCGACGGGCAGCGGCACGAAGTTCCGCGACGTGGGGGTGAGCAGCACCGGCTGGGTGCATTACGCCTTCACCTGGGACGCCGATACCGACGCCGGCGTGCCCTACTTCAACGGCGTGGCGGCAGCGCCTCTGCTCACGCCGCTGTCACCGCTCACCGGGACGGGCGGGATGAATTCCAACCTGAACCTGCTCGGCGCGTCCAGCGTCTCCAGCCCGGCGAACGGCTGGAGCGGGGCGATGGCGCACGCGGCGGTGTTTTCGACGGCGCTGAGCGCGGCGGCGGTGGCAGATTTGGCGGTGGCGGCGTGACCTCACCCCCAGGCGAGCTTGCTCGCCCCCTCACCCCCGACACCCCTGCCCCCTCACCCCCGACCCCTCTCCCACAAGGGGAGAGGGGAGGAAGACACGGCGGCGGGGTGGGTGTAGGGGCGAGCCGCCGGCTCGCCCGCTGAAGCGAAATGGGACCTGATTCTGGATAGAGGAGACAAGACATGTTGACTTCGCAAGACGTGGTAGACGTGCTCAATGGTTTGGGCATCAGCAAGGCGCAGTTCGGCGTGATGATGCAGATGTTCGTGGCGCAGGTGGGCGTGGCACAGGCGCGCGGCGCGTTGGCGGCTGCCCAGGCGGCGCAGGAGCAGACGGCGCAGGAGGCGGCGGCGGCGGTGGGCGCGGCGCAGAACGCCGTGCTGGCGGCGGAAGAGATGCTGCGCGACCTGGTCGAGGCGGCGGTGGGGTGACGAGAAAAGGGATGAGGGATGAAGGGCTAGGGATGAGGAATGAGGAATGAGGAATGAAGGACAAGGACAAGAGAGAAGGAATGAGGAATGAGGAATGAAGGGCAAGGACAAGAACAAGGGATGAGGAACGAGAGATGAGGAATGAAGGGCGGCGCTCTGTCTTTTCTCATCCCTTTCCCTTCTCATTCCTCATTCCTGCCGAAGAAGAGATGAGGGATGAGGAACGAGAGATGAGGAATGAAGGGCGGCGCTCTGTCTTTTCTCATCCCTTTCCCTTCTCATTCCTCATTCCTGCCGAAGAAGAGATGAGGGATGAGGAATGAAGGGCGGCGCTCTGTCTTTTCTCATTCCTTTCCCTTCTCATTCCTCATTCCTGCCGAAGAAGAGATGAGAGATGAGGAATGAAGGGCGGCGCTCTGTCTTTTCTCATCCCTTTCCCTTCTCATTCCTCATTCCTGCCGAAGAAAGGCGAACGCCATGATCGAGCAAATCAGCAACGCCCTCACCTTCCTCGCCTTCTACACCGCCAGCGGGGTCGGCAAGACCGGGCTGACCGTCACTGTTGACGTGCGGCGCGGAAGCACGAGCGTGATCAGCGACGGGGCGGTGACGGAGGTCGGCGGCGGCTTGTACAGCTATGCCCTGGCTTCGGGCAGCGTGACCAGCGAGGCGCTGTATACCGCCGTCTTCAAGACCAGCGACAGCACGGTGGACCAGAAGCATCTGCCGGCGCTGTGGACGGTGGGCACGGCGGGCGTGGAAAACCTGAACGACCCCATCGGCGACAAGCTGGACGCCAGCGCCTACACGGCTCCGCTGGGGGCGGCGGCGACGGCGGCGGCGGTCCTGGACGCGGCGGCGGCGGATTACAACGACGCCGGCAGCATCGGGCAGAAGATCAACGCGGCGGGCGCGGCGTCTGACCCCCTGCTGAACGACGTGCCGGGCAGTTATGCGGCGGGGACGGCGGGCTATCAACTGGGGCGGATCGGCTCGGCGGAGGTCGGGGTGACGGCTCCGGTCGCCGCCGCCAGCGGGCGCGTCACGCTCTACCAGGGCAAGGACTACGCCGACGCCGACGGCACGGCGCTGGAATGGACCAGCAGCAGCACCCTCGACCTGACCGGGGCGAGTGTGACCTTTGACGCGGCGGGCGAGCAGTTCGCGGCGGCGGTGACGGGATCGGCGGGGGCGTGGACGATCACGGTGGACCTGACGGCGGCGGAGACGGCGGCGCTGGCGGTGGGGGTGTATCCGTATGAGGTGGTGGCGGAGCTTTCGCCGAGCGGGCGGACGCCTCCGCCGCTGGTGACAGGGACGCTGGAGGTGCGGGGGGAGCGGTAGAGAAGAGGGATGAGGCATGAGGGATGAGGGATGAAGGGCGACGCTCTGCTTTTCCTCATCCCTTTCGCTTCTCATTCCTCATTCCTATTTTCTGAGGACTGAGGGAAGAGAAAAGGAGCGGGGCATGAAGCGTGGGATGTGGATGGCGCTGGCGGTGATGCTGGCGCTTTTGTGGGCTGCGCCGGCGGCTGCGGCGCAGGAAGCAGCGGCGGACGGCGAGATCATCGCCATCACCTGGCAGGGGCTGGCAGCGCTGATCGGCATCGTGCTGACGGTGGGGCTGACCGGCGGGGTGGGCGGGGCGCTGCTGATCATCCGGGCGGCGCGGCAGAACGAGGCGATCACGTATGCGATGGAGCGGCTGTATTTGAGCACGCCGCCGGCGACGCAGGAGCAGATACGGAGAATCGTCGAGTTGATCGTGGAGGGCAGCGGGCTGCTGGAAGATGTGACGGATGGGGAATTCGCGGCGGAAAGCGCGGTGAGGTGAGTGCTGACATAACAGGACGTGCAGTACCATCCCCCGTCATTCTCATCTTGTCTGACTCCTCGCCTTGGACCTACCCCGCTCGAATCCGAACGCGCATAATGAGATCAAACTGCTGCCGATGCGTTCGATGCAGCGACCGAACCCCGGACTCCGCGTCCCCCTTGCACAGCCTCCACCCAGTCCCTCCCGGCTTCGGTCCGCACCGAAGAATCGGACAGCGAGCGGGTTTGTCCGCAAGGAGGGTGCGCACATGTTGCAGGATCGTGAACAGCGGAAGCGTCTGATCGGCGGCGTGGCAATCATCGCGCTGGGGATCATGGCGCTGGTCAACACGACTATCGGGAGCGACGCCGCCGCCTGGATGTGGATCATCGGCTTGGCGGTGGCGGCGGTCGTCTTTACATGGGTCTATATGTTGGAACGAGAACTCTGGGCGGTCATCTGCGCCTACGTGACCGGCGCGTCCGCCGTCGTCATCTTCGCGGCGTCGCAAGCCAAACTGGACGGTTTCTGGATGCCCGTGCTGGTCCTGTCGGGCGTCGCCCTGCCGTTCCTCGCCGCCTGGTGGACTCACCGCAGCCAGTGGGGCTTCCTGCTCGTGGCGTACATCCTCGCCGCGATCATCCCCATCCTCTTCCTGTCCGAGCGCCAGGGGGACGACGGCGGCTTGGTCCCTGGCTATACGCTGATCGTGATCGGGCTGCCCTTCATCGTCGCCTACTTCACCACCCACCAGCGGGAGCTGCTCATCCCCGGCGGAATCCTCTGGTTCATCGGGCTGGCGTTCCTGGGCACCGGGCTGGGGCTGTCGCAGCAGTTGATCACGGTGGTTGTGCCGCTGGCGGTGGTCGCCATCGGCGTGTATATGCTGTTCGGCGCGTACCTGACCCGAACGCATGAGCATCTGCCCAAATGAGCCGGGCAAATGCCTGAAAGCGAAAAAGCGCCCCTGGTCGAGGACGATGCCTGCATCGTCCCTACGGAGGTACATTTTGGGACAACGCGGGCGTTGTCCGCCCGTATCCCCAATAATCTGAAATGCGCCCCTGGTCGAAAGACTGGGGGCGCTTTTTCTTGATTCCGGCATATGATCAGAGTTGCTCCAAAAATTCACACTTCATCAAAAGACTTTAGGAGAGGCTTTCCATGCTTGGGGGAATCGTACGTCGCCGTCTCTTCGCTGTCGTGCTGCTGGCGCTCGCCGCCGTCGGCATCATCGCGCCCGCCGCAGCCCAGAATACTGCGGCATGGACCATCATGTTCTACCTCACTGCCGACACCAGCGACATCGAAGCGCCGATGGTCCTGGATGTCAACGAGATCGAATGGGTCGGCAGCACCGCCGATGTCAACTTTGTGGCGCAGGTGGACCGTACCGAAGAAGACCCGTCCTGGACGGATACGCGCCGCTTCCTGCTCCAGAAGGACGAAAACGTAGAACTCGTCGCTTCGCCGGTGCTGGAATCGCTCGGCGAGGTCAACATGGGCGACCCGGCTTCACTGGTCGATTTCGCCCTGTGGGCGGCGGCGAACTTCCCTGCCGAACGCTACGCCCTGGTCCTGTCGGATCACGGCGGCGGCTGGACGGGCATCGGCTGGGACCAGACGGATGACAACGATCAGCTCACCATGCCGGAGCTGGACGCGGCGCTGAGCGAGATCACCGGGGCGCTGGGTCGCCGGTTCGACCTGATCGGCTTCGACGCCTGCCTGATGGCGCAGGTGGAGGTGCTGCGCCTGCTCGCGCCGTTCGCCGACTATGCCGTCCTTTCCGAAGAGACGGAACCGGGTTTTGGCTGGCCCTACTTCTTCATCCTGCCGCGCCTGACACAGAACCCGGCGATGACTCCCGAAGAACTGGGGCGGTGGATCGTCGATGATTATCATTACTCCTACGCCGTAGAACCCTTTGCCGGCAGGGAGGACCTGTTCGACCTGAACCTCTTCGACCTGTCGCGCGCCGCCGAACTCGACGCCGCGCTGTCCAGTTTTGTCGAGGTTGCGGCGGGCAACAGCGCCGACATCCTGCGCGCCGTCGGCGACGCCCGCAACAACACCCAGGCGTTCGGCGGCAGGACGCCCGACGAACTGGATGCCTTTTCGTCCATCGATCTGATCCACTTCCTGACGCTGCTCAGCGATCTTTCCACCAACGCCGAGCTTGACCAGGCGGCGGCGGCGCTGATCCAGGCGGCGCAAAACGTGACCCTGCACCGCCAGGAGAGCGAGGCGCTGGCGAAGGGCAACGGGCTGGCGGTCTACTTCCCCCGCAACGCCTTGGTGTACGCCGGCTATGGCGCGAACTACCCGCAGGAAGTGGCGTACATGGGCGAATGGCAGAGCTTCCTGAACACCTTCTACGGCGAAGCGGCTGCCGCCGTGCCGCCGGGCAGCCTGAGTGCCGACCAGGTCATTTCGATCCAGGGCGTCTATCCCGGCGACGTGGTCAGCATCCATCAGCCGCCCGTGGTGGTCTTCGACACCAACGGCATCGACATCCTGGAGGTCAGCTTCTCCGCCGCGCTCCAGCTGGACGACGGCACGCTGATCACGCTCGATCAATCTCCCCTGGAATCGGCAGAAGTGACCGAAAGCGGCGAGTCGATCATCTCCTTCCCCGACGGACCGCAGACTAACCAGTTCGCCTGGGGCGTCGAAATGCCGGTCGTCACCGACGGCGTGGTCTTCATCCCCACCCTGCTGATCAGCGACCGGGGCGACCCGGACGTCCAGATCGTCAGCGGACAGTACATCTACTCGGATGGTGAGATCGTCACCGCTTACCTGATCTTCGACATCGAAACGCAGGCGGTGGCGAGCGTCTGGGGCGTCTCTGAGACCGGTTCCGCGCCGTTCAACATCAGCCCCAGCGCCGGCGATCAATTCCTGCCGACCTGGCGCTTCTACGATGCCGAGGGCAGCCTGCAGCTGATCCCGGCAGATTATCAACCGCTGACCTTCGGCGACGAGCCGTTCACCTACCACTTCGAACCTGCCGTATCGGGCAGCTACCTGTTCACCATCCGCGTCGAAGACATCGCCGGCAACGTCTACATCGACGACACGACGATCACCGTCGATAACGAAGCGCTGGACATCGCCTATCGCGGTTATACCGACATCGACCTGGGCTTGAACTTCCTGTATCCCTGGGAGTGGCCCGCGCCGGTCTACATCGTCAGCGAGGACGGCAGCGCCCAGACCATCATCAGCGATGCCGAGTCCGCCATCAACATCTACGTCACGGCATACGACGCCGCCTCCAGCGACGACATCCTCGATGCCGCCTACAGCTACCTCGATGCCGTCGAAACGGTCGTCTATGACCCCGCCAACGAGGAAGCCGTGACCCTCTGGGGCTACGACGGGACGATCCTCCCCTACGACTTCACGGTCGATGGCGATCCGCACATCGGCGCACTGCTGGCGATCTACGTGCCGGACCTGGAGACGGGCTTCCTGGTCGACCTGGACACGCCGGAAGCGCTGGCGGATGAAGCCGGGGCGGTCTTCGACACAATGATCGGCAGCCTGAACTTCTTCATGCCGCCGCAGGTTGGGGATTAATAGGGCACAGAGCGTAATATGACTGGTTCTACCGAATTTGGTGGTCATCCGTTTTGTAACCCTGACCTCACCCCTTGACATTCAAGATGGTATCCAAGTCCCTCTCCCAATGAGAGGGACTTGCCGAAACACATGCGCTGTTCTACACCCCTTCTCCACATGGAGAAGGGGTCGGGGGATGAGGTCTGAGAGAAACTACCCAATCCGGTAGAACGAGTAAAATGAAGCGGCAGGGCGATCGGAAAAATCGCCCTGCCGCCATCCACCGAAATCATGTGCGCCTGATTTCACCTATCCATTTGAGGAGTCAAACCAATGCCAAGCATGGGACCCGTCGATCTCAGTGAATATGACGCCTTGCGCAACCGTGTTCTGGAGCTGGAGGCACAGGTCGCTTTTCTGATGAAGCACCTGAACCTGACCTATCAGCCACCCGCTGACGAGTTTGAGGAAAAACTGCGCGAGATGGTTCGCCGGGGAAAGACAATCGAAGCGATCAAGCTCTACGTTCAGAAGACAGGGGTATCCCTGGAAGAGGCGAAGCGCCATCTGACCGGCTGACGGCTGCTGGAGACCGATCATCCCGCCCCAAGAACGGATTGACAACCCCGCCGCCCCTCATATACACTATGCGCACTCTGTCGGGTTCGCGCTTGATGCGTCCCTCGGCGGCGTGCTAGAATGTCTATGTACGCCACCGTAGCTCAATGGCAGAGCATCCGCCTTGTAAGCGGATGGTTAAGGGTTCGAGTCCCTTCGGTGGCTTGAGGGGAAATGAACCTCACAATAGAGGGGTCGGTGTCCCGAGCGGCAAAGGGGGCGGACTGTAAATTCGCTGGCGGAACGCCTTCGCAGGTTCGAGTCCTGCCCGGCCCACTTGTAAAGCGCCTTTGTAGCTCAGCCGGTAGAGCACACCCTTGGTAAGGGTGAGGTCATGGGTTCAAGTCCCATCAAAGGCTCTTTTTATTCACCAGGTTCGCTGCGGCGGTCGCTTCACCGCCCACTAGCTACAGAGCAGGTCAGGTCATGGCGAAAAAAGGCAATCGCGTACTGGTCAAGCTGCGCTCCACCGAGAGCGGGCACATGTATTACACGCAGAAGAACAAGCGCAACGATCAGGCGCGTCTGGAAATCAAGAAATACGACCCGCTGGTGCGCCGGCACGTCGTCTACCGCGAGACGAAATAGACTCTCCAGCACAGACGGCGGCTGTCTGAAGATCACAGACGGCTTCGCGTTGTTGCCCGCGCAATGGGTGCATTTCAATATTTTGGGTACTTCAACGGACGATGCAGGTATCGTCCCTACGGAGGACCATTTTGTAGGGACAACGCCCGCGTTGTCCGCCGGTATCCCCAATAATCTGAAATGCACCCCCGCGCAATTGTGCGTTGACCCGAACGCGCCGCTGGTTGTACAATAAACCGGCGAGGCGTTCAAAATAGGGGCATGGTGTAATGGCAGCACAACGCTCTCCAAAAGCGTTTGTCTGGGTTCGAGTCCTAGTGCCCCTGTAAAACGGAAGACACCGCCCGCGAGGCGGTGTCTTTTTGATAGAGAAAAGCTCGTTTTTGCCAGCCCACCCGGCGATACGGTGAAGGAGATCAGGAATATGGCGTCCGATTCCGACAAGACGATGAGCGAAGCACAGCCGCGCCGACCGCGCCGCCGTCCTGCCGCCGCAGCCACGCCGACCGCTTCAGCGGATCGCGCCCGCCGCCCTCGCAGAGGTGCAGCAGAGCAGGAAGCCAGCGAAGAAACCACGCTGGCAGCTGGCAAGGGACGCGCCACACCCAGCCGCCGCGCCGTCGAAGAGGCTGAAGAGAAAGCGGGCAACGTCGTCACCCGCACCATCGGCGGGCTGCGCGGCTACTTCGAGGGCGTCGGGTCGGAACTGCGCAAGGTGACCTGGCCCTCGCAGGACGACCTGCGCCGGCTCAGCATCATCGTCATCGTCACCCTGGTGGCAGCGGCGCTCGCCCTCGGCTTGATCAGCTTCGCCTTCACCGAATTGTTCCGTCTGGGGCTTTCCAGCCCGATCATCCTGATCGGCTTCATGGCGGTCGCCGTCGTCGTCGGGTTCGTCGTGACCCGCGCCTACGGGCGGCGGACCAGCGCCTAGCGCCAGCTCGTCGAGGCATTGAGTGGGTTTGTGAGTGAAATGAAGAAAAAAATGGCATTCGGCGACGATTTCAGGAACAGCGGGGATGAGGATTACGATCCGAATCCGTTCGATCTCAGTGCGGCGGATGCCGACGATGGAGATCAGCCCGACTTTCTGAGCGACGACAGCGCCCCGAAGTCAGGAACGCCCGAAAAACACTGGTACGTCGTTCACTGCTATTCCGGTCAGGAAAAGAAAGTCTGCCAGTCCATCGAACAGCGCATCGCCACGATGGGCATGCGCGACCGCATCTTCGACGTCCTCGTCCCCACCGCCGAGGAAGTCGAGATCAAGGACGGCAAGCGCCGCAAGGTCGAACGCCGCGTCTTCCCCGGCTACATCCTGGTCGAGATGATCATGGATGAAGACTCCTGGTACGTGGTGCGCAACACCCCCGGCGTGACCGGCTTCGTCGGCATGGGCAACGAGCCGACGCCGCTGCGCCCCGAAGAGGTCAAGCAGATCACCGACCGCATGGCGACGACCGGCGTCATCATCAAGCACGATTTCAAGGTGGGGCAGAAGGTTCGCATTACCAGCGGACCCTTCAACGATTTTCCAGGCGTTATCGCGGCTATCGACCCGGACAAGTCGAAAGTGCGCGTGATGGTCAACTTCTTCGGGCGCGACACGCCTGTAGAACTCGATTTTGTCGAAGTGGAGCGTACGTAAAGCACGGGGGCGCGCACCGAGTCGCCGCGCCTTCTGCGAGGAGCTGTCATGGCAAAGAAACTCAAGGCAATCGTCACGTTACAACTTCCGGCGGGCAAGGCGACCCCTGCGCCCCCGGTGGGTCCGGCGCTGGCTCAGCACGGCATCAACATCATGGGCTTTGTCAAAGAGTACAACGCCCGCACATCCACCCGCGTCGGGGAAATCATCCCGGCGGAGATCACCGTCTTCACCGACGGTTCATTCAAGTTCGAGCTGAAAAGCCCGCCGACCACCTTCCTGATCATGAAGGCAGCCGGCTTGTCCAAAGGTTCTCAACGCCCGAACACCGAAAAAGTCGGCAAGATCAACCGCCGGCAGGTCGCCGAAATCGCCGAAGCCAAACGGCAGGACATGAACACCAAGGACATGGACTCGCTGATGCGGCAGATCGAAGGCACGGCGCGCAGCATGGGCATCGACGTCGTCGATTAGGCGCGGCATCGGCGGCGCAGCCCTCCGCCGACCTTTTCACGAAAACCGGCATGCGTGGGAGGACGCAGCAGGCGTCCGCAGACCACAGGAGAATGTGATTATGGCAGCAGCAGGAAAGCGCTTCAAAGCTCTGGAAAAGCAGGTGGACCACGACCGCACCTATACCCTGGCGGAAGCGGTCACCCTGGTGAAGTCGATGGCGAACGCCAAGTTCGACGAGACCATTGAGATGCACTTCCGCCTGGGAATCGACCCCCGCCACAGCGACCAGCAGGTGCGCAGCACAGTGCTCATGCCGCACGGCTTGGGCAAGACGGTGCGCGTGCTCATCTTCGCCGAAGGTGAAGATACGCGCCTGGCGGAACAGGCGGGCGCGGATGTCGTCGCCAGCGACGAGATCATCGGTCGCATCCAGAAAGAGAACTGGCTGGAATTCGACGCCGCCCTCGCCGTCCCCAGCATGATGGCGAAGGTCAGCCGCATCGGTCGTATCCTCGGTCCGCGCGGCTTGATGCCCAACCCCAAGACCGGCACGGTCGTGGAAGCGGCGGACCTGGGGCGCGCCGTGCAGGAGCTCAAGGCGGGTCGTCTGGAATTCCGCAACGACAAGACCGGCAACGTCCATGTCCAGGTCGGCAAAGCCAGCTTTGACGCGCAGCGTTTGATCGAAAACAGCCAGGCGGTCTTTGACGCCCTCAACCGCATCAAGCCCACCGCCGTTAAAGGCATCTACATCAAGAAGCTGGTCATGTGCTCGACCATGAGTCCCGGTTTGCGCCTGGACATCACCAGCTTTGGCAGCGGCGCGGCTGCGCCCGGTTCCTCGGCAGCCGACTAAACGTACGCGACTCCACGATAACGAAAAGCCCTCGCCGGCGCGGCGGGGGCTTTTTTGCTGCCTCGGTCTCGTCCTCAGAGCCACCGGCGCGCAGCGATGTACTTAAAGTGATTTGGGGCAATCCTGACGCTGCCATCCTCGGCGCGAAACGCCTCCGTCGCCTTTTGCAGCGCCGCCCGCAGCTTCGGTTCTCCAACAGCGCGGAGGGCGGCTCGCAGCGGACCTGCCGAAGCAGTCGCCCGCCAGAAGACGTCGAAATCCTGGAAGAAAAAAGGACAGTCTACCTCGCCCTGCTCCAGGATCGTCAGCCCGGCTTCCTCTATCAGACTCTCCAGCTTGCCGGGCGCGGATAATCCAAACGGTCCATCACCCGACGGAGGTTCCGGCAGCGCGTCGCGCACCGCTTTGAAGATCGCCCTGTATTCCACTCTCTCCGCCGGTCCGAACAGCCCGACCACCACACGCCCTTCCGGCTTGCACACGCGCCCCAGCTCGCGCAGTGCCGTCAGCCGGTCGCCGGCATACTGTACCGAATTCGCTGCGATGACGGCGTCAAAAACTGCATCTTCAAATGGCAGTGCTTGAAGATCGCCAACGCGAAAATCCCCTGACGGCACGCGCTTGCGCGCAATCCCGATCAACGGTTCGGCGGCATCCAGACCGCTCACCTGTGCGCCGCGCTCGACCGCGATCACGCTCGCGCCGCCTCCGCCACAGCCCGCGTCAAAAACATGCGCGCCGCCGCCGACCTGACCCGCGTCCAGCATCGCCTCAAAGAGAGGGATGTGTTTTGGCTCCTGAAGCAGCGCCCAATCAGAAGATGCCTGTCCCCACAGCTCGCCTTGAATCGCCGCTGAACCCATGCTGAATTCCTCCCCTTTCCAGATCGCCTGTGCCCAGGATATTGCGAAGTTGGAATGGCTGTCGCCTATCAAAAGAATGGCTTCGGGGATGGAAAAAGCTTTGAGCCGCGCCATTTCTGGATTACGATGATCCAATCCATAGCGATGATTCTGTTTCCCATGAACAGGCAGGCGGCGAGAGTCAGCGGATGGTCTCTGCGAAGCAGTCGGCGCGTTACGAAGGGTTGAGCCAGCGCTCCAGCGAGATTCTGCGCCTGCTTGCTGACGGGCTGTCGGATCGCGAAATCGCCGACCATCTGTCCATGAGCATCAACACGGTCAAGTGGTACAACCGCCAAATCTACGATGTCCTCGGCGTGAGCAGCCGCACCCAGGCGGCGGCGCGCGCCCGCGACTTTCAACCCGCTGATCAGAATCGGAGCGCTGCCCCATCCGCGCCGTCGCCGCTTCATAACCTCCCTGCGGAGACGACGCGGTTCATCGGGCGCAGGCATGCCCTGGAGGTGATCAAACAGCAGATGCAGACAGCGCGCCTGCTGACCTTGGTCGGGACGCCAGGGACGGGAAAGACGCGATTGGCGCTGCAGGCTGCGCAGGAAGTCGCCGTGCAGTTCCGCGACGGCGCGTTTTTTGTGCCGCTGGCATCCCTTTCCGAGGCGGGGCAGGTCGCACCCAGCATCATCAGCGCTGTCGGGGTGAATGCTTCGCCCACCAGAACACCGCTGGAAACGCTGAAGCAGGCGCTCCGCGAAAAACACCTGCTGCTGATCCTGGACAATTTCGAGCACCTGCTCGCCGCCGCCCCGCAGATTTCCGAGCTGCTCGCCGCCGCCCCGCGCCTCGCGGTCCTGGCGACCAGCCGTGAACCGCTCCACCTGTACGGAGAGCAGGAGTATGCAGTGCCTCCCCTGGAACTGCCCCTCCTGGAAAACGTCGATCCGCAGTCGCTGCAAGCCTGTGAAGCGACTGTCTTGTTCATGCAGCGGGCGCGCGCGGTCAAGGCGGACTTTGCCATCACCAATGAGAACGCGCTTGCCGTCGCCAGGATATGCATTCGCCTGGAAGGGCTGCCGTTAGCCATCGAACTGGCGGCAGCGCGCATCAAACTGCTCACGCCTCAGGCTTTGCTGGCGCGGCTGGACAGCCGCCTTGATGCGCTGACGGGTTCGCTTCGCGATCTGCCGCCGCGCCAGCAAACGCTGCGCAGCACCATCGAATGGAGCTACAACCTGCTTTCCGAACAGGAGAAACAACTCTTCGCCCGACTCGCAGTCTTTCGCGGCGGGCGCAGCCTGGACGCCATCGAAGCGGTTTGTGGACCCGGTTTGCAGATGGACGCGCTGGAAGCGGTGGAGTCGCTGATCCACAAGAGCCTGCTCATGCAGCAGCCCGGAGCCGACGACGAGCCGCGTTTCGTTATGCTGGAGACGCTCCACGAATATGCCTGGGAACGGCTTCACGCCGGAGGAGAAGCAGCCCTTCTGCGCCAGCGTCACGCCGATTATTTCGCCGCCCTGGCGGAACGCGCCGAATCTGAACTTCGTCGGGCTGGGTCCGGTCAGTGGATGCGCGTGCTGAACATGGAGCATCAAAATCTGCTCCTCGCCCTGGAGTATGCATTTCTCGATGACCACAAAGAACTTGGTCTGCGGCTGATCGCTGCGCTGCGCGATTTCTGGGCGATGTCAGGTCGCCTGCCAGAAGGAGCAGCGTGGACGACGCGAGGGTTGTCAGCAGTGAGCGCCGTGCCGCTGGCGCTTCGCGCGAGAATCTACACTGCGGCGGGTTTCCTGTTCTCTGTTTCCCTAGACCGGTCACAGGCAGGCGTGATGATGGAGCGGGCGGTCGCCTCCGCGCGCGAAGCTGGCAGCCCGCTCGTCTATGCCTGGGCGCTGCTGTTTCAAGGCGGCGCGGCGATAGGCGAGTCCCAGACCTATCGCCGCGCTGTGCCGGTTGTGGAGGAGGCGCTGGCATTGTTTCAGAACATGGACTGCAAGCCGGGGCTGGCGCAGGGATTCTGCATCCTGGGGGAGCTGCATCGCGCGGTTGGCGATGATGAACGCGCAAAACCGGCATATGAGCAGGGATTGGCGCTGTCCAGGCAGATCGGCGATCAGCGGCATGAAAGCATGATTCTCGGAAACCTGGGTTTCATCGCCACGCATCGCGGTGAGATGGATGCTGCCCATCAACTATTTCGGGAGAGTCTCCTCAAGTCGCTCGAACTTGCCTACGACCATCATCTCAACGTCGCCAATCTGGTGCCGCTGGCGGGAACTCTGGCGGCAAGAGGTCAGCCGGAGCGCGCCGTCAAGCTCTATGGAGCGGCAGAAGCGCTGCTGCAAATGATGGGCGTTGGGCTTCAAGTCGGAGATCAACCGGAGTATGAGCGCAATCTGGCGCTGGTGCGCGGTAACCTTGACGCCGCCGTATTTCAGGCGGCATGGGCAGAAGGGCGCGCCATGACGCTGGACCAGGCGCTCACCCTCGCCCTCGTAGACGATCCTTCATGACCTCGCGCCATCCTCGGATGTCACCCCCCGCGCGAGGGAATCGGCACGGCGCTGCCGAAGCCGCCGGCAGAACTGCGCCGTAAGCCCAGCGAGGCAAGCAGCATGAAGACGAAGGCGGTGCGCATCAGGCTGAAGCGGCTCAGCGGCTCCGCTTCGTAGGGCACGACGGGCGCGCCGCCCTGTTCCGTCCCGGTTCCATCGTGGACCTCGGCGTCGAGGATCTCCAGACCTCCGCGCTTCCACACCGACAGCAGCCAGACCAGATCGCGCTGCAAATACGACGCGCGCAGCACGATCACCCGGCGAATGCCGTGCGCCTGCAAGAATGCCCCGGACGGAAAGTCCTGAGGGAAGACCACCCAGCGGTTGTCGAACTCCCCCGGCTCGGCGCGCCCTTCCAACCGGTTGCTGTCGAGCAGGAAGGCGGGCGGCGCATCCGGCGGCAGGCGCATCTTGCGCAGCAGGTCTGCGCCGGCTTCCAGCGCACCGCGAATCGGCGAGACCTTGACCACCGAATTGCGCGAGTCGACGGCGTTGAACAGCGGCACGGGGCGAAAACCACGCTCCGCCAGCGCCAAGCCGAACATCACCGAGCGCACGTCCGGCACATCGACGATCAGCGCCGTCTCCCGCGCGCCGGCGCTCCAGGCAGAAACATCGGGCAGCGCCAAGCCCTCGCCGCCGACTTCCACCGGCGTGAAACTGTCGATGGTGAAGGCGACCGGCTTTGCCCAGGCGGACCAGATCGACTCCGGCGGCGACCAGATGGCGAAGAGTTCTTTTCCGTCCATGCTTGCCATAGTTGCTACCTTAGCTGGATACCCTAGCGGATGGACTCTCTGACGGCAGAAGTACCACGACATCGGAGGCGGTGTGGTTGATCAGCGGCTGCCGGGCGATGCGGGCATAGATGCCGGCGGCGCGCCCGTCCACCGTGTAAACGCCGAGCGTCGGGTAGTGATCGACTCCCTTGACCGCGATGGGGACCGCCTCGAAGCGCCGCTGCGCCACCCAGTGCCCCGGATGCAGCAGGGCGCTGCGCCGCGCCTGATCCCATTCCCGGCGCGGCGAAACGCCGTGAATCGTCACGCCGTCACCGGCGCGTCCGAACGCCGGTTTGAGCACCCACCCCGCCGGCTGAGCATCGCGCCGCGCGACGCCCGCCTCCCGCGTCTCCGGCAGGAGCGCCCGCCAGGTCGGGATCGGCGTGGACAGCCGGTCCCACACCAGCGGAAAACGCTTGGACTGGACCAGCATCGCCGAAAGCGGATTGCTGGCGGGCACGCGGCAGGAATCGAAATAGCGCCCCCAACCGCTGCGGCGCGGCAGGTTGGGCAGCCATTCGCCCGGAAAGAAGCGCACCAGATAATCCACCGCCCCCTGCTCCCAGTCGGCGATCAGTGCCGCCGATCCGTCCGTCTGCCAGCGCAGCTGCGCCGGACCAATCAGGCAGTCGCGCAGCCCAAGGCGGCGCATCTCGCGGGCGACGCACAGCATCACCTGCCGGTCGTCGGCGTAGGCGGTCGCGTAGATCAAAGCGACCAGCGCCCCCGATGCCAGCCGCCCCGCCGCTGCCCGCGCCAGCGCCGCCGCCGGGTCGCCGGCGGTCACCGTGCCGGGGTAGCGTGCCGCCATCCGCCGCGAAAACCCGCCCGACTCGACGAAACCGGAGGGCGTGTCGATGTTGGCTTCAGAGATGCGCCAGCCCTCGGTGGTGTGGTGAAAGTCGAAGCGGATGACGCGCACGTCGCGTTCCGTGCCGATGCGGATCGGCTCGCGCCCGCCCCACAGCCGCCGGACCGCCCTCGGCAGACCGAGCGCGCCGCACAGTTCCGGTCGGGCGAGCAGCTCCGCCTCCGCCGCCAGCGCTTCGGCGGCAAGCCGTTCGGCAAGCCCGGTCAGCTCGCGCCAGGCGTCGGCGCGCAGCAGGAGCGCGAAGCTGGAGAGCGCCGCCGTATCGCCGATCTGCGGGTCCCACTTGTACTCGTCGAAGACGGTCTCCAGCCAGACCTCGCGAAACACCGGCGGCGGCAGCGGATCGAGCGCCTGGTACGGCGGCTCTATGCCGAAGCTCATAGCGGGAAAGTCCCCTCCACCAGGTAGATGATCGCGCCGGTGACGAAGACCATCGCCGGCAGCACGCCGTACGCCAGGACCGACCTCGCCGGGGCGTCGGCGGTCGGGCGCAGGCGCGGCTCCAGCACGACCGCCGCCAGCAGCAGCAG
>JAEURA010000005.1 GCA_016789005.1 Anaerolineae bacterium
CACACCGACGCCAACAGCAGCTCCCCTTCCATCCAGGCGAAGGGTTCGCCGATGCACAGGCGCGGACCGCCGCCGAACGGAAAATAGGCGTAGCGCGGGCGGTCTGCCTGCGCGTCCGGCGCGAACCGCTCCGGCTGGAACGCCGCCGGCTCTGACCAGAAGCGCGGATCGCGGTGCAGCAGATAGTGGCTCATCAGCACCGTTGAACCGGCGGGGATGAGCCACAGGCGAGAGACTAGGGTGGGGTCGCCCTATTTGCTGAAGCGGAAGCGCGCCACCCCGATGGCAAAGAGCGCCGCCGTCGCCGCCAGCAGCACCGCGATCGGCACGATCACGTCGCCGATGCCGCCGCCGTAAAAGATGATCTCCCGGTAGGCATCCATCGCCCAGGCAATGGGTGAAACATGTCCGATGACCCGCATCCACTCCGGCACAATTTCCAGGGGCCACCACGCGCCGCCCAGCGGAGCCAGCGTCAGCGACATGAACAGGGTGATCCCCTGCGCCTGCATGTCGGTGGTGATGAACGTGGTCAGCGCCAGCGCCAGCGCCGTGACGCAGGCGGTGTAAGCGATCATCACCGGCAGCATGGTCAGCGGCTGGCTGCCGAAAGTGACGCCCAGGGCGAGCGCCCCGAATCCGAACAGCACGGCGTACTGGATCATGCCCATGACGAAGCGCGCCAGCAGCTTGCCGCCGAGGATCTGTGCCCGGCTGATCGGCAGCGTGGCGAGCCGCTGAAGCGTCCAGTTCTTGCGCTCCAGGATGAAGGCGGAAGCGGCGGGCAGCACGGTGAACATGACGTACATCGAGGCGATGCCGGGGATCGACTGCGCAAAGCCACCCCCGCTCGTCTGCGTCGTGGCAGGATCGAGCGCTGCCTGCACCGTCTCGACGGTGATGAGGTCCGCCGCCCAGCCTGCCGCTGCCCGCCCTCGAATTTCCTCCAGGAAGGCGGCGCGGTCGGCGTCATCGCTGAATTGCAGGAATGACAGCGAATCGGCGACCTGTCCGCCGACCTGGACGGCGATCTGGGCGCCGCTCAGGCGCGTCGCCGCCGACTGCACCGCCTGCAGGATGTAGCTGGGCGCGGTGGCGTCTTCGTTGGAACGGTAGATGACGCTGACCGCCTCACCGCGCGCCAGCGCCGCGCCGAAGCCCGACGGAATCTCCAGCGTCGCCAGCGATACTTTGTCTTCCAGTCGGGTCTGCGCCAGTTCCGCCGTCAGCGCCTCGTCACCCAACTGGCAGAGGTCCGCTTCGGTCTGATCCATCGGGCACAGGACGAGATTGGCGTTGCCGGCGCGCACGGCGTCAAGGAACTGCGCCGACATGGCGCTGGCGTCCGCGTCGAAACCATCCACGCGCAGACTGACCGTACCGCCGCCGGTGAAACCCGCGCCGTTGGCATAACCGACGGCGACCGAGATGACGATCGGCAGGATGACCAGATTGATCCAGATGCTGCGATCCTTGAAGATGATTCGCAGGTCATTGAGGGCAATATCGAGAATGCGCTGCATGGCTCAAAAGCCCCTCTCTACACGCTCAGCCGGCGGTTGAAGATGAACAAGCCCGCGCTGAAGAACACCGCCCCCAGGATCAGCAGCACCAGCAGGTTCAAGCCGATGTCCGTCTGGTTCTGCGACAGTTTATTGAAGGCTTCGACGCCCCAGTAGTTGACCGTCAGCCGGCTGATCACGTTCGCGCCGGGGACGGCGTCAATGCTGAAGAACGCCCCGCTGAACAAGCCGAACAGGATGGAGATGATGCTGCCGATGGTGTTGCCCTGCTCCGGCGTGCGCACCAGACCGGCGACCAGCGCCGCCACCCCGGAAGCCGCCAGCGAGACGCACAGGATCACCAGCGCCAGCAGGAAGAGATTCGTCCCCCAGATGAACTGAAGTTCGCCGGCGATCAGGCTGCCGACCAGGGTCAGCGCCAGGATCAGGATGATCACCTGCGCCACGCAGCTGATGAATGTGCCGACCATCTTGCCCAGCAGCAGCACCATGCGCGGCGTCGGCGTGACGATCTGACGCTGAAGCGTCCAGGCGCGCCGCTCTTCCATGACGTTGTTCGCGCCAGCCATCGCCGTGAACATCATGAAGAAGACCGCCTGCGCCGAGCCGAACGAGACCAGCGGGTTGAATGCCGCCGTCTCGCCGGTCACGCTCTGCTGTTCGATGCGGATCAGCGCGGCGTCCGGGCTGAAGGCGGCGGAGAAGTCGGGGTTGAAGCCGCCGCCCCCCGCCGCCGCCGCAAACTGCAAGCCGAACAGCGGGTCGGTGCTCGCCCGCTCGGTCAGCGCGCCGATGGTCGAGGCGATGGTGATGCTGCCCATCGCGATCTGGTTGCTGAAGCCCTCGACGATGCTGCGGATGATGCTCGCCGAAACCGGCGCGGCAGGACTGGCATAGACTTCGATCTGCACCGGCGTCAGCTCGGTCTGAGTCTGCGTGGTGGTGATGCTGGCGGTGAATTCTGGCGGGATGATGATCGCCGCTGAATAGTCGCCGGCGTTGACCCCGGCGCGCGCCGCTTCCGCTGTCTCCAGTTCGACGGCGTCGGTGAGCTGATGCAGGACGTTTTCGGGGTCGGGTTCGCCCTGGGGCACGAGCAGATCGATGAAGGTCTGCCCCTGGTTCAATGGGCTGCCGCCGAATTCGACGCCCTGGTCGAGGTTGACCACGGCGACCGGGATGTTCTGGACGGGGACGTCGCTGCCGCCCCCGCCGATGAAACCACCGAACGCCAACCCGATGATGGATGCCAGCGCCAGCGGCGTGACGATCATGATCAGGATCAGGTTGCGGTCGGTGAACGTGATGTACAGGTCCTTATAGGCAATGACCCAGATTTTGCGCAGCATGGTGTTCTCCATGTTCCTGGAGGGGAGCTGGGGCTTGATGGCTCATCGTCGAGGCATCAGACTCAGCAGCTCCAACGCGGGCGACGACGCGCTTTTCGACCGATCAGTCGCGCAGGGCGCGCCCGGTCAGATGCAGGAAGACGGCTTCCAGGTCGGGTTCGCGCACTTCGACGGACAGGATATCCAGACTGGACTCGTCGGCGAGGCGAATGATGTCCGGCAGCGCCTTGCGTCCCCGCGTGGCATAGACGGTGAGAATGCCTTCGGCGGTGGCGAGCGCCCCGGCGTCGCTGTTGGCGATCTCGCGCCGTTCGTACCGCGCGCGGGTCGCCGTCGCCGCTTCGCTCTCGATGCGCCGCAGCAGCGCCTCCGCGACGGGCTGTTCGCCCACCTTGAAGATCAGGCGGTCTTCCTCGCCCACCTTCTGGATCAGCTCGCCGACCGTGCCGAGCGCGATCATCTGTCCGTGATCGATGATGCCCACCCGGTCGCTGATCTCCTGGACTTCCTCCATCAGGTGCGAGGTGTACAGCACGGTCATCTTCAGTTCGTCGCGCAGGCGCAGCACGGTGTCGAGGATGCGTCGGCGGTTCTGCGGGTCGATGCCGACCGTCGGCTCGTCCATGTAGATCAGCTGCGGCTTGTGCAGCATGCCGATGCCGATATTCACCCGCCGCTTCATGCCGCCGGAGAAGTTATCGACCTTGTCCCTGTCGCGGTCGCCCAGATCGATCAGGTCGAGGACCTCATCGACGGCACGGTCCAGTTCTTTACCCCCCAAGCCGTGCATCTTGCCGAAGAATTGGAGGTTCTGCCGGGCGCTGAGGGTGGGATAGAGAGCGATCTCCTGCGGGACCACGCCGAGCATTTTCTTGGCAGCCAGCGGGTTTTTGGTGATCGAATTTCCGCCGATCAGCGCATCGCCCTGGGTGGGCGTCAGCAGCCCGCTGATCATCGAGATGGTGGTGGTTTTTCCTGCGCCGTTAGGTCCCAAAAGGCTGAAGATCTCGCCGCGGCGAATCTCCAGAGTCACGTCTTTGACTGCGAAAAAAGTCTCTCCGTTATCACGCTTGAACTGTTTGCTCAAGCCGCGCACCTGTACCAGCGTCTCCTGCATCGAAGCATCCCCCTTGTGGTCCGCGCACCGCTGACGAATCGCGCGTGCAAGCCGTACCAGAACCGTCTCTCTTGGGTCGGGCAGCATGATTCCCGCCTGCCTGGAGAGGTGGTTTCTGTATAGATTTACGCAGATTCTAGATCGGAGGTTGCGGACCCTGTGATAGGCAGGAGAACCAAGTTCTGCGAATCCTCACGTGAATAGGTTAGCTTGACGTTGCGCTACGATCACCGCACAAAAAAACAGCCTGCGCGTCGCCCACACCGCGCCGGCTACATCAGGTCGCGCAGACTCCTGATCCGCCGGGTGTTCGCCGGCAGCGGCAGATTCTTATAGCGCTCGCGCCGGTCAAGGATGATGCACGGCAGTCCGCAGTTGGTGGCGAACGCCGCCTCTGACCAGGGATCGTCGCCCACAACAATGGTGTTATCGATTTGCAGCCCCGGCTCCAGGTTGCGCACGTAGTCGAACATGCTGCGATCCGGCTTGCGAGAGCAGCCGAAGCACAGGTCCGGGGTGAGCACGCGCTGCACGTAGTAGGTGATGTCCAGTTCGACCGCCAGCTGTGGGGCGCGACTGTTGTTCGACATGATCAGCACCCGCCGCCCCATCTGAGCGAGCTGCTGCAAAAACGGCAGGGCGTCGTCGAAGAGGCGGTAGGTGAAGCCCGATTCCACGCGCGACTGAAGATCGGCTTTGAGCACTTCGGCATCCTTCCAGCCGACCTCGGCGACAAAACCGTCGATCAGTTGGGCGATGTTGGCGTCGTCTCTGGCGGCAAACGCCTGCGCCCTCAGGATTGCCGAACCGCGCAGCGCCGGATCAATGGTCAGTTTGTGCGCCTGCATGAATTCCGGCAGCAGCGTCTCGATTGCCCAGGTCATTGGACCCACCGCCAGGGTGTCGTCGAAATCCAGGATCCAATTCACGTAGTCCGTCATGGCTCACTCATCTTCTTCGTCGGCGCTCGGACCAGGGTGCAGCAAGCCAAGCGTGCTGTGCGGGTCGGCGCGCAGTGCTGCCACCCGTGCCCGCTCGGCGATCAGCATCTCATGCGTCATCTGTCCTTCGTAGTCCTTCTGGCGCGAACGCCGCCCACGCCCCCGAATTACGTCGTCGAGGATCGTTTGCAGCGTCTCGCGGGTGGTGAACAACGACGGGTACGGCGTGTAGTACAGGCGGACATTTCTGCCGGGCAGCAGCGCCAGAGACAGCTGTGCCCGCAGCTTCAGATCGCCCTTGCGGTTGGTGCCCAGGTAGAAGTGCGGTTCAGGGATCTCGGTGCCGAAGGCGGCGCGGGCGTAGAAACGGAAGAGCTTCTGAAACAGCGCTTCCATATCGCGTTCGCCGCTCAGTTCCTGGTCCATAGCATCGCGATCGGCGCCGCTCATGCTCTGCACCGCCTGCCAGAAGGTCAGCGGCGGAATCGGCGCGATCTCCCAGATCAGTTTGCGCCGTCCCGGTTGGTATGCCCACGCCTGCTGAAACGCCGTGAACGCCGTGGCGATCTGGCGTCCCGTCGTCTCTGGCGCAAGCCGCTGAAGCGGTTCCAGCCCCGGAAAGTATGGGTCGATGCCCTCTTCGCGGTAGAAACGCTGAAACTCGTCGTCGATGAGCCACATCACCAGACGGGCGAAGCGGTCGGCATATTCCTGCCCGCGTTCGTAGAAGCTCTGGTAGGAAAGGACGGGCATGATCAGATTCTGCCCGCCGAGGTCGAAGAACATGCGCGCAAGGTTGACGTAGCCGGCGCGGGTGAAGCGCGCATAGGCTGCTGGATCGGCAATCTTCCCAGGAGGATCGCCGGTGTCATGTTCCAGGATGTAGCTCGTGCGCGTGCCGCCTATCGAGATGATGCCGGTCAGCCCTTCGGGGAAATGCGCGCGAACCCCTGCCGCGAATTCGCCGGTGGGTGTGCTCATGCTTTTTTCCTAAGATTTGTGCCGTTCATAGGCAAACAGCGCGCTCAGGACCGCCGCTTTCACCGGATACGTCGGTGTGTACAGCCCTTTGTTGATCCACAGTGCCGGGTGTTCCAGATCATACAGATGATCGTACAGGTAGCCCGCAGCCTCGTCGATCTGGGCGATGTCGATCAGCTCCACCCGCTCCCGCCAGAACAGCAGCGCTTCCAGGCAGTACGCCGTTTCTTCCGGGCTCGAACTGCCCAGATAGCCCCATCCGCCATCGTCGCGCTGAGTATTGAGCATCCAGTTCAGGCGCGACCGGGCGAGATTGTCGTCAAAACCGCTCAGCGCCGGCAGCGAAAAGCCGCTGACATAGTACGGCGACGCATGCCATTTATCCCACCAGAACGAGCCGGTCACATCCTGTTCGCGCAGGAATTTCGTCAGCTTGTCCACCCACCTGTGATCGATTTCAGGATCATCGCTTTCCAGCAGGGTCGCCAGCAGCCGCGCATTGGCGCTCAGCGAGGGATCGGTCTCACCATGGAAGGTGACGAAGTGATCGCCCACTTCGAAGAAGGCAAACGCGCCGGCGTTGGGCGAATAACTGCCCCAGCGCAGCAGGGTATAGGCGGCGGCGGTATCGTCCACGTCGGGGACAGGGAAATGCGTCGCAAGGCAGATTCCCCGCTCCGGCGACCAGCGCCCCCAGAGATAGGCAAGAATCTGCTGGACGACTGGGTGATCAGAGGTGATCGCCCCGGCGAGGCGCAGATGATTCAGCGACCAGACGATCTCAAACACATCGATAGGGGCGAGCGCCGGAATGCCGCCGCCGCGTCCAGCCTGGCGCAGCGTCTCCAGATAACGCAGCCCTCCCTCGTGGTGATGCGCCATCAGATAGGCAGCGGTCGCCGCCGGCGAAATGCTGATCGATCCGTTCGTCTCGAAGAGGTCGTCTCCGTCTTTGAACGCCGAACGCATTCCTTCCAGCGAGAAGGTCAGAGTCGTGCCGCGCCAGTTGCGGTCGGGGTTCTTGAGCAGCACATTCATTTTGCGATAATACGAGTCGCGATGACGCAGCGGAGGACGAGGCACGTGCAGCCCCATATTCTCCGCCTCTTCACCCAGCGAAAGCGCCAGCAGCGGGAACCCGACGGTATCGTTAGCATCTGAGTGCAGATGTCCGATCAAATGCCACAGCGCCGCGACGCCGCGCTTGATGCGCCGCTCATCGCGGTAGCCGTTGCCCAGTTCCTGCAGGGCGACCACCGCCGCCAACGTCGAAATGAACCGGTCATGAAAGAAGTGATGCTTGGCTCCCCAGGTCCCGTCGTCGTGCTGATTCTGGCGCAGCCAGTCCAGCGAGTCCGAAAACTGTGGATAGCGGGGAGCGAGCCGGGCGACCCAGGCGGTCTCGTAGGCGCTCGGCTCGGTCTTGCCTCCTCCCAGTTCCGTCAATAGGGTCTCGATTGCCTGGTTGAGTGAGTTGTCTGCCACGCTCTTCCTCGTCGTCGTTAGCGTTCGGTTCAATCACGCAGACGCGCCCCTGGTGGGTTGATGCGCGCTCTGCGCAGAATGGCGACCACCTTCAGTGCTGTGTCCGGCAAATCGCATCACACCAGTAGATGCCAGTGTAATAGATATTTACAAAGTTCACAATTACGAAGAGTTATATTTTTGTTATATATAACGCGCCAATGGAGATTTACTGTGGGACTTCTCTTCAGTGTAATTCAGCGCACATAACACGGCGCTTACCAGCAGAAAACAAAACCCCGTCCGGCGCACTATGGCGTCGGACGGGGGAGCGTGGCTACCTGTGGAGGGGGTGCAGCTTCCAGGCGGAAAGCCCTGATAGAGATCAGTGATCCATCTTGAAGCGGACGGCGACGCCGGAAGGCAGATGGCGAGGCTCGAACGGCTCGCCGATGATTTCGATGTGCTTGGCGTGGCAGATCAGCTGAACATCCTGGCGCGGCACCGGCTTCCACCAGCGCGCCTCATAGACGTTGGGACCAACCTGTTCAATGGTGTCGGGAATAGCAGGTTCTACAGCCTTCCAGACATGCGCAAGTTCATATGTGGTCACCATAAGTCGCCCCCGATCACAACCTTACACTTTATGATAGTGATCACTGTGAACCTCTTCAACCAAATTTCGTGAAAAATTCCGAAATTTTATCCTGATTGACGCTTCATCACCTGACCGTTACAATACCTCGCATCGTCAAGCTGTCTCCATCTCCTGGTTCGTGCCGATGCAGTACCACATCTGGACATTGGGCTGTCAAATGAACACCGCCGACTCGCAGCTTCTGGCTTCCGAGCTGGAACGTCTGGGGCACAGCGCGGCGGAGGACCCCGACGACGCCGATATCTACGTGGTCAATACCTGCGTTGTGCGCCAGCAGGCGGAAGACAGAGCCTACAGCCGTCTGCTGCTGCTGCGCGACCTCAAGCGTGAGTATCCTGACAAGGTTATCGGCGTGATGGGCTGCCTGGTGGGCGTCCGCGATTCGCTGACGCTGCGCAAGCGGCTGCCCTATGTCGATGTCTTCATGCCTCCGTCTGAACCCGCACCCATGATCGATTTCCTCAAGGAGCGGATGTCCGACGAGGAGATCCTGATGCTGGAGGCGCAGCATCGTCAGCGCCGTGATCTGCTTCAGGATGGCGATCTGATCCTGCCGGTCGGGGAAATCGGCAGTCTGGTGAGCGCGCACGTGCCGGTGGTCTATGGCTGTTCGCACGCCTGCACTTTCTGCATCATCCCCTTTCGACGCGGCGTCGAACGCAGCCGCAGCGTGGGCGAAATCGTCAACCACGCGCGCAGCCTAGCGCGCCAGGGCGTGAAAGAGATCACCCTGCTGGGGCAGATCGTCGACCGCTACGGCAAGGACATCCCGGATGGACCCGATCTTGCCGATCTGCTGCGCATCCTCGACGGAGTCGCCGAGGAAACCGGGCTGGAGCGCATTCGCTTCCTGACCAGCCATCCCAACTGGATGACCGACAAACTGCTGGACACGGTCGCCGCTCTGCCGCATGTGATGCCGCACATCGAAGTGCCGGTGCAGGCGGGCGATGACGTAGTGCTGGAGCAGATGAAACGCGGCTACACCGCCGACCAGTATCGCCGTCTGATCGCCAACATCCGCGCCCGCATCCCTGACGCAGCGATCAACACCGACGTCATCGTCGGTTTCCCCGGCGAGACCGACGCCCAGTTCGAGCAGACCTACGCCCTGCTGGAAGAACTGAAGCTGGACAAGGTGCACCTGGCGCGATACAGCCCCCGCCCCAACACGGTCAGCGCGCGCAAAATGGAAGATGACGTGCCGGAAGAGGTCAAACGCGCCCGCTTTGAACGCCTGGAGGCGCTGCAAGCGCGGGTCTGCGCCGAAATCAACAGCCGCGCCCTTGGGAAAATAGTCCCGGTCCTAGTCGAAGACCAGCATAAAGGCAAATGGCGCGGAAGAACGCCGCAGAATAAGCTTGTATTCTTTGAAGACGATCAGGATCGGCGCGGTGAGGTGGTCGAGATCGAGATCGCCTGGACAGGTCCCTGGAGCATGCAGGGACGCCTGCCCAATGCCCAGCCTGCCGCTGAGCCACTGGTTGTAATCGCGGGCTAACCAAAGATGAACAGCGCCGTTGTGGAGGACTGAATTCGATGGCAACCACCGAACGCCAAAAAAGCGGATTTTACTATCCAAACAAGTTCGCTCGCATCGCCATGGAAGCCATGGAGGAGATCATGGGGCGCAATGGTCTCAACACCATCCTCCGCATGGCGCGCCTGGAGCAGTTCACCGACACCCTGCCCCCAGACAACCTGGACAAAATCTTTGATTTCTCCGACTTCACGGCGCTGAACATCGCGCTGGAAGAGATGTTCGGTCCGCGCGGCGGGCGGGCGATGGCGCTGCGCGCCGGTCGCAAGCTGTTCGCCGGCGGGCTGCGCTCCTTCGGCGCGCTGGCAGGTGTGGGCGATCTCGCTTTCAAGGTGCTGCCCCTGAGCGCCAAGCTCAAGGTGGGCGTGCCGGCGATGGCGAACATCTTCACCCAGTTTTCCGACCAAATCTCCAATGCCTACGACGATGGTCCAGACCGCATCATCTACACCATGGAAAAGCGCTGCGCCCTGTGCTGGAATCGCACGGCAGATCGCGCCGTCTGCTTCATGGGACAAGGGCTGCTGATGGAAGGACTGAAGTGGGTGTCTGGCGGAAGGGAATTCAAGGTGGATATGTCCACCTGCATCGCCAAAGGTGACGACATGAGCCGCTTCATCATCTACAAAGAGCCGGTCACCTGATCGACACGCCGCACTCCGTCAAATCGCCTTTTCATCATCGGCGCTTCGCCCGGTTATCGGACGGAGCGTTTTTGTTTTCGGTGTTAGAATGTGCATAGGTCATAGAATATGCCGCGTCGTCACGGCGAACTTCATCGCGTTCTTCCCTGCCCACAACGCCAACGGACGACGTTCGTCAATCGTACCGTAAGGAATTGGAGCCATGCGTTACGCACGGTTGTTTTCCCGCTTCGCCGTCTTCCTCATTGCGCTGGCGCTCGGAGCGTGCAATCTGTCCAGCGGCGGGAGTGTGCCGACACCGACCTCTGCCGGCAACACCCTTCCGGTGGTCACCATCATCTCACCTCGCGATGGCGATGAGGTGGCGATCAATCAGAAATTCACGATCAGCGTCAGCGCCTCGGACGGTGTCGGCATCACGCGCATTCAGCTGTTCGCCAATGGCAGCATTGTTCAGACGGCTGTCTCCGAGACGACCGGCGGCGACCTGACCCTGAACGCCCTGATGGAATACACGCCGACCCAGACCGGCGTTGTGAATTTGCAGGCAATCGCCTATCGCGGCGCAGTCTCCAGTTTGCCGGCGGAGGTTGCGCTGACCGTGATTCAGGGCGGTGTCACGCAAATCGTCCCCACCAGCCCGGGGATCACCTACCAGCCGCCCATCGTCAACACCTATGATCCCACCTGCCGTCTGGTTACCAACACCAGCGTGAATCTGCGCACCGGTCCAGGCACAAACTACGACCGCATCCTCATCCTCAACGCCGGTGCGACCGCCCTGATCACCGGGCGCACCGCCGACAACAGCTGGTGGCAGGTGCGCGTCAACACCGTCACGGGCTGGGTCAGCGGGCAGTTCGTGACTCTGTACGGCAACTGTTCCAGCGTCATCGTGCCGCCGATCCCGCCCACGCCGACCAGCATCGTCCCGACCTGGACGCTTCAGCCGCCGACTGCGACCCGCACGCCGCAGCCGCCCACGGCAAGCCCGACGCCGGGACTTCCTGACCTGATCATCCCGACGATCACCGGCGCAGCGACGCTGAACCTCGGTCCCGGCAACACCCCGGTCACCAGCCAGTACGCCTTCACCGTCACCAACACCGGGCAGGGACCGACGACGCAGTTCAGCAGCACGGTCACCGTTTCGCCGCCCGGCGCACCGCCGCAGCCGCTCAGCGTCGTCGCGGGGCTGGCACCAGGGGAAAGCATCCTGCTCACGATTGATCTGACCTTCAGCGCAGCAGGGACTTACACCCTGCAGGGACGCGCCGACTCCGACTCGCAGATCACCGAGGCGAGCGAAGTCAACAATATCGGGTTCTTCACGGTGACGGTGAACACCGCGCCCTGAGCGAGCGCGGCTTGGATGGGATGAAACGAGACCAACGTCATGATCACAGCCGTCCTGATCCTTCATGGCAAACTCCCTGCGGCGATCTCGCTCAAGCAGGCGATGGAGCGCACCCCACGTTTTGAGGTGCATCCTTTCACGACCCCAGAGGCGGCGGTGGAATTCATCCGTGAACATCCACAGGATGGAGCGCTGATCGATTTCGCCAGCCTGGGCGCGGCGGCAGCCGATGCCGTGATCGCGCTGCGCCAGGTTCAACCTGATCTGTTCGTCATCGCCGCCCCTTCTCCGGGCGATTCCCTGGCAGCAGACCTGGGCATCAACGCCACGCTGAATTCAACCTATCGCGCTGCCGACCTGATGCAGGTTCTCGATTCGATGATGTCGTCGAAGGCGGTACGTCCGAATCCCGATATCACCATCCAACCGCAGGATGCCAGCCGAACGAGCATGCTGGAACACGTCTTCGACGACTCGACGCCGCCCATGCCCGATACGCTGCCAGAGCATGGCTCGCTGGAAGACGTGCTTCAGCAGATCGGGCATGAAGATTTCGGCTTCGCGCTCGACGAAAGCCTGGAAGAGCGCAGCGACTCGCGCGCGCCGGGGGCGGAATTCGACGCGCTGCTGCACGGATTGTCGCCCGGCGACCACGACCGTCCGGCGCGCACCGATTTCGACGCCCTGGTGGACTCGCTCAAACGCGCGCAGCCGTCGCGGTCGCGTATGATGGATTTCATCATCCGGGGCGGTGTGGATGATGCGGACGAAGACATCGAAGATCAGAAGCGGCGAAACGAGCAGTCGCGCCGGCTGACAAACCGCTACGGCGAAGAGGCGGTGCGCAATTACCGCCAGCTCGCCCAGGAAGAACCGCCCATGCCGACCTTCGACGAAGGCGGCACAGTCAGCGATCTGGTCAGCGGCGCGCACGACAGGGGTTTTCAGAAGGTCCTGGCGATTTTGCGCGGCGAGGAGATCGAAAGTCAGCCGGATGACTCTTCCGATGCCGGCAAAGTGCTCGGCACTAACTTCGACTACAGCTCATCGGGCATCATCGACACGCCGCGCCCGCAAAGCACCCAGTTCGATTTCGAGGATGTCCCGGCTCCGGACGATTCGCCGGCGCGCGCCATCCTGGAAAAGACGCTGGAGCAGTCGATTTCCAACGGCGAATTCTCCCTGGATGACCTGCTGACCAGCATCGAGCGGCAGTTCGCCGGAAACCGCCCGACGATCAAACCGCTGTCGCCCCACGTGCGCGCCGATGCCGAGCGGCGCTGGCGCGAGGCGCTGACGGCGCGCCAGGGGCAGACCGGCGAAGCCCAGCCCCCAGCGCCACCCTCGGATGTCCCGGAGGGGTACTACGCCGAGCAGACGACTCGCCCGTCGCGCGCTCAACAGTTCGAAAGCCACCCGGAACTGCTTGAGACCGAGTGGCTCGACAGCCCGGCGCGCCCCACCTCCGAGACGATGGCGCTGCGCCAGCCGCCCCGGGGGGGTTCACGCGGCGAGAGTCCGCCGCCGCCTGCGCCGGACTCTCTGCCCGAAGAACTGCCGGACGAGACCCCGGAATTCATCGTGCAGCTGCCGCCTGAACTTCCGCAGGAGTTCATCGCGCAGCTGCCGACCGAAGAGGCATTGAGTTTTGAGGAAGAGGCATTCGGCTTTTCGGAGATAAGCGCCGCCGAAGAAGCTGTCCCGCCGGCGGCGGTCGAATGGGTCAGCGTGAATCCGCCTGAGCCTGAGCCGGCGCTGACTCTGGAATATGGCGAGGATTCCGACTGGTACGACCTGCATACCGAAGATTTCAACACACAGTTTGAGCTGATGGCTGCCTTTGAACTGACCCTCCCCGATGGCGCACAGGCGCAGAGAGCGTTATACACCGAATCTGCTCCTGAACGGACGCCGGCAGAACGCGCGGCGTTGGCTGCTGTTCAACTCACCGATATTGCGCTGGAGACGACCGCCGAAGCCATCCTGCTGCTGCGCGACGGCGCGATCCTGGCGCAGGCGGGACGCATGTCCGCCGACGAGCTGCTGAGCTTGCAGCCGGCGGTGCTGGCGGCTTCCAGCACGCCGCAGCACGATACGCGCGTCCAGTTCATCACCCAACCGGACACCGGGCGCGACTACATGCTCTACGCCTGCCGCACCGAAGAGGACCTGCTGCTGGCGCTCATCTTCAAGGGCGCGACCTCGATGAGCGACATCCGCAAGCAGGGCAGCCGGCTGGTCAAGGCGCTTTCCACCGTGCCGGAATTCGGCGCGCTGCCTGCCCCGGCGCCCTCCGCGCCCGCGCCGGCTGCACCGCCCAAGCCAGCCCCACCTACCCCAGAACCCGAAGCACGTGAGTCCTACACTTACGTCTGGCTGCTGCGTGACCCGGAAGCGCTGATCGCCGCCCCTGTCGCGCAGGCGATCAGCGCCGGCATGCGCATGCAGCTGAGCGAGGCGGGCTGGCTCATCGACGATCTGCAGGTCAGCGAAGATTACGTCTATGTCTACGGCGATGCGCCGGGCGATGCGCCGCCGTTCCGCGTGGTGCGCGACCTCAAACGGCGTTCGGCGGAGATTGCCAGAGCGCAGAACGCGCAGGTGCAGCCGGACTCGCTCTGGGCGGACAGCTATCTGATCGTCGCTCCGGGGCGCGCCCTTGATGTCGAGGAAATTCAGCAGTTCATCAATTTCGAGCGCATGTAGGACTCGCCAACACCGATGCTTCGCTTCATGCAGCGCTTGCCCGATCTCTGGCGCTGGCTGGTCACCCCTGCGGACGAGGTTCTGGAGGCAGACCGGCAGCGGGCGCGTGCGCTCACCTCGCTGATCGTGAGCCTGCTGGCAGTGTTCGTCCCGCTGACCCCATTCTGGATCCTCTTCGACGGCGTGGGCGATTCAGCGCCGCCGATCATCATCACATTCGTGATCGGAATGCTGGGCATCGCCTATTTCGTCAGCCGCACACGCCGTTTCCGTATGGCGGTGTGGATCATGATCGTCATGCTGATCAGCGCCCTGGGCGCAGTGCTCGTCACCCGCCATCAAATGATGCCGGAAGCCGACGATCTGCTGAAGTATCAGGCGTTTGCCATCATCCTGGCGAGCCTGACCCTCAGCCGGCGCGCCACCCTGTGCGTGACAGCGGTCGCGCTGGGGATGACACTGCTGACCTCGCATTACATCCTGGGCGATACCAGCCGAGAGACCCTTAACGAGGTCGTCTTCCTGACGCTGGTCGCTGCCATGACCATCACCGCCGCCATCCTGCGCGATAACTACGCGGCGCGCCTGAGCGCCAGCGAGCGTCGTTACCGCATCCTGTTCGAGCAGTCGACGGATATGATCCTGACTTCCCGGCTGGATGAAACTCTGCTGTTCGCCAACCAGCGCTGTCTGGAGATGCTGGAGTACACCGAGGCGGACCTGCCGAGGCTCAGGGTCAGCGATCTCATCGCGCCGCAGGAACACACCTCCAGCCAGGAGATGCGCCGCCGCCTGCTCGCCGGAGAAACCTTTACGCCCTACGAACGAACCGTGATCACCCGCACAGGCAAGCTAATCCCGATGGAGCTGACCGTCGGGCTGGTCCGCGATGAACACGGCGCGCCGGAATACATCCAAAGCGTGGGGCGAGACCTGCGTCCGCGCAGACGCGCCGAAAAGGAACACCTTCAGGCGAATCTGGAGCGAGAGCGCTCGAAGATTCTGGCGCGCTTCGTCCAGGGCATCTCGCACGAGTTTCGCACGCCTCTCGCCGTTATCGCTACCAGCGCTTACCTGATCGGCAAGGCGGAGGACCGGGCGCTGATCGACCGGCGTAAGCAGACCATCGAGCGGCAGGTGGATCGCATCACCCGGTTGGTCGAGATGATGATGACGATGGTCAGGCTGGATGCCGAAGAGGCGCTCAACACGGCGCCGCTGCGTTTGAGCGAGGTGCTGACCAATATCATCGTCTCGTCCAGCCGTATGCTGGCAGAAGCGAATCTGACCCTGACCACCGATCTGGAACCTGATCCGCCGGGGTTCTCCGGCGACGCTCACCTGCTGACCAATGCCTTCCGCCAGTTGATGTCCAATGCCGTCCAGTACACGCCGTCCGGCGGGCAGATCAAGATCTGCTCTCGCATCCAGGCAGACGAGATGATCGTCGAGTTCCGGGACACCGGCATCGGGATCAGCCCGGTGAACCAGAGTCGGGTCTTCGAGCGCTTCTTCCGCGCCGACGAAGCGCATTCCTCCGAAGGTTTCGGGCTGGGGCTGTCTATCACCCAGGCGATCATCCAGCGGCATGGCGGGCGTGTCACCGTCGAAAGTGCGCCGGGCGTCGGCAGTACTTTTCGCGTTCATCTGCCGCTCTAGGGCTGTTGCACACTCCAATCCTCACCCCTGCTGCGCTGCGCTTAGCTTCCCCTCTCCATTGTCATGGAGAGGGGAGTGAGGGGTGAGGACAGCTCGGATTGGAGGTTGCCCCTGACTTTGCAACAGCCCTGTCTGCCGCTGGGCACTGCATAGCGCAAAACCTTCGCCTGCGCTACAATCCGACAATCCGCTCGGATGTTCGCACACCGGGAGCCGACTGCCAGATGTCTTCACGACGCACCTTCTTCATCCTCGACGGTCACGCGCTGGCGTACCGTCATCATTTCGCGTTGATGCGGATGCCGTTCAAGACGGCATCCGGCGAGGTGACCAGCGCCGTCTACGGCTTCACCCGGACGCTCCTCGACATCCTGACCCGCGACAAACCGGAATATCTCGCTGTCGCCTTCGACGCCGGGCTGAGCGGGCGCGACACCTGGTACAGCGAATACAAAGGCACGCGCGAGAAGATGCCCGATGACCTGGTGACGCAGATGACCCGCATTCATCAGGTGGTCGAAGCGTTCAACATCCCGCTGCTCAGCCTCCCCGGCTACGAAGCCGACGACGTGATCGGCACGGTGGCGCTGCAAGCCGAGGCGCACGATGTCGAGGTCTGCATCATGACCGGCGACCGCGACCTGCTGCAGCTGCTGACCGACCACGCCAGCGTCAAACTGGCGATCCCCAAACCGAAGACGCCGGATGAACTCTACGATGTTGCCCGTTTCCGCGAACGCTACGCCCTGGATCCGCGCCAGCTCATCGACCTCAAGGCGCTGGAAGGCGACACCTCGGACAACATCCCCGGCGTGCCGGGCGTCGGTGAAAAGACGGCGACAGCGCTCCTGCAAAGTTATCCCAGCATCGAGGCGATGTACGCCGACCTGGACGGCATCGAGCCGAAGACGCGCAAGAAGCTGGAGGCAGGGCGCGATCTGGCGTTCCTGAGCAAACGCCTGGCGACCATCCAGCGCGACGCGCCGATCACCCTGGAACTGGAACGCTGCGCGGCGATGGATTTCGACGCCGCGCGGGTCGAAGCCCTGTTCCGCGAACTCGAATTCAACTCCCTGCTGAGCCAGCTCGACAAGCTGAAGTCGCGCCCGACGGCAGCGGGGCAGCTCTCGCTCTTCGACATCGGCACAATCCCGGTCGAAAGCGCCGAACCGACCGAGCCGGTCGTCCCCTTCCAGACGGTGCAGGATGAAGCCGCCCTCAGCGCCCTGATCGCGCGCCTGCAATCGGCTTCCGCTATCGCCTTCGACACCGAGACGACGTCCACCGATCAGATGACGGCAAAGCTGGTCGGCATTTCGCTGGCGGTCGATGAAGAACTCGGCTACTACATCCCCGTCGGGCACATCGAGGGTGAGCAGCTTCCACTGGGACGGGTGATGGATGCCCTGCGCCCGGCGCTGACCGACCCGAACATCCCGAAATACGCCCACAACGCCATCTACGATGTGATCGTCATGCAGCGTCACGGCATCGATGTGCAGCCCATCAGCGTCGATACCATGCTCGCCTCGTGGGTGCGCGACACCTTCACCGCCGAACTGGGACTCAAACGTCTGGTGCGCGACAAGCTGAATCTGGGGATGACCTCCATCGATACGCTCATCGGTAAGGGCAAGAATCAGACGACGATGGACGCCGTCGCCATCGAAAGCGCCGCGCCCTATGCCGCCGCCGACGCCGCCTGCACGCTGCGGCTGGTGACGCCGCTCCTCGCCGACCTGGACGCGCTGCCCACGCCCACCGTCGATGCGCTGTGGGGCACGGAGCACCCGCCGACACCGCGCGATGTGCTGAACAGGTTGGAGATGCCGCTCATCCCGGTGCTGTCGCGCATGCAGCAGGCAGGAATTCTGCTGGATGTGCCGGCGCTTCAGGAGATGAGCATCCGCCTGGGCGGCATGATCGCCGGGCTGGAGACGGAAATCTACGATCTCACCGGCGGCTATGGACCCTTCAACATCAACAGCCCGAAGCAGCTCAACGATGTGCTGTTCGGCAAACTGGGGTTGAGTCCGGCGGGCGTGCGGAAGACGACGCACGGCTTTTCCACCGCCGCCGACGTGCTGGAAGAAATGCGCGGCGAACATCCGATCATCGACAAAATCCTGGAATACCGCGAACTGGCGAAGCTGAAAGGGACCTACGTCGATGCCCTGCCGGCGCTCATCAACCCGGCGACGGGGCGAGTCCACACCAGCTACAATCAGGCGGGCGCAGGGACCGGTCGGCTGAGCAGCAGCAGCCCGAACCTGCAAAACATCCCGATTCGCAGCGAGATCGGGCGCGAAGTGCGGCGGGCGTTCATCGCGCCGGCGGGGCGAGTGCTGCTGTCGGTCGATTACAGCCAGGTCGAGCTGCGCATCATGGCGCATGTCAGCCGCGATGCCGCGCTGCTCGACGCCTTCGCTCACGGTCAGGACATCCACGCCGCGACCGCCGCCCTCATCCATAACGTGCCGCTGGATCAGGTCACCAAGACCATGCGAATCTTCGCCAAGCGCGTCAACTTCGGTATCCTCTACGGCATGGGCGCGTTCCGGCTGGCGCGCGACAGCGCGCTGACCTTGCAGCAGGCACGCGAATTCATCGACACCTATTTCGCCCGCCTGCCCGGCGTCAAAGCCTATCTCGACCGGGCGAAGGCGCTGGCGACCGACCCCGGCTACCTGACAACCCTGTTCGGGCGGCGGCGGTCCTTCCCCGGCATGAGCCAGGCGAATCACAACGCGCGCACCGCCGCCGAGCGCGAAGCGATCAACATGCCCATTCAGGGGACGGCAGCCGACATCATGAAGAAGGCGATGATCGAGGTCTACGCCGCCTTGAAGGGTTCGCCCCTGAACGCGCGCATGCTCCTGCAGGTCCACGACGAGCTGGTGCTGGAAGTGCCGGAAGAGCGCGCGGGGGAAGCGGCGGCGCTGGTCGTGCAGATCATGGAGGAAACCGCCGATCTGCGCGCGCCTCTCAGGGCGAACGCTTCGGTCGGCGTCAACTGGCGCGACGTGCAGCCGCTCGACTGAGGCGAGTCGCCCATGACGAGCGGAACTTCAGCGCCGCACCCACCCTTCATCGCCGTCCGCCTGATGACCCTGCTGGCGGTCATCTTCATGATCGCCGCCGCCGCCGTGCTCGTCGAGACGGCGCGGATCGACGCGCCCAACATCACCCGCCCGGAGACGCCGTATACGCTCTCGCCCATCGCCGCGCTGCCACTCGCTGCCATCGGCGGAAGTCTGCTGATCGCCGCAGTGACGATGGCGCGGCGTCTGGGCGCGCTCCTGCCCGTGATGACTCTGGAAGCCGCCCCGCCGGGCGAATCGTCGCGGTCACGGCGGATCGCCTGGGGAACCCTGATCGTCGGGCTGTTCCTGCTCGGATTCGTGACGCTGTGCAGCGCCGGGACGCCGGAAGAGGCGTTCCTGCCCGACGTGCACTGGCGGGTGCAGTTCATCGCCTTCGCCGCCAGCCTGACGCTGATCGCCTATGGCATGGCGGGCGCACCGCGCATCCGTCTGCCGCGCGTGAGCCGGCGGGAGCTGTTCGCCGTCGCGGCGGTCACTGCTCTGGCGCTGACGCTGCGCGTCTGGGGGACGGATACCACGCTGCGCGTGCTGATCGACGAGCAGAATTACGTCGATAACGTGCAGCGCTTCCAATTTCTGACGACCGCCGGCATCGTACAGCGCGCCTCCGCCGCCGCTCCCTACACCTGGATGTTCTCCATCCTTCAGGCAGAAGTCGGCTGGCTCTTCGGTCACAACCTGACGGCGCTGCGCCTGCCGAGCGGCATCCTGGGCGCGGCGCAGGTCGTGGCGCTCTATGCCCTGGCGCGCACCCTCTTCGACCGGCGCACGGCGCTGCTGGCGGCGCTGGCGCTGGCGGCGCTGGCTCCCCATCTGCATTACGGACGGACGATCTACTCGTCGCATTCGGGCGACGCCCTGTTCGGCATCCTGGCGCTGCTCTTCGTGGCGCGCGGGCTGCGGCGGAACCAGCCGCTCGACTGGAGCCTCGCCGGCGTCTGCCTGGGCATGACCCATTATTTCTACGAGGCGGGGCGGCTGTTCTTCGCGCCGCTGGTCCTCCTGTGGATCGTCTCGCTGGCGCTGTGGGGTAAAGCAGCAGACGGCACGCCGCTGCGCCTTCGCCTGTGGCGCGACATGCGCGGCGGGCTGGCGCGGGTCATCCTCTGCGCGGTCATCGTCGCCGCGCCGGTCTACATCGCGCTGATCACGCGCGGCGAAGTGCTGACCTACCGCCTGAATCAGGAAGGGGTGAACTGGCAGGCGTTCTTCGCCGAGGGTGAGCCGAGCGAACGGATCGTTGAGGCGTTCACCCATGCCGCCCGCCCCTTCTGGTTCACCCTCTACCTGCCAGAGAACAGCGCGCGCTACTATGGCGGCACCGAACCGCTGATCCTGCGCCCGCTCACCCCTTTATTCCTGCTCGGAATCGCCACCCTGCTGGCGCGCCCGCGCGGACCAGCGGTCATGGTGCTGTTATGGGTCGGCGCAGCGGTGGCAGCCAACGGCTTGCTGATTCGCGAAAACATCTGGACGCCGCGCTATACGGTGGTCGTGCCGGCGCTGGCGCTGGTCGTTGGCGTCGCCGTCAGCCATGTGCCGCATCTCCTGTTGGCTGCGCCCGTCGAAACCCGGCTCCGGCGCGCGGCGCGCCGCCTGCTCACCGGAGGGTCGATCGCGCTGTTCGGCGTCCTCAACATCGTCTACTATTTCGGTCCGCACCTCGATCATCTGAACACCTATCACCGCCGCTGGCTGACTTTCGGCGACACCTTCGATGTCGTCCTGCGCACCCACGAGTCGCTGCCGAACAGCACCCAGCTCTATCTGATCGGGCGTCCCGCCCCTCCGACCATTGAGATGCATCTGTTCTGGGAGTATCTCGAAGGGCGGGGAGGGCTACCCCAGCCGATCGAAATGGACCCCGCGCTGATCACCGCCCGCTGGCTGCGCAGTCTACCGCCAGACCAGTCCTATGCCTTCTTCATCGAAACGCAGTGGACCGATGTCATCGCTCAGATCTACCGTTATTTTCCCGATGCGCAGGCGCCGCAGTATACTCAGACGGTATTGTCGCCGACCGAACAATTTCTGCTGATCTATGCGCCCTGATGGTTCACGTTCGTCGCCGCTCGCCGGCGTGCCCCCCCTGTTGATCGGCGCTGCCCTGCTGGCGCTGATGACCGAGGCGAGCGCCGATCTCTTCGACCTGGAGGCGCTGCGGGCGCTGTCGCTGGCGGCGCAGATCGCGCTCCTCTGCCTGGGGGCGGCGCTGGTCGCGTGGGGGTTGGGCGGCGGAAGGCGGCGACGCGCGCTGAATCCTGCGCAGCAGCAGCCGATCGGCTGGCGCGAGATGGCGCTCCTGCTGCTCATCCTGCTGGCGGCGCTCGCCGTACGGGTCTGGCAGGCGGAAAGCGCCCTGCCACTGCTGATCGACGAACTCAACTTCCTTTCGGCAGCCAGCCGGGCGGTCAACGATTCGACACTGCGCCTCCTCTTCCCGATCAGCGACTATGCGCCTTATACCTGGCTGTACAGCGCCATCCAGGCGGTCGGGGTGACCCTGTTCGGTCCCGACCTGACGACGATGCGCTTCGCCAGCATCCTGCTGGGGACGGCGCAGGTCGCCGCCATCTACTTCCTGGCACGCGAACTCTTCGACCGGCGAGTAGCGCTGCTGGCGGCGCTGGCGCTGGCGTTCTTCGCGCCGCATCTGCACTACAGCCGCACCGCCTATTCGCCGCACCCCGGCGATACCCTCTTCGGCATGCTGATGATCCTCTTCCTGACGCGGGCGCTGCGCACCGCCCGCCCCCTGGATTGGGCGCTGGCGGGCGTCTGCCTGGGCATGACGCAGTACTGGTACGAGGCGGGGCGTCTGTTCTTCCCCGCCCTGGCGCTGATCGGGCTGATCTGGCGCGCGCTGCTGCCCCCGGAAGGCGTGACGCAGCGGCAGATCGCCAGGGGCGCTGCCCGGCTGATCGTCGGCGCGCTGCTGGTCGGTCTTCCCGTCTACGTCGCCCTGCTGGCGCACGGCAGGACGCTGGCGTACCGCTTCAACAGCGAAAACAGCGGCGTCGCCTTCTGGAGCATTCGCCTGCAGGACGGCTTGGACGTGGAGGACGCCGCTCTGCTGGCGGACCGGCTGGCGCAGCCGTTCCTGTTCTACGTGGCGATCCCCGAATCGGTGGGGCTGCCCTACTATCGCGGCGATCAGGGGATGATCCTGCGCCCGTTCGTCCCCTTCTTCCTGGTCGGGGCGGCGGCGCTGCTGATTCGTCCGCGCGCGCCGTCGTTCATCCTCGCGCTGTGGATCGTCGGCGTGGCGCTGGGCAACGCCCTGCTGATTCGCGATGTCATCCTGTCGCCGCGCTACGGCGTGGTCGCCCCGGCGCTGGCGCTGACCGTCGCCCTGGGAATCGAGCGCGTCTGCGCCGCCGTGGCGGCGCTGGCATGGCGGAGGAATCCCACCCGGCGCGAGGCTGCGGCATGGACGCTGGGCGGCGCGCTGACCGCCGTCTTCGCCCTGGTCAATGTGGATTACTACTTCAACACCCAGCTCCCCGACCTGCGCGCCGAGTTCCGCGCTAACGTCGGCTTTCGCGACCTGTACGATGTCGGCTTGCGGGGCGCGCGCCTGCCGCTGGGCACTCAGGTGATCGTGGTCGAAGACCGCCCCAGCAGCGTCCCCGATGTCGCCGACATGCTGGCGTTCCTGCAGAGCAGCCAGCACCGCCACCCGCTCATGACTTCGCTGATCGATCTGCGCCAACTCGACCTGCCGCAGGATCGTGATCTCGCCTTCTTCGTGCCCCCGTCTCAGGCGAACATCCTGACCTATCTCTTCCGCCGCTTTCCACAGGCGAACCCGCCTGCTTATACGATCAGCGATCTGACGCCGAGTGAAGAATATGTCCTCATCATCGTCCCCCAACAGCCCAACCCTGCCTCCTGATACGCCGCCGGCGCGCGGGACTCCCCCCCGGCGCTGGTGGGCGCTCCTACCGCTGCTGCTGGGCGTCCTCTGCCTGGGCGCGCTGGCATGGGTGAACGCCTTCCCGGCGAGCGACGCCTACATGATCGGCAGCATCACCTCGCGCGAGCAGCTGGCGCTGCTTTACGCCGGGATGGCGCTGGTCGCCTGGGGGATCGCCGGCGCGCCGCCGTTCTGGCGTGGACTGCGCCAGCGTCAATTTTCCGCCGCGCGGCGCGGCGAGCTGCTGGTCCTGCTGCTGATCACCCTGGGCGCGCTGGCGCTCCGGCTGATCGGTCTGGAGACGACGCTGCGCCTGCTGCTCGACGAATCTAACTACGTCAACGGGGCTGCCCGCGCCATCGCCGACACCCACCAGCTGATCCTCTTCCCAATGTCCGGTCATGGTCCGTTCCCCTGGCTGTACCCGCTGCTGCAAGCCGATACGGTCGCCCTGTTCGGGCACAACCTGACCGGCATGCGCGGGGCGAGCGCGCTGATCGGCGCCGCCAACGTGGTGGTGGTCTACTGGATCGCCCGTCAGCTCTTCGACCGGCGCACGGCAGTGTTCAGCGCCATCCTGCTGGCGGTCTACCCGCCGCACCTGCATTTCAGCCGCATCATGGCGTCGCTGACCATCGCCGACGCGCTGGCGGGGTCGGTCTGTCTCGCCTTCGTCATCCGCGCGCTGCGCACGCGCCAGCCGCTCGACTGGGCGCTGGCGGGTGTGACGTTCGGGCTGACCCATTATTTCTCCGACGGCGGCAAGCTGGTCTTCACGCCGCTGGTGCTGGTCTATCTGGCGTGGCTGGCGATCATGAATCGCGAGGCACGCCGGGCGATTCGCGGCGGCATCCCCCGCATGATGATCGCCGCCCTCCTGGTCGCCGCGCCGATCTACACGACGCTCTACGCCCATCAGCGCCCGGTCTTCGGCAGGTGGGAGGACGCCAGCGGCAGCGGGCTGTCCTACTGGCTGAACCTGCCGCAGGATGGGCTGACCGAAGCGGAGATCAACGAGGCGAGCGACCGCCTGCTGCTCCCCTTCCGCTTCCTGGTCTCCGAGCCGGAACCGGAACACATCTACTACGCCGGGACCGAGCCGCTGGTCATGCGCGCGCTGGTCCCCCTGCTGGCGTTGGGCAGCCTCGCCGCGCTGACCCGCTGGCGGCGCGCGGCGGTCCTGCCGCTGGCGTGGGCGCTGGCGGTCATACTGGGCAACGGCATGTTCATCCGCAATCCTGCCTCATCACCGCGCTACGTGGTGGCGTTCCCGGCGCTGGCGATGCTGCTGGCGCTGGGCGTGGCGGCGGTCTACGGGCTGCTCGCCCGGCTGCGCCTGCCGGTCGGCTGGACGCGCGCGGCGGCAGCCCTGCTGACCGGCGCGGCAGCGGTCGTTCAGGTCGCCTATTATTTCGGTCCCCACCTGGACCACCTGCGCACCTGGCACCGCCGCCATCTGACCTACGGCGACGTATGGGACGCCACCCTGCGGGTCTATGAACAGCTGCCCTATGCCACCCAGGGTATCTACATTGGAAAACCCGCGCCGCCGGGGATCGAATCCAGCGAGCTGCTCGGCTTCTACCAGAACGGCAACCTCTACCCCTTCCTGGGCTATGAGCCGAGCGTGATCGCCCCGCCGCTGCTGCGCGATCTGCCGCGCGACCGGGGCTACGCCTTTTTCGTCGAGACGCGCCACAGCGAAGCCATCCAGATGCTCTACCGTTTCTTCTCGGATGCCGCGCCGCCCAGCTATTCGACCTGGGACATCGCCCCCTACGAGCAGTATCTGCTCATCTACGTGCCGCCGCTGTCGTAAGCCAGGCAGCGCTGAAAGCGGAATCTCGAAAGATGTCCACAAGCGGGAGACCCGGCGGGTCTCCCCTACAACCGCCGCCCCGTAGGGGCGAGCCGGCGGCTCGACCGTTGAAAAATGAGAGGCTGGTCTTCAGATGAGCGAAATTCATTCAGGCGGTTGGTCTCGCCGCTACTCCCGCTTGCTGCGCATGGCGGCGAGCACCGTGACGCCGTTCGCGCCGCCGCTCATCGCCCGGTAAAAATCCGATTCCATCGCGTAGAGGGCGATTCGCCCCTGCGCATCGAAGTGAAAACCCCATCCGTATTTTTTCGCCAGCGCCGAGGCGCGCAGACACGCCTGCGGCTTCGAGAACAGCCCATGCCACAGTTCGTCACGCCGCGCAGCGATCTCATCCTGGCTCAGCCCCAGCCGCCGCACATGTGTCTGGAAGAGCAGTTCATCGCCGGAAAACGTATAGGGGTGGGCAGAGAGCAGTTCGTGAACGATGAGATGCGCCGGCGCAGACTCCCCGCGCATCGCCGGCACGACGCTGTGATCCACCGGCGAATCGGGCGCAGCGGTGATGAACGTGTTCTGGTAGTTGGTGGTGTGCATCTGAGGCAAAGTCTTCTCCTGGATGACTGCGCAGCACGGATCACAATGATAGCTCATTTGTTCTTTTTTCACAACCGTGATATGCTGATTTTGAAGTCCCGATTCAACCTATCACCAGGGAGCAGAAGATATGAGCGATACGCCGGCACTGCCCATGCGCGTGGGGTCTGTCTTGTGGGTCGATCTGACCATCGATAACGCCGACGAGGTGCGTGACTTCTACAAGGAGGTCGTCGGCTGGGGGCACTCCGAGGTCGATATGGGCGGCTACACCGACTACAGCATGCTCCCGCCAGGGGCAGATGCGCCCGCCGCTGGGATCGTCCATCATCGTGGGGTGAACGAAGGCATTCCGCCGCAGTGGATGATCTACATCGTCGTGGCAGACCTGGAAGCCAGCATCGCCGCCTGTGAGCGGCTCGGCGGCAAAGTCGTCAAACGCGCCAAGGACAGCCCGTTCTGCATCATTCAGGACCCGGCGGGGGCAGTCGCGGCGCTCTTCCAGGCAGGGTAAAGCGCACTATCCTGAACGATCAGCGGTTGCGCCGACGCCAGCGGTCGCGGGGGGCGATGCTGCCGATATCCGGGTTTTCCAGAAACTCGCCGATGATGCGCCCGAAGCGCTCATCTTCCAGCATTGGGAAATGGCGGACGTTGGGCAGCAGCAGTGGGACCAGCGTATTGTCCTTGTCCACCGTGATGTAGTGCAGCACATCCTCGTTGGGCGCCGGGATGAGGGGGTCATCCACGCCGTGTACCAGCAGGATCAGCGTGGAAAGCAGGCGCAGCGTGTCCAGCAGCGGACCGGCGTCGTAGGTATCGACGGAAAGCGCCAGAGCGCGCCCGTCGATGCGGGGCGTATCCACCGCGATGGCGCTCGGCGCATCTTCGACGCGCCGGAAGCAGCGCGCCAGCAGCGATTCCGGCGTCTGCCCGCCCAGGATGCCGCGCAGCGGGTTCTGTGCCGGGGCGGGCGGCGGCGGTTTGGACACGCTGGCGGCGGCAATCTGTTCCAGTTCCGGGGCAAGCCCGCCCTTGGCGCGGGCGGCTGCCAGCAGCGCGGCGCGCATCGCCGAGCTGGCGCTGGGGACGGTCGGCGCGCTCGGCGTGATTTCAGCCGGCGTCGGCGCTATCAGTGGACGCGACGCCATGACGGCGCGCCCCGCCGGGACGCGGTTCGCCAGGTCGCCTGGGTCGAACAGCGGCGGGCTGATCAGCATCATGCGCGGCACAACGTCCGGGTGACGACGGCAGAATTCCGTGACGATCAGCGCGCCCAGCCCATGCCCGATCATGGCGGCTCTGGTGATGCCGAGCTTGTTCATGAAATCTTCGAGCAGGGCGATCTGGTGTTCCAGCGTGTACTTGACCGGGTTGCGCGCCGAATCGCCATAGCCGAACAGATCGACGGCGTACACGCGGAATTTGGTGTTGAGCAGGGTCATCACCGGCGTCCAGTAGCGCCAGGAGCCGATCCAGGTATGCACCAGCACCACCGGGCGTCCTCGTCCGAGGATTTGATAGTGGATGATGTCGCCGCTGTCGGTGGTGATGGCGCTCATAAGCTATCCGTTCCGGGCGCGCCCTGCTACTGCGCGACTCCAGCCTGCCGCAGAATGTCGTTGATCCGCCGGGCGAGGTCATCGGGCGAGAACGGTTTCTGGATGTAAGCGTAGCCGCCTACGTCGATTCCCGCCTGAATCTCTTCATCCTGTCCTTTTGCCGAAAGAAATACCACCGGGGTGTCCTTCAGACTGTCCAGCGTCTTCATCACCCGGCAGGCTTCATAGCCCGTCATTTTGGGCATGCGCACGTCCATCATGATCAGGTCGGGCAGCACCCGCTGCGCCTGCTGCACTGCTTCTTCACCGTTGGCGGCAGTCGTCACCTGATGTCCGGCGAAGGTGAGCGTGAAATTGATCAGATCGCGAATATCCCGCTCATCTTCTGCAACCAGAATGCTTGCCATGTCGTCTGTCCCTCTGCTCAACGGTGTCAATTCAGGCTGGCGCGCAGAGTGCTGTCATCCGTCGGAGCCACGCTGAGCGTGGGACCATCCACCGGCAGGGCGACGTAGAATGTCGTCCCCTGATTCACTTCCGAGTCGAACCAGACCTCGCCTTCGTGCAGTTCGACCAGCGCCTTAACGATGGACAAGCCCAGACCGGTCCCCGCGACTTCCATGACGAGCGCGTTCTCGTCGTAGCGCTCGAAGCGGTTGAAGACGCGCTGACGAAATTCCTCAGGAATGCCGATGCCGTTGTCTTTGACGCTGATCAGGACCTGCGAGCGGTCGCCGCTGAGGCGCGGCTGCGCGCTGATTTCGATCTTACCACCGGGGCGAGTGTAATTGAACGCATTCTCCACGATGTTGTTGAAGATCTGAATGACCTTGAAGCGGTCGGCGCGGACCAGCGGCATGCCCGGTTCGACATGCAAATCCAGGGCGATGCGTTTTTCGACGTGCTGCGCCCGTCCAGAGACGCTGCCGGCGACCTCTTCCAGCATCTCACCGATATCGATAGACTGGATCTGCAGCCGGTCGCGTCCGCTGTCGATGCGCGAAATGTTCAGCAGGTCACCCACCAGGCTCGCCAGGCGGTCGGCATTGGACTTGATGGTCGTCAGGAAGCGCTTCTGCGTCTCGCTGGGCGCGCCTGCCGCCCCGCCGAGCAGCAGTTCGGCGTAGCCCATGATGCTGGTCATCGGCGTGCGCAGTTCGTGCGAAACGTTAGAGATGAACTCGCTCTTCATGCGGTCCACTTCGACATCGCGCGTGACATCGCGGAACACGGCAACCGTGCCCAGCGCTTCGTCGCCGATGCTGACCGACGCCGCACGCACGCTGACCACGCGCCCGCCGATCTCCAGACGGTCGATGGTCAGCTCGCCCGACGCCGAATTCGGATCGGCAACCCAGTGGCTCAGCCGGCTGACCCAGCGGTAGGCGTTGGGATACTGCGCGCCCAGCCGGGTGAGCGTCTGCCCCAGGGCGTAATCGCGCGGGATGTCCAGGATGACCTCGGCGGCGCGGTTGAAGAGCACGATAGCGCCGCCGGCGTCCGCCAGCAGCACGCCGTCGGCGATGCCTTCCAGGATGGCGGAGTTCTTCTCCGCCTCTTCCTGCTCGGCGCGCAGCAGGGCGGTCATGCGCTCATTCTGATCGCGGATCAAGCCGTAGAGTTCGGCGTTGTTGATCGACGAGGCGATCTGGTTGGCGGCGGCGAGCAGCAGGCGCAGCTGCGGCACGTTGAACTGTTTGCGCCGCCGTCCGAAGAGGACGATCACGCCCTGCACTTCGTCGTTGGTCTCCAGCGCCACGCCCATCGCGCTCAGCCACTCGTCCGCGCCGGGGAGGGCGGCATCCCAGAACGGTGTGCCGTTCAGATCCTCGATGAGCATCGAGCGCTCGTGTTCCACCAGCCAGTTGGCGAAGCGTTCCACCGGCGGGTTGTAAATCGCCTGTCCGCTCAGCCAGTCGGTCGTGCCGGTCCCACTGCTGCGGCGCACCTCGCCCTCCCCGTCGATCCACGAGATGTGGGTGTGCAGACGGTCATCGATAGGATCGACCAGGGCGACGAAACCGGCGTCGGCGACGACGGCGTTGAGCGACATTTCCAGCGCGCGCAGATAGATGCGGTCCACGTCCAGGGTGCGCCCCAGTTCCGACGTAATCTGATACAGCGCTTCCAGGCGGTCGCGCTCTTCCTGAAGCTCCTGAGTGCGCTCCTGAACGCGCGTGTTCAAGTCGGCGGCGAAGCGGCGAACTCGTTCGAACAGGCGGGCGTTCTGCAGCGCGGCGGCGAGCTGCGAAGCGACGGCATTGAGGATGCGCTGATCGTTCAGCCCGAACGGGCGCTGGCGCTGCCGGTCGCGCAGCGACAGCACGCCCAGCGCCTCATCGCCGGCGACCAGGGGAACCGCCAGATAACGCCCGGTATCGGTATCAGTGCTGGTGATTCCCAGGTTCTTGCGCACATCTTCCGCCAGGGCGCTGGTCCCACCGAGCGAAAGGGGGCGGCGGTTGCGCAGGACGAACGAGACTTCATCGTTGCCGAACGGGCGTGACGGAATGCTGATGTCGTCGCCATCGCGCAGCGCCATCGGAAAGCTGATGGTCTGCGACTCGGCGTCATAGAGCGCCAGCGTGACCTCTTCGGCGTCGGTCAGGTTCATGATCTGCTCGCGGACGATCTCGATGATGTCCAGGACATCCATCGTCGAGGAGATGGCAAAACCGATGTCGTTAAGGATCAGCGACTGTTCGACCTGCGCCGCCGTCTCGGTCGAAAGGCGGGCATTCTCGATGGCGGTCGCCGCCTGTACGCCAAGCGCCTGCGCCATGCGCACCTCGCGGTGCGTGAAGGTGCGCAGGCGGTTGCGCATCTCGAGTTGCAGCATGCCCAACACCTGTTCGCGCACCAGCAGCGGGACCAGCATGCGTTCGCGCACGCCGCGCTGCTGCATCTCTGTCAGTTCAGAAGGATCGGCAGATTTGTCGCTCAGACGGGTGAGGACGATCTGCTTCTGGTGGATGGTGTGCGCTTTGGCGGGGAAGTCGCGCAGCGAAAGCTGAGCGTTCGAGACGACGAACCCTTCATCGTTGTCGCGGTCCAGTTCCATTTCAACCTGCAGGATGTCTTCGACATTGTCGTAGAGCATGACCGCCGCCGACTCGATGTCGAGCGCCTGAAGCGCCAGGCGGGTCACGCTCTGGAACACCTCGTCGATGTCCAGCGTATAGGCGGTCGCCTGCGTCGCCTCCAGCAGCGTCTCCAGCTCGCGCGTGCGCACCATCGACTGTTCCAGCAGGCTGGCGTTCAGCACGCCGATGGCAGCTTGGTTGGCGATGATCTGCGCCAGTTCCAGCTTCTCCGGGTCATAGACCTGGTCCGGCTGCGGCGTGACCATCTCGAACATGCCGGTGGTCTGCCCGGCGACGACCATCGGCAGCAGGACGTAGCCGGCAGCGTTTTGATCTTCCAGGTAGGTCGGGGCGATCTGTCCCGGTTCCAGCGCCGCCAGATTCGGAATGATGACCGGCGCGGGCTGGTGGATTGTGGCGTTGAAGATCGCCCGTTCCTCGTACGAGAAGATGTCGGTCGGCGGCTCGTCGCCGCGCGGCACGTCGACAATCGTGCGCACCACGCGCGCATCGCGTTCGACCAGGAAGGCGCGCGCGTGATCCATCTCCAGCAGGAAGGTGACTTCCTTCAGCGCGATCTCCATGACGTTCTCGGTGTCAAGCGACTGTGCCAGCGCGACCGAGACGCGGTTGAGCAGGCTCAGGCGGTCGGTGCGCGCACGGGTATCGGCGAACAGCCGCGCGTTCTGCACGGCGATGCCGGTCAAGCTGACCACGCGCCGAATCAGCGCGTGCGGCGTCTTGAAGACGTCGGGATCGCTCGATTCGCTGCCAAGGTGCATCGCTCCGAGGACCAGACCGCCGGCGATCAGCGGCAGGACCAGCGAAACCTTTTCGCCCTGCTCACGCCAGCGCGCCAGATCGAGCAGTCCCTCGGCGTCCGGGTCATCCGGCGCATACAGGTGTTCCTCGCCCATCTCGAAGGCAAGGCTGAGGGCTGTCTGGCGCAGATCGGTCCGCAGATCGCGGGAAACCTGCAGCTCTCCGGTGGAGTCGCCGCCACTCTCGACGCGAATCACGTCAAACTCGCGCCCGCTGCTGCTGAGCAGCGCGACGGTCAGGCGCGTACACGGAACCATGCCCATCGCCCCAACGGCGACGCCGCGCACGATCTCCTGAATGTCGAAGGTGCTGGAGACGGCTCCGAGGATCTGGTTCAGCCGCGCTTCCTGTTCAGCATTCTGCACCGAGGACACGAACAGACGGGTGTTTTCCAGGGTATTCGACGCCTGATGCGCGAAGATCTCCAGGATTTCGATCACGCTCCGGTCGGGACGTTTGCTATCGTAGGGGCGATCCAGGCTCATCACGCCGAGCAGATTGCCGCCCGCGCCGAAGAGCGGAACCAGCAGGAGGTCACCGTCATGCCAGTCGGTCTTGCCGCGCGGATGCAGCGTGCGTGTGACCGCCAGCCCGGCGCCGAACGCCTCCGCCCCTTCCACATACCACTGCGTTACCCGCTGGATGGGGAAGAAGTAGGACTCGCTCTGGCGAAATTCTACTTTTTCGAAGAGGCTGCTCAGGCTCGCGCGGGAGATCGTCAGCCCGCGACTGCGCTCGAAGGCTTCAATCGGCAGACCCGCCTGCGCCACCCGCCGCAGGACGTCCGCCTCCTGGTCGAGCATCAGGATGAGCACGATGTCGTAACCGATGCTCTGACCGACGCTGAAGGCGATGGCTTCCAGCATGGTCGAGCTGTCCACCGTCGATTGCAGCATCTGCCCCAGCTCGAAGATCTGATTGAGCTGCTCCACCCGGCGCGCCAGGCGATTGCTGCGCTCCTGGTTTTCCAGGTAACGGCGGTTGTTGCCATAGCTGAGCGACGCCTTCGACGCCAGCGTCTCCAGGAAGGCGGCGGCGAGGCTGTCGAAGCGGTTCGGCTCATCGTCCCACAGGTGCAGCACCCCGACGACATTCTCCTCGTGACTGAAGGCGACGGCGATGCCCGATCTGGCGCGCAGCGGGTTGCCTTTTTCGACGCCGGCATCCTCGTAGTCGTCGATGACCACCGCCGTGCCGGGCTTCTGAAAAGCCTGCGTCTCGATCGGCGCGACTCGCTCCAGGCGTTCGCCCAGGCGGCGCTCGACGGTCGGCTGGTCCGGGCTGCGCCACTCGTTGGGCGGGACGAAGAGCAGGATCGTGCTGCCAGAGGCTTCAGTCGCGCGGATCGCTTCGCTGCGGATCACTTCCAGGACGTGATCCAGGTCGAGGGTCTGCGCCAGTTCGTTGCTGACCCGCGAGATGGCGTCCAGTTCTTGCAGGCGGCGGCGCAGGTTCTGACCGGTCGTCCGGGAAAGACGTACGCGGTCGAGGGCGGCGGCAACATGCACGGCGACAGCTTGCAGCGTGCGCACGTCGTCGTCGTCGAAAGGCGGCGAGAAACGGTCGAGGATGCCCATCTCGCCCAGCGTTTGATCGCCGGCGACCAGCGGGACCATGACGACGGTCCTGAGGGCGAGTTGTTCGTTGAAGCGGCGGTACGCCGGCAGAACGCGCTTGTCGCCCGGCAGGTTATGGCTGATGAACGGGCGGCGCGACAGCGCGACGCTACGTTCAAAGCCCGGCGTATAGGTGTTGGTGATCAGCGTCTCCTGCAGATCGAGGTTGAAGGCATGTTCAGGCAGGATGTTCAGGTTGCCCGTCTCCGGGTCGATCACGTTGATGAACGACTTCGGAGTGTTGGTCAGCTTGCACACTTCGCGCAGCAGCGGGATGACGCTGTCTTCCGGCGTGTTGACCGCGCCGGCATATTCGGCGATGCGGCGGATGCTCTCCGAGACATCGACCTGCTCCTGAACCGCCCGGAACAGGCGGGCGTTTTCGATCATCGTGCCGACCTGCGAAGCGTAGATTTGCAGCAGGCGGGCATCCTCGTCGCCAAAATCGCGCCCGTCGCGCGGGTTGGCGACCTGTACGATGCCGATGCGCTGACCAGCCGCCGGCAGCGGCACGATCAGCGTCTTATAGATGCCGGCGACCGCCATCGCTTCGGCGATGCCGGCACTGTAGATCAGCCGGTCGGTGGCGGCGGCGTTGGTGTACCAGTAGTCTTCGCCGCCGTAAACCAGCGCCATCGGGCTGCCATCCGGGATGCCGATGGCGTAGTCGGGCATGTCGATGCCGTAGAACGGCGGCTGCGCGCGCAGCTGCGCATTTTCCACATCGTGCAGCAGGATGCCGCACATCTCGACATTCATCATGCGCGCCAAACGTTCGTTGACGCTGAAATAGAACTGATCGGTGTGACCGATAGCGCTGAAGACCTGGGAGATCTCCTGCAAGCCGGAAAGCTCGGTCTCGCGGATGCGCTCCTGTTCGGCAAGGCGGATGTTTTCGATGGCGATGGCGACCTGCGCTGCCAGCGGGCGCAGCGTCCGAGCGTCGCGGTCGCTGAAGCCGGTCTCGCTGCGCTTGTTGAAGATCAGCAGCATGCCCACGCGCTTGGCGCCAACCGCCAGCGGCATGAGCAGAGCGGACCGCACCCCCGCTGTGTTTCTCAGCAGCGTCAGCCCCAGATCGTCCGCCAGCGGCTCATCGCCGAGATCGGATGACAGCCAGTACTCGCGCGACAGCCACAGGTCGCGCGCCGGGGTGTTCGGCTGCACCAGGATCGCAAAATTGCGCACGATGACCGGCGGCAGACCGTAGAACGGCGGCTGAGGAGCCAGGCGCTCGCGTTTTTCGTCGTAGACCATCGTCCCGGCGATTTCGGCATCGAGCAGCCGCGCCACGCGGCTGGTCAGCGCGCCGAAGATCGCCTCCGGGTCGGTCGTCAGCGCTTCCTGATCGATCACCGTCTGAAGCTCGGCGATGTCGCTGACGCGCTGCGCCTGTTCGCCGTAAAGCTCGGCATTGTAGATCGCCGTCGCCAGCGGTCGCGCAATATTGCGCAGCAGCGCCAGGCTGGTGCTGTCAAACCCCCGCACCGTCTTGGCGGCGAGTTCAAAGGTTCCGAGGAAGCGGTCGCCCAGGATCAGCGGAATGCCGACGAAGCTGCTGTAGCCGCTGTTCGCCAGCTTGGGATGCACGGCGCTGGCAGCGCTGGCATCCGTCACCAGCACGGGCTGGCGATACTGGGCGATCCAGCCGCTAATGCCCTCCTGCGCGCTATAGAAGCCGCCCACCTCGGCGAGCGCCAGCACGTAGGTTGAATCGCCCACCCAGCCGCGCGGAACCAGGATTCGCGCCGCCTCATCCCACAGGGTGATCTCGCCGGCGTCGGCGCGGATATGCTTGCGGACGATGGTCAGCAGCGCTTGCAGCACCGGCTCGACGCCTTGGGAGGCGTTGACCGTCTCGCCGATCTCGTCGATGATAGCGATTGCCGCCTGGGGGTTATAACCGCCTGTTTCGGATGATCCGGTCGCTTCGCGCAGGACGAGGACAGTTCGGGTCTCGCCCTTCTCAAACGTCTTGCGGGACTCTGCCTGAAGCCAGCGGCGGTTGATCTGAAGTGCCGCCTGTCCCTCGCTGGCGAGCAGATCGAAGAAGACCTCCTGAGGTTCGGCGCAGCGGGCGACCTGTTCGACGGTCAGGGTGCTGGCGTTCAGCCAGGCGCGCAGCGTGTCGCTGGCGAAGAGGAGCCGCCCGCGCGCATCGACGACCATCACGCCGTCGCGCTTGCCGACGATGGGCAGCCTGGAGAAGGTCGATTCGGAAGGGGAGGATTCCTCCGCGCGCTCGTGTTGTGACGCCCACAGGTACAACCAGACCAGGACGACCGCCGCGCCCGCGAACAGGATTAACGCCAGTTCCATCTGCCTTTAATCCGCGCTTCCCGCAGCGCCTCGGCTGCGTCTAGGTGCATCCTACCAGGATGTCAGCACGTTGGCGCTGCCGCTGTCCTGACCGCTCAGCCCTCGGCGGCGGTCTTCGGCTGCCAGCTCGGTGATCTCGCGAATATCCGAAAACTGATGGGTGCGGGTCGAGACCGCGCCGACGGAGAGCGTCATCAGATCGACCTGCTTCTCTCCGTACAGGCTGTCCGGCACGAGGATATAGCCGCGTTCGCGGTCGATGAAGGAGTAATGCTGCTTCACCTTGTCGTTGAAGCGCTCGGCGAGGTTCTGCCGCAGCGGCTCCGGGTCGTCGACATGGGTGATGATGATGAAATTGTCGCGTCCAGGATGCCCGGCGTAATCGTCGGGCGTGCCAAATTCGTCGATGATCTCGCCGATCTGCACCGCCACGAAGCGGATCACCTCGTCGCCGGCGACGAAGCCGTAGACATCGGTGAAGGCATCGAACTGATTGATCTTGATGTCGAAATAGGTCCACTGGCGATTTTCGTGCATCAGCGCCCGCAGGTGGTCCTCGATCAGCCGACCGGTCGGCAGGTTCGACTTGGAATCGATCTGCGTCTGACGGTTGGCGGCGGTGATGGCGTTCTGCACGCGCAGCTTGAGTTCCTCGATGTCGAAGGGCTTGGTGATGTAATCGTCCGCGCCCAGTTCCAACCCCTGAATGCGGTCGCTGCGCTCATCGCGCTGCGTCAGGAAGATGATCGGGATATGGCTGGTGCGGGTGGTGGTGCGCAGTTCACGGCACACGTCATAGCCGTTCATATCCGGCAGCATGATATCGAGGACGATCAGATTGGGGAGCTGTTTGCGGGTGGTGGACAGCGCCTCACCGCCGCGCGCGGCAACCTGTACCTCATAACCCTGTCCGCTGAAGTAAATCTTCAGCATGTTCGAGATGTCGAAGTCGTCTTCGACAACCAGGATTCGCCCTTTGCTCATGAAAGTCCTCTTTTTGCCCCCGCTGCGGGGCTTCCTCTACAGGTTGGTGAAGACTGCCTTATGCCAGATCATCGCGCACCGTTGTGTAACTATAATATAACGATGATCGGTCTTGCGCGCCAGAAGGTTTGAAACGCCCAGCCGCCGTGCCCGATCAGGGCAGAACGCGAGTCGTCAGCAGGCGATTCGCCGCCTGCCAGAAGCGGAACCCCTCGGCGTAGCGCCGCTCCACCGCCAGCCCGCGAAACGCGCTGACCGCCTCGACATACTGGTGAAACATATTCTGTTCCGGCGGCGGCAGCGGCGCCTGTGGATCGTAAGGCAGGGTTGGCGGTTGAAGCTGGCTGTGGTGACAGTCGAGCATCGCCAGCTTTTGATCCCATACCTCGGTGACATCGACGTATTCTTCGGGAAGGAAGCCGATTCCCCGTTCCGCCTCCATGAAGGCGACAGGCATGATCGCCCGGTGCGGCGGCAGCGCCGAAGGGTAATTTGCCGTGCGGGCGACCTGGGCGGCATCCATGACCAACCGACTGGTCGCTTTGTGGTCCGGGTGATAATCTTCCGGCGGGTGGGTGATGACCAGATCGGGCTGGCACTCGCGGATCAGCTCGACGAAGCGGTGGCGGGTCGGCTCGTCGAACCATACGCCGCCGTCGGGGATGCCCAACCAGATCGGCTCCGCGCCGATGACCGCCGCCGACCGCCGCGCCTCTTCCCGGCGGATGGCGATCACCTGCTCTAGTTCGCCCTTGGGGCGTCCGCGTCCGTCGGTGACGACACACATGAACACCCGGTCGCCGCGCTGACGGCAGCGCGCCAGCGTCCCGCCGCAGAACAGTTCCAGGTCATCGCCATGCGCGCCAACTGCCAATACGTTCACGAAATGCTCCTTATCATCAGGGCAGGATTAGTACCACAACCGCCGATCGGGGTTCAAGCCCTCATCCCCCGTCCGCTTCTCCCTGAGGGAGAAGCAGAGAATGCCTGCGAGACCGTCTTTCTTCCCTCTCCCTGAGGGAGAGGGATTGAGGGTGAGGGCAAAGTGCGGCTGTAGTCCTAGAGCGTGTCTGCAAACCCGGTTTTCACACAACCTCACCCCAACCTCACCCCCTGCCCCTCTCCCATTGGAGAGGGGCGGTTGAGCGCAGCGAAACGGGGTGAGGTGAGCCGTTTGCAGACAGACCCTAGCACTACTCCATCAGGTCCGCCGGCGCGTCCTCAGCGCGAACGCACATCCAGCGCGTCGCGCAGACCATCCCCCAGCAAATTGAAACCCAGCACCGTGATCAGAATCGCCAGACCAGGGTAGAACGGCATCCACCACGCCGAGCGGATGAAGGCGCGGCTTTCGGTGAGCATCTTGCCCCAGCTGGGGGTCGCCTGCTGGGCGCTGCCCAAACCGAGGAAGCTCAGCGCGGCTTCCGCCAGGAGCGCGCCGCCCAACCCCAGGGTGGTGTAGACGATCACCGGGGCGATGATGTTGGGCAGGATGTGGCGGACCATCAGGACCAGGCTGCCCGCCCCCAGTCCGCGCGCCGCCACCACGTATTCCATCTCTTTGGCGGCGAGCACCTGCCCCCGCACGATGCGCGCCGTCACCGTCCAGTTGACCAGCCCCAGCGCCAGGATGATGTTGACCTCGCTCGGTCCCAGGACGCCGAGCAGCGCGATGGCGAGGATGAGCAGCGGAAACGCCATGATCACATCGACCATGCGCATGAGCAGCACATCGAACCATCCGCCGAAGAAACCGGCGGTCATGCCCACGCCGACGCCGATGATCAGGGCGATGGACTGCGCCGCCAGGGCGATCTTGAGCGAGATCTGCCCGCCATACAGGATGCGGGTGAAGATGTCGCGCCCGACAGCGTCGGTTCCGAAGAGATGTTCCTGTGACGGCGGCTTGACGTAATCATTCGCCAGATCGCCCAGGACCGGGTCATAGGGCGCGATGAACGGCGCGGCGAGGGCGGTCAGCAGCATGAAGGCGACGATCAGCAAACCGATCACGCTCGCCGCGCTGCGCAGCAGACGGCGCAGCGCCATCCGGGTTGGGTCGTCGGGGCGAACCGCGCCCTGCAGGCGGAGAGTCTTGTTCATGTGAAGCGAATCCTGGGATCGATGAGCGGGTAGAGCAGATCGACGATCAGGTTCATCAGCGCATAGATCAGCGCGAAGGTCAGCACCAACCCCTGCACGCTTGGATAGTCGCGGGCGCTGATCGAATCGACCAGCAGCCGCCCCATGCCGGGATAGCTGAAGATCACTTCGACCAGCAGCGTCCCGCTGAGCAGCCCCGCCAGCCCGGTCCCCCACACCGTCACGATGGGCAGCAGGGCGTTGCTCAGGATGTGGCGGATCGTCACGCGCCGGGGGTGCAGTCCCTTGCTGTGCGCTGTACGCACGTAGTCCTGGCTCAGCACTTCCAGCAGGCTGGAGCGGGTGATGCGCATCAGCACCGCCAGCATGCCGAAACTGGCGGCGACGGCGGGCAGGATCAGGTGTTCGTCATAGCCCGCCCCGCTGACCGGCAGCAGTCTGAGCTGCAGCCCAAACAGGATTTGCAGCTGCAAGCCCAGCCAGAAAACCGGGATCGAGACGCCGATCAGGGCGACCAGACGCAGCAGGCTGTCCCAGATCGTATGGTGTTTGAGCGCCGCCACGACGCCGAGCGGTACACCGACCCCGACGGCGATCAGCATGGCGCTGACCGCCAGCGCCGCCGTCTGCGGCAGCGCCGTCGCGATCATGTCACTGACCGAGCGGTTGGTGATGAAGCTGCGCCCCAGGTCGCCGCGCAGCAGGTCGGTGAAGAAGATCCAGAACTGGGTCGTCAGCGGCTCGTCGATGCCCAGACGGGCGCGCGTGGCGGCGAGGCTCGCCGCGTCGCCGCGATCCCCTTCGAGAAACTGCGCCGGGTCGCCGGGCAGCACGCGAATCATGACAAAGGTCAGGAGGGTGATGCCGAGCAGCGTCGGGAGGAACTGGACGAGCCGACCGATCAGATAGCGAGGCATGAGAGACGATAAGCCGGATGCGCAGGGCGGCGAGCGGAGGATGCTGAGAACCCCTGCTCGCCGCCCTTCTGCAAACTACTGAAGCGCGATGAGCGCGAAGCGCATCACGCCGTTGTTGTCCAGCGGCATGCCGCCGAGACGGCTGCTGACCAGGCGCGAGGTCGCGCCGTGATAGACCGGCACGATCAGGACGTTGTCCATCGCGACCTGCTCGATCTGCTGGAAGACGGCATCACGTTCCGGTCCAAGCGGCATGGAGATGCCCTGGTTGTAGAGCGCGTCGATCTCCGCCGCGACATCGACCTCGCCATAGCCGCAGTTGACGCGGGTGGCGGCGTTGGGCAGCAGCAGCACGACCATGTTTTCCGGATCGGGATAGTCCATCGTCCAGCGGATGCCGCCCATCTCCATCGTGCAGGCGGTGCGGTCCTGGGTGTAGACCGAGGCTTCCGTCGAATTGACGATGAAGGTGATGCCGGCTTCGGCAACAGTCGCCGCGATGGCGTTGAGCACGCGGTTTTCCGTCTCGTTCTGGTCGGTGCGGACGGTCAGTTCGATGCCATTCGGGTAGCCGGCGTCGGCGAGGAGCTGGCGCGCCGCTTCGACATCGCGGACGAACGGCGCATACTCGGCATTGTGCGCCGCCAGACCGGGCGGGAACATGTTGTACGCCGGGACGCCGTTGCCCTGCAGGACGGTGTCAATGACCAACTGCCGGTCAATCGCCAGCGACAGCGCGCGGCGGACGCGGACATCGCCCATCTTCGGGTCTTTCAGGTTGACGCGGAAGTTGTACAGCCCCAGGGTCGGGATGGTCCGCAGCTGCGCGCTCAGCGCCGCATCTTCGCGGATGCGCGGCAGATCGGCTTCCGGCGCGAGCGAAATATCCAGGCTGCCCGCCTCGAACTCGATGACCTGGCTGGATGCTTCAGGGATGACGCGGATGTTGACCGTCTTCACCGACGGCGCGCCGTTCCAGTAGGACTCGTTGGCGGTCAGGGTGACGTGATCGTTCTGCACCCACTCCTGCACGACGTAGGGACCGGCGCAGACCGGCGGGATCGTGCCGTCGGAGGCATCCAGCGAGCCAGAGGCGACGATGACGCCGCCCGGCAGAGTCAGACGGGTCAGGAACGAGGTGATCGGGCGAGTCAGGGTGATCGCGACGGTCTGGTCATCGACCACCGCCACGCCGCTGATCGCGCCGGGAGGGGTCGGCGGCTCAGGGGTGGGCGTGCCTTCGCCAACGCTCGGCGCGACCGGGCGGGCTTCCGCCCAACCGGCGACGTCGCGCAGGACGAGACCGGCAGTGTAGGACGTGCCGCGATTCGGGTCGGACAGGCGGTCGAAAGAATACTTCACGTCGGCGGCGTCGAGCGCGCTGCCGTCGGAGAAGGTCACTCCGGCGCGCAGCGTGAAGGTATAGACCAGACCGTCTTCGGAGATGGTCCAGCTTTCCGCCAGCGCCGCGACCGGAGCCAGCGTGACCGGATCGTAGTTGATCAAGCCTTCGCAGACGTTGCGCATGACCAGGAAATCATCCGTTGTGCGCGCGGCGTGCGGGTCAAGGGTGGTCGGCTGGCTTTCGACGAAGGCGACGGTCACCGCCGCATCCTGCGCCGAAACCGTGAAGACGAAAACAGGCAGCAGCAGCAGCGCCGCTGCGACGCGAAACACGATTTTCATAGAGACATCCTCCACCACAGGTGTGAACGAACATGAAGGCGTGCTAAAGTAGTGACGCAGACTTACCATACCGTACCGTAACGGTTCTCGCAACAGTGCCAGCGGTATGCGGAGAAAAATGGACTTAAGATCATGAAACTGACGATTATTGGCGGCGGCGGGGTGCGCACTCCGCGTCTGATTCCTTCCCTCGTCAAACGGGCAGAGCGGCTGGGCTTGAGTCAGCTCTGGTTGATGGACAACGATCCTCGAAAGCTCGACCTCATCGGCGGTCTGTGCCGCGCGCTCGCCGACGATGCCTCGTTCGAGATGCACCTGACGACCGACGCCCGCGAAGCGGTGCGCGGCGCGCAGCACGTCATCAGCGCCATCCGTCCCGGCTTGGAAGCCGGGCGGGCGCGCGACGAGCGCATCTGCTTCGATCACGGTGTGCTGGGGCAGGAAACGACCGGCGCAGCCGGGTTTGCGATGGCGATGCGCAGCATCCCGGCGATTCTGGGCTATGCCCGGCTGATCGAGGAGGTCGGCGCGCCGGGCGCGTGGCTGTACAACTTCACCAACCCGGCGGGTCTGGTGGCGCAGGCGCTCCACGACGCCGGCGTGCAGCGGGTGGTCGGCATCTGCGACAGCGCCAACGGCGCGCAGCACGCCGTCAGCCGCTTCCTGAATGTCCCCCTCAGGCGGGTGCATCACACCGTCTACGGGTTGAATCACCTGTCGTGGTCGCCGAGCGTTCGACTCGACGCCGAACCTGATGGAACCGGCGGCGAAGAGGTCTTCCCCGGTCTGCTCTTCGATGAACGCTTCGTCGCCACGACGCACATGAGCATGTTCGCTCCCGGCTTGCGCGAATGGCAGGCGGCATTCCTGAACGAGTACCTGCACTACTACTACCACCGCGACGAAGCGCTGGCGGCGCTGATCGGCAAGTCGGAGACGCGCGGCGAAGAGACGATGCGCCTCACCGCCGAACTTCTGGACCGGATGCGCTTCGTGCGCGGGGACACCGACGCCAGCCTGAAAGTCTATCAGGAAGTCATGGGGCAGCGCAGCCGCACCTACATGGCGCACGCGCGCGGCGGCGCCGACCGCGTCAAGATGGAGCCAGTTGGCGAGGATGAAGAGGG
>JAEURA010000006.1 GCA_016789005.1 Anaerolineae bacterium
ATCCACCATGTGCTCACTCAGCTGGTGCTGGACGGCGGCGATCTGAAACAGCTCGCCGTCACCCTGGCAGAGCTGATCCGCCAGTCGATCAGCATCGAAAACGAACGCTTCGAGGCGCTGGCTTCGCACAACCTCGCCCCGGTCGACGAAGCACGGCGCTACACCCTTTCGGAAGGCAAGACTAACCCGCGCCTGATCGAAGCGCTGGAGAACAAAGGCATCCTGCGCGAAATCCGCCAGACGCTCCGCCCGGTGCATCTGCCGCAGCTTCCAGAAGTCGGCTTGGAGATGGAGCGCATCCTCGCGCCCATCGTCGTGCATGGCAGCATCTATGGCTACCTGTGGATCATCGCGGGCGACCGTCCGCTGAACCAGCTCGACGCGATGGCGATTGAGAGCGGCGCGACCGTCGCCGCGCTGATCCGGCTGCATCAGGAGATGGTCGCCAACGCCGAAGCAACGCTCAAGGGCGGTTTGCTGGCGCAGTTGATCGAGGGCGAACGCGGGCGGGAAGATGTGCTGACCGATCAGGCGCATCGCTACGGCATTGACCTGAATGCGCCGTACGTGATGCTGCGCATCGACCGCGCCGAGCAGAGCGATGCCGGGAGCACTGCTGTAGGCGACGGTGGAACTGCGCGGATGCAGTTTCAGCGGCGGGTGACGCGAGCGCTGACAGACTGGCGCGCGATCAGCGGGCAGTACGCCGGGACAGTGGTGGCGCTGGTCCAGGCGACTGCTGCGCTCGACGCGGACCTGGACCGCCTGCATACCCTGACTTCAGGATTGAATGTCGGCGTAAGCAGCGTCCAGCGCGGCGCGGCAGCCGCCGGTTCGGCGTACGTTCAGTGCCGCGATGCCCTGCACATCGCCCGCAAAGTAGGCATGAATGCCCGCACCGTGCGCTTCGATCACCTGGGCTACCTGCACACACTTTATCAGGCGGGGGAATCAGCGCTGGACGCCAACCCCTACGCGCCCATCGTGCGCCGTCTGCTGGGCGAGCAGCAGGCAGATCTGTTCCATACGCTGGAAGTCTACCTGGATGCCGGGGGCAACGGCGTGCAGACGGCGGAAGACCTGCACATCCACCGCAGCACGCTCAACTACCGCCTGCAGCGCATCTCGGAAATCTGCGCTGCCGACCTGGGAGATTCGATCACACGGACGAATCTGCAGGTGGCGCTGAAGCTGGTGCGGTTGTTCGGGTAGAGACCTTCCCAGGAGTTGGGTGAGCGCTGCACGGCGAACACACTTGAGACGGTATAATGATGAGAGATAATTAGGTGACACAGGAGGGGTAGTCTTGTTCAGGCAAGCGACTCACGCCATCACCCTGTCCGATCTGCGCGAACGGCGAGAAGAGATTCTGGCAACTGCTGCGCGGCACGGTGCCCATAATATACGTGTCTTCGGCAGCGTTGCACGAGGCGATACGAACCCTGAAAGCGATGTAGACTTGATCGTATGCTTTCGAGAAGGCGCAAGTATTTTCGATCAGGTCGGGTTGTGGTTGGATTTGCAGGAACTTCTCGGCTGCGAGATCGATCTGATCGCCGATCATCCCTCTGGCGGCAAGTTCATGCAACGCGCTCTGAAAGAAGCTGTCGCATTGTGAAAGATACGCTGCTGCTCCTGGACGATCTGCTGGAAACCACCAGCAAAATAGAACGCTTCGCTGATACTGGAAAAGAAAACTTCCTGTCGGACGAAAAAACACAATTTCCTGTCATTCGCGCCTATGAGGTCGTCGGCGAAATCTGTAAACGCCTCCCCACTGAATTCCGCGATTCACACGCCGAAATCAACTGGCGTAAGCTCATCGGCTTCCGCGACTTTCTCGCCCACAACTATGAGGAGATCATCCTGGAATTTGTCTGGGCGGCAGTTGAAGACCTGCCAGAGCTTCGCACAGTTGTCCGTGCTGCAAGAGATCGGCTCGCGGGCAGTTAGCGCACTTTGCACAGTTTCCCCTCACAGATTTCGTTTTCGGCAAACGCACCCTGCAAACCGCCAAGACGCTTCTTCACCCACTACCCCCCGATTCCCGCCGGCAGGCTGAACCGCCCATCCTCGCGCATCGGGAAATCGAACACCCCGCACACCGCCTCCAGGTTGAGGGGTCCGTAGATGTGGGGAAACAAGCCCGGCGCGGGCGCGCCACCGGACGGTTTCTCGTAGCGCAGATCACTGGTCAGCTGATCCGGGTTGATCACCAGCAGGACCAGATCACTCTGCCCGGCATAGAAGCGGTTCGCCACGCCGAGCACCTGATCAATTTCCGAGGTGTGAATGAAGCCTTCTTCGGCGAGCGATGCCGGGCGATATTCTCCGGCAGCCTGTGCCGCCTGCCAAGCCGACCGCGAAAGGATATGCAGTATGACGCTCATAGCAGCACCTCGAATTCAAACTCGTCTCGCAAAGGGATGTCGTCATCACCGGTGAGGGCAAGTTCCGGCTTGAGCCGCCGTGAAAGCTCAAGCTGGTTCAACCGCACCGCCGCTATCGTAAAGCCGCGCCGCTGGTAAAAACGCATGGCACGGGTGTTGTCGTTGGTCGTCACCAACCAGACCCGGCGCAAACCCATCTGGCGCGCACCATCAAGCGCCGCCTGGATCAGCGCCGTTCCGACGCCGATGCCATCCATGATGCTGAACAGGCTAGTGATCTCCATCGAGCCGCCGGCGATGTCATAGTTCAGCATGCCGGCGCGCGCACCGTCCACCCAGGCGATCACCCCCGGCGCTGTCGAAAGGTCATGCATGACGCCGTTGGAGACGATGCGCGGCGAACCCCAGTAGCGGGTCAGCCATTCGTCCGCCCAACCGCGATCGGCTTCGGTCAGCGCCTCGACGATGATCGCCTCCGGCGACATCACTTGCCTTCCTTCTCATAAGGGATGCCATCCGCTTTCGGCGCAACCGCCCTGCCGACCAGACCCGCCAGCACGATGATGGTGATCACGTAAGGGACCATCTGCAAGAACTGCGGCGGGATGGACACGCCGAGGAACTGGAAGCGCTGTCCGAGCGCGTCGGAAAAGCCGAAGAGCAGACCGCCGCCGAACGCGCCGATGGGCGTCCACTTGCCGAAGATCATCGCCGCCAGGGCGATAAAGCCGCGTCCGCTGGTCATATTGTCGTCGAACGAGCCGTTCGTCTCCAGCGAGAACCACGCCCCCGCCAGTCCGGCGATCAAGCCGCCGATGACGACGTTAATCCAGCGGTTGCGGTTGACCTTGATGCCGAGGGTATCCGCCGCACGCGGGTTTTCGCCGACGGCGCGGGTGCGCAACCCCCAGCGCGTGTAGAACAAGACGATGTGAGTCAGGATCAGGATGATGAACATGCCATAGAAGATCGGGCGCCCAACGAAAAAGACCTCGCCGATCACCGGGATTTTCGACAGCTCGGGGATGGCGAAGGGCTGCAGCGTCTCGCGCCCTGCCTCCGAAGAGAGGAGAACTTCGCGGCGGGCGAACGAGGTCAGCCCGACCGCCATGATGTTGATGACCGTGCCGCTGACGATCTGGTTGATCTTGAAGGTGATCGACAGCCAGGCGTGCAGGACGGACATCAGCCCGCCCGACAGCACCGACACGATCACGCCGATCAACTGCGCCTGTGGAGTTCCCATCGAAGGAGCCAGCAGCGTGAGCGTCACAAAGCCGAAGCACGCGCCAGTCAGCATCATGCCCTCGATGGCGATGTTGGTCACGCCGGAGCGTTCGCACCAGATACCCGCCATCGCCCCCAAGACCACCGGCGTCGCCAGGCGGAAGCTGACTTGCAGCATAACAGTCACGTTGGTGCTGCTGCCCGCCGCCGCCAGGATCAGCACGGTAGGGACGAGCAGGATGCCGCTGGCGTACAGCCCGATGGTCTTCAGGCGTCTGATACCCGCACCCGGCAGCAGCGCCACGACGCCGCTGGCGATGTAGAGGAAGGCGATGACGACCGCGTAGCCCATTGTCGGGACGAGCAGTTCAGGCAGGTCTTCGCTGAAAGTAAGCCGCGTGACCACGTCCCCGGCGATGCTGTTGGGCACGCTCAGCAGCAAGCCGACGCCGACGATGATGAAGAGCAGCGCATAGATGCTGGTCCGGGTGATCTTGATTCTGTCGCGCCAGGATGCCGCTTCCGCCTGGGGAACGAACACGTTCGGTGATGTCGTCGCCATACTCTAGCCTCCCCAGCCTTTGATGAAGGTGATCGCCGTCTTCTCATCGCTTTCGGGCACGCGCCACAGGAAGCGGATGATCATGTCGGCGGCGATGAACATGATGATCAGCGCCTGGATGATCTTGACCAGATCGATGGAAATATCGGCGCGCACCTGCATCAAGCCAGCGCCCGCCAGCAGCGACCCCCACAACAGCCCGGCGGGGATCATGCTGCGCGGACTGCTGCGCGCCAGCAGCGCCACCGCAATGGCGTCGAAGCCGAGACCGCTGAAGAATTCGGGCTGCATGTTGTGCTGCACGCCGCTGATTTCGATAGCGCCTGCCAGACCTGCCAGCGCACCCGCCAGCGCCATCGCCAGGATGGTATTGCGCGGTACGCTCATCCCGGCGTAGCGGGCGGCATCCGGGTTGGTGCCGACGGTGCGCAGTTCGAAGCCGATGGTGGTGCGGTTGAGGAACCAGTCGGTCAGCCAGACGGCGACCAGCATGACGATGAAACCGACATGAAGCGCCCCAGTCGCCCCGACCCAGGCGAGGAACAGTCCGCCGACCGTCACGATCAGGGCGTTGATAACCGGGCGAATGGCATATCGAAGGTCTTTCGCCACCGCTTCACGACGCTGATACAACCCCAGCACGAGCATGGCAGCGCCGGCGGCGAGGAACAACCAGAAGGGAATCGACTCCATGCTGGGCAGGCGCGCCGCCTCGTTCAAAAACGGGGTGCGCGGGGTGCTGGCTGCCGGATCAAGCAGGATGATCGGCTCGGTGGACTTGATCAGCCAGTCCACCATGCGGATGGCGACGTAGTTGAGCATGATCGTCACGATGACTTCATGCGCGCCGGTAAACGCCTTGAGCGCGCCAGGGATGGCGCCCCAGAGGAAGCCTCCGGCGACGCCGCCGACGATCACCAGCGGCAGGCGAATGGCAATGGGCAGCGGGTCGAAGATCGGCGAGAAGCCGACCCAGACGGCGAAGATGCCGCCGGCGTAGAGCTGACCTTCCGCGCCGATGTTGAAAAGACCGGCTTTGAAGCCCAGGGCAACCGCCAGACCGACGATGATGAAGGGCGTCGCGCGGACCAGCATGGTCTCCAGGTTGCCGGGGTAAAAGAGCAGCGCCGAACCTGCCCCTAACCGCAGGTAGACGACATCCGGGCGGTCGTCGGTCGGATCATCCGGCGTGTTGTTATCGCTCCAGACGATCCCGGCAGGGTTCGATCCGGCATCGACCACCAGGCGGTTGCCAGGACGGCTGACCACCAGGTTGTCTTGCAGCGCCGAGGCGAGTTCGCCCTGAACCATCGCGCGCACATCGCTCTCGCTGAGCAGCCCGACCGAATACAGTTCGCGTACCGTCTCGATCTGCACCGCCAGCCCGGCGGCGTCGGTGATACCGGCAGCATCCAGGCGGGCGAAGGTCTCCACGACTTCTCGCGCCGTGCCCGCGCCGCCTTCGACCTGTGTCACTTCCGCCAGCGCCGCCGCTTCCGGCGACTCCGGCGCGATTCCTTCGGCGTTCAGAAGTTCGACCGCCGCCGCGACGCGCTCCAGCTTGGCGATCCCTTCCTGATTGACGACCGCCAAATAGGCGAGGGCATCTTCATCGCTGAGATCAGCGGCAGAAGGAACAGCGGCGGCAAGTTCCGCGCGGTCTTCGGCGCTCAGCGTCTCCATCCGCCCGAATTTCTCGGCGAGCGTCCGCACATCACCGCGCCGCATCGCGCTCAGTTCGGCAATCATCGCCTGCATGCCGTTGAGGGTGTCCACACCGATAGCGGCGATGTCAGCGACACTCTCACCCAGCTCGGTGAGCTGATCATCGTCCAGGGTGGTAAAGTTGCCGATCACCGCCCCGAAGCGGTCGGAAACGTCGCGACCCAGCGCGGCGGCATCCCGTGCTGCCCGCGCCAGACTGCGCAGGTCACCCTGCGTGAGCGGCTCGGCTTCCGACATCTGCTCGAACAGGGCGAGATCATCCGCGAGTACGCGGTCATTGATGACGAAACCGATAGAGCCTTCGAGCAGCGCCGCATATGCCGTCCCGGCGATATTCAGCCCGCGCGAGACATCGCCCGATCCCCCGGTCAGGATCATGAAAGGTACGGTCAGCACCATCGCCGATACCACCGCCAGCAGCGGAACCAGCGACGGCGAAATGCGCTTCCACAAGCGGATCAGGACGAAGGGTTGCCGCTGCGAGTCGGCGGTTCCTGCCGGACGGGGTGGGGTCACACTGGCGTCAGTCACCGACTGCCTCCTTTTCACTGGGCTGCTTCACGCCCGCCATCAGTAAACCGCAGAGGTTGCGGTCTGCCTTCTCGATGGGCAGGTCATCCATGATTGTGCCGGCGAACATCACAAGCACGCGGTCCGAAAGCGACAGCACTTCGTCGAGTTCGGCAGAGACGAGCAGCACCCCCGCGCCGCCATCCCGCATGGCGACGATCTGCTTGTGGATGAATTCAATAGAACCGACATCCAGCCCGCGCGTCGGTTGGGCGGCGATCAGCAACTGGCTGTCGCGCGAAAACTCGCGGGCGACGATCACCTTCTGCTGGTTCCCCCCCGAAAGCTTGCCGATATTGACGTAGATGCTCGGCGTACGCACGTCGAACTTCTTCACCAGCGCATCCGCCTGCTGGTCGATAGCGCGGTCGTCGGCGATAACTCCGCGCGAGAACGGCTCCACGTAGTAGGTTTGCAGGACGAGATTGTCCTTGATCGGGAAAGGCGCGACCATGCCGTTCTTCTGGCGATCCTCCGGCACGTGGGCGACGCCCGCCTCGGTGATCCTGCGCGGCGAGGCGTGGGTCACATCCTGCCCGTTCAGGACGATCTTCCCGGCGACGATGGGGCGCAAGCCGGTGATCGCTTCGACCAGTTCGGTCTGCCCGTTGCCCTGCACCCCGGCGATGCCGACGATCTCGCCGGCGCGCACTTCCAGCGAGACGCCGCGCACAGCTTGCAGCTTGCGGTCATCCTGGACGACCAGATCGTCGATGCGCAGCACCGGTTCGCCGGGTTGAGCGGGCGTCTTATCCACCTGAAGCATGACCTGCCGCCCTACCATCATCTCCGCCAGCATGAGTTCATTGGCGCGCCAGGGTTCCACCTGCCCGGCGACCCGCCCGCCGCGCAAGACGACGATATCCACACAGATTTCCAGGACTTCTTTCAGCTTGTGGCTGATGAAGATGATGCTCACGCCGCGTTCCAGCAACGTCCGCATGATGCGGAACAAGCCTTCCGTCTCCTGAGGAGTCAGGACGGCGGTCGGCTCATCCAGGATGAGGATCTCGGCTTTGCGGTAGAGCGCCTTGATGATCTCCACACGCTGCTGCACGCCGACCGGCAGGTCCTGCACCAGCGCATCAGGATCGACCTCCAGCCCGTACTGCTCGCTGATCTCCATGATGCGCCTGCGAGCGGCGCGCATATTCAGGAAGGGTCCCTGCACCGTCTCGTTGCCGAGCATGATGTTTTCGGTCACGCTCAGGACAGGAACCAGCTGAAAGTGCTGATGCACCATGCCGATGCCCAGACGGATGGCATCGTTCGGGCTGTCGATGCGGACAGGTTTGCCGTGAACCAGAATTTCACCCTCATCGGGGTGATACAGCCCGTAAATCATATTCATCAGGGTGCTCTTGCCGGCGCCGTTCTCGCCAAGCAAGCCGAGCACCTGTCCGCGTTTCAGCTGCAAATCGATGTGATCGTTCGCCAGCACGCCGGGAAAGCGTTTGGTCAGACCGCGCACTTCCAGGACGATAGGCGCGTCGCTGCTGCTCATGGGCTGTCCTCTGCTTGAAAAAAAGCGTATTAAGACGACATTACGGCATAGTATAGCGCGGGGTTTGCAAAATGGGGAAAAAGCGCGTGTTAAGCTCGGTCAGTTTTCCAGATGTCGCGCGTCTTCGAACGCTTCTACCGCGCCGACCGCGCCCGACTGCGTGATGTACCTGGGTCGGGATTGGGGCTGTCCATTACAGCGGCGATCCTGCGGGTCTATGGGGGGACGATACAACTCAGCAGCGGCGGCGTGAATCAGGGAACAACGGTCCTGGTTCGTTGGAGCGTGAATCCGTCGCAAGAGCGCTGACCAGCGCCGCATAGGTCTGGGTGTAGCTCGCCTGTATCCTGATGTCGTCAGCCGGAATGTTCATCATGGAGGGTACTCAGTTTGCCACCGTCAGGCTCAGCTCGTACTCACCCGCCGTCTTCCCAGCTTCTCGCTCGAAGCGTGTCGCCAGCACAAGATACGCCCCATCCGCCGGCAGGAGGAAGTCGATGATCGCCGCATTCTGCCCGCCGCCGGTGTCATCATCCTGAATCAACTCACGCCCACGCGAGTCAGCGATGACCACCAGCGGGTCGATGTCCCCGCCCCGCCGATCCATCCGCACGGTCACCCGCTGCCCCGCCCGCCCCTCAAAGCGATAGACCTGGGTCACCCGCGTATCGGCGATGCGCCCGCGCACTGGCGTCCCCGGCTCAAGCGTGATGGCGAACTCGGCGCTGCCCCCCAAACCGCTCTCTTCGCCGGTGGAGAGAGTCAGGACGAAAGCGCCCTGGCTCTCTCCGGCTTCCTCGCCATAGCGGGAGGCGACGATCACATAGACGCCGTCATCACGCACGGTATAGCCGCTGACCGCCGCATCGGTCGATCCGGGACGGTCGTCGTTCTCGGCGATCACCTCTGACCGGCTGTTGACGATCTGTATCGTCGGATCAAGGTCGCCAGACGCCCGCTGCATCTGTACGCTGATGATGTCGCCGCGCGCCGCCTGAAAGCTGTAGAAGATGCGCGGCGCACCATCGTCGATGGTGTTGTAGACGGAGTCGCCATAGCGCAGGACGCTGCCCTGCTGAGAACTCACACCGACGCGCTCCAGCGTCAGCGTGAACGCACCGGAAGTCGTACCCAACCGGTCGCCAAAGCGCGTGACGACCACACTGTAGACAGCGGAGGTGGGAAGGATGAAGGAACTGATGCGAACGTCGCGTCCCGGCGCTTCGTCAGGCAGGTCGATCAGATGTCCGCCGCTGTCGAAGAGCAGGAGCAGCGCCTCAAGATCGCCCGACGTCACCAGCATGGTCAGGCTGATCACATCGCCGCGCAGTCCATCGAAGGTGAAAACACCGCGCGGTTGCGTATCGTTCACCTGCCCGTGCAGCGCCGCCCCATAGCTGAGCGGCTCCTGCGCAGCGGCTCCCCATGTGCTACAGAGGGCGAGAGCGATCCCGAGCAGCAGCAGGGGCAGGCATCGCCCAACTCTGACGCAGCATGCCGCCAGAGAAACGCTGCTCACGGAATCCCTGAAGACGTGTTCATCACAAGCTTTAACGCTTGCGCAGTCCGTTGAGGGCAAAATCGATCTGGTCGGTCAGTCCATTCGACTGTTTGCGCGCTTTTTCGGCGTACACGCGCTCTCCCGTGATCAGCTGACGAAGGCGATACGGATCGGTGCGCGAGGTCATATCGAGGCTGATCGGGGTCAGCGAGACTGCTTTCTCCGACAGAACCGCGTGGACATCGGAATTCGGCTCTGCCTTGGCAGCATCCAGGCTGTAGGTATACCCCATGCGACCGGCATCGGAGAGGACGGCGCGCTCCGGGCGCGTGGGCCAGTAGACGCGGCGGCGCGACAGGCGGGTGACCTTCCACTCGGTCTCGCGCGTTGCCCCAATCGGTACGTCGAGCTTCAGTACATCGACATCATCGGGGCGGTCGCTGTCGATCAGCCAGGCGCCAAACAGGCGGGCGAAGTGCGCGGCGACGCTGAAGTCGATGTCGTTCGAATAGCTGAGGTGCAGGTCCAGCGGCGTCTGCTGAGAGACCGCCAGCGCCGGAATGCCCATGCTCGCCGCTTCCAGCGCCGCCCCGACGGTCCCGGAGATGGTCACGCCATTGCCGGTGTTTTCGCCGTAATTGATGCCGGAGACGCACAGCGCGGGCAGGCGATCTGCCAGTTCGAAGACCGCGTGCTGAACAGATTGAGCAGGCGTCCCTTCCACTGCGTAGACCGTGCGCTTTACGCCGCCGATCTCGCGTTCTTCGTTGTGGATGCGCCCGGAACTGGTGATGGGCATGCTGCGCCCGGTGCCGCTCTGCTGTTCGCGCGGCGCAGCGACCAGGAGATCGCCCAGGTCGGCGAACGCTTCGACAACCGCCCAGAGACCGGGGGAAGAAAAGCCGTCGTCGTTGGTGAAGAGGATAAGGGGACGCTCACTCATGAGATTATCGATTCCAGTGCTGACCGTGAA
>JAEURA010000065.1 GCA_016789005.1 Anaerolineae bacterium
AGATGCTGTCGGGCGCTCGCTGCATGGCGCTCTTTTGGAGAAATGGATTATGACAGAACCAGCAGTAGTCGTTCAACGCCCTGATATCGACATCCACAACGAAATCGTCTCGATCATCACGCAGTACCCACCAACCGCCGCCGACCGTTTCCACATTCACGTCAGCGTCCAGGAGGGGGTCGTCGTGCTCAGCGGGCATGTCCTGACTCCGATCAACCGCCGCTATCTGATCAACCAGATTCCCAAAGTGGTGGGCGTGCAATCGGTGGACGGCACGCAGCTCTTCGACGACGAGACGATTCGCCTGGAGGTCGGTCGGCGTCTTCCCAAGGGCTTGGTTGCCAACGTTCGACGCGGCACGGTGACGCTTTCAGGCGCGCTTCCTGGCGAAGAGCCGATGCAGGGCATCGCCGCCCTGGTTGCCTCTGTACCGGGTGTGGTCCGCATCGTCGCCACCGGTTAAGGCGCAGGAATCAGCCGTCTTCGGCAAAGAATAGCTCGCGCACCTGGGCGTCCGCCGGGTCCGGGTAGCTGAAGGCGGTCACCAGGCGCATCAGCGCGATCTCTTCGGGAAGCTGCAACCCGACCAGTAGATTGGCGATGACGATATCGATCACCAGCAGAAGGCGCGCGAAGCTGGCATACTGTCCCTGGAGCGCGGTGAACAGGACCGCGAAGACTCGCTCCCGCAGTTCGACATCCTGCATTCCGCTGCCGGGCCATGTGCGGACCCAAGATTCCTGATAAGCGCCCATGCGCATGATGTCGGCGCGCAGTTTCAGCAGCTGTTCCACCGCCGCCTTCTGATCATGGGCGTCCAGGGATTTCCCCCGGCTGCGATAGACCAGCGTGGGCAGCAGACGGTACAGATCTCCGGACGGGGTCTGGTCGATGAAGCGGTAGAGCGCATGATTATCGAGGCGCAGCCCTCGACACAATGCCAGCGCGCAGCGGCGATAGTAGCGCTCCCGGTTGGCACTGCCCGCCGCCTGGTCCAACCGCCACAGCAGGGACCACAGATCGCCGGCATCCAGCGGTTCACGAGGAGAGTCAAAGGGTGCGTAGCTGCTGGTCAGCTGGATGACGCGCGCATGGTCAGGCGTGGTCTGCATCGCGCAGGATGCCTCTCAGGATAGGGGCTTACGCTGCGATGGAGTCAAGCCATGATGCCGCAGAAGCAGCTGCCAGACGCGCACGGCAGCTTCGAAGATGATGTGCGATCCCATCTTTGATTTGCCGCGTTCGCGATCTGGAAAATAGATGGGGATCTCGGTCAGGCGGTAGCCCAGGCGTTGAGCGACGTACGCCATCTCGACCTGAAACACATAGCCATTGGCGCTGATCCGTTCCAAACCCATACCGATCAGCGTCTCGCGCCGCCAGATGCGATAGCCGCCGGTCGAATCGGAGACGGGGATGCCGAGCAGAAGGCGGACGTACACGCCGTTGGCAAACCAGCTCAGCAACTTTCGGAAGAAAGACCAGGTCTTGTCCACGCCGCCGCCGCGCACGAACCGCGAGCCGATCACCAGGTCGAAGCCGGAATCCAGCTTGGCGATCAGCTGCGGGATGTAGCTCGGCTGATGCGAAAAATCGGCGTCCATCTGGATGATAGTCTCCGCGCCCAGCTCGATGGCACGGCGGAATCCGGCGATATACGCCGGTCCCAGTCCGTTCTTTTCAGTGCGATGCAGGACGGCAACCCGCTGCGGATCGCGGCGCGCAGCTTCATCGGCGATCCTACCAGTGCCGTCCGGCGAATTGTCGTCAACGACCAGGACGCGCAGCGCCACTTCTGGCAGCTTCAGCAGCGCATCCAGCATCAGGGGCAGGTTTTCCGCCTCGTTGTAGGTGGGCAGTACCACCATCACATCAGTCATGCTATCGCTTCTCTCAAGGCGGGGCGCAGCGAAAGGCGCGGCGTCCGTCAGCGCCGTGAGTCTAATAGAGCCTGCCCCTGTGGCGCAAGATCAAAAGACATAGGGGCAGGATGCGCCGGTTCAGCCGCCGGCGTCCAGCGGCGTCATGGCGCGCAAGCCGATGTGATGATCCTGGTAGCTGGGCGGGTCTTCATAGTGCCGGTAGGTGGTGCGCGCCACAGTCGGGTTGCTGCCCCACCATCCGCCGCGCTCCGGCTTGATCCGCCCGGTTTCCGGTCCCTGCGGGTCATCGCGCTCCGCCCCGCGATAGTTCGGCGTCCACCAGTTGCGCGCCCACTCCATGACGTTGCCCGCCATATCCTGCGCCCCCACCCAACTCTCCCCATCCGGCGTGCTGCCCACCGGGACGACGCCGGCGCTGTCCACGACATTCGCCCGCGCCGGGTCCCACTCGTCGCCCCAGGGATAGATGCGCCCTTCAGGACCGCGCGCCGCCCATTCCCACTGCGCCTCGGTCGGCAGCAAGCCGCCGCGCCAGATCGCATAGGCTTCCGCCTCGTACCAGGTGACGCAGGCGCGCGGCGCATCGGGCACATCGTCCCCCTCACAGGCGACCGGCAGCGTATCGACCGCCGCTCGTTCCAGCCAGCGCTGCCCCTGCGTTGACCAGAGTTCCGGCGTGGTGTAGCCGCCGGCATCGACAAACGCCTGGAACGCGGCGTTCGTGACCTCGTACTGGTCCAACCAGAAACCCACCGACAGACAGACTTCATGCTGCGGCTGTTCACTGGGCAGCGCCGCCGCCACCCAGCGCGGCGGATTCTGCGCGGCGGCGGACTGCGCCTGTTCCAGGCTGATACCCATCATGAAGCAGCCCGCCGGGACATACACCTGAGCGATTCCGTAGGCATCGACGCGGACCGCGCCCGCCTCTGGCGCGGCGTCCTGCGCAGCGAGCGGGGCAGCCAGAGTCAGCATCAGCAAACAGGTATAGAAGAACGCACATACACGACGAGACATTGAAAACACTCCTTCATGCTCAAATTATCGTGACAGAGGTCCAGCAGTTTTTTCGCACCCTGACCTCTGCACAGTACCCGTTTGGCATGAGCGCGGTTCGATAAACTGGGGGTATCATGGTGGTATATCCACAGGTGCAGCAGGTCACTCCATGACAGTCGAGATCACCACCGCCGACAAACTCCGGCGTCTTCCCTGGAACACGACGTTTCACGCGCTCAACGCCATCTACGCGCAGCTCACTTTTTTTGGCTCCGGCTTCGTCCTCTTTCTGAGCGATGAACTGGGCGCATCCAACACCCACATCGGGCTGCTGCTGGCGCTTCTGCCCTTCACCGGCATCGTCGCCGTGTTCATCGCCCCGCTCGTCGGGCGCTACGGATATAAGCGCACTTATGTGACGTTTTTCGGTCTGCGCAAGGTGGTCACCGCGGCGCTGCTGCTCGTGCCCTGGGTGATCAGCCAGTTCGGGCTGAGCGCGGCGCTGGCGCTGGCGTCGCTGGTGACCTTCGGTTTCGCACTCTGCCGCTCCATCGCCGAGACGGGTTTCTATCCCTGGATGCAGGAGATCATCCCGGACTCGGTGCGCGGCAAACACGCGGCGGTCAACGACATGGTCTCGCGTCTGACCAGCGCCGCCGCCGTCGCCTTCGGCGGTTACATCCTCGGTCTCTCCACCGGGATCGACCGTTTCATGCTGACCTTCCTGGTCGGTCTCATCTTCGGTCTGGGCGGAGTGTGGGCGGTGGCGCAGCTGCCGGGCGGCGCGCCCAGCCAGACGCAGCGGGTCAGCTTCCGCCGCTTCGGGCAGGTGCTGCGAGACCGCAATTTCACGCGCTACGTGACAGGGTTAGGGGTAAGCGCCCTCGCCGGCGCGCCGCTGGCGTTCATCCCGATCTTCTTGAGCCAGGAAGTCGGCTTGAGCGACAGCAGCGTCGTCTGGCTGCAAATCGGCAGCATCGCCGGCGGGCTTTCGGTGACCTACCTGCTCGGCTGGGCTGCCGACCGCTATGGCAGCAAGCCGATCATGCTGACCGGTTTGCTCGCCAAGGCGGCGCTGCCCGTCGGCTGGCTGCTGATGCCGCGCCATTCCGAACTCAGCCTCTTCTTTGCCGTCGTCATCGCCTTCCTGTGGGGCGTTGTGGAAATCGCCTGGGCGCTCGGCTCCGGTCGGCTGTTGTTCACGCGCGTCGTCCCGCGCGAAGATCGCGGAGCCTATATGGCGGTGTTCTACTCGCTGATCGGCTTGATCGGCGGCGTCAGCCAGATCGGCAGCGGCGCGCTGCTCGACGCCACAGCAGGCATCTCTGGCAGTGTGCTGGGCTTCTCGCTGGATCAATTCACGCCGCTGTTCATCGGCAGCAGCGTACTCAGCATCACCAGCGCCCTGATCTTCCGGGGCGTGCATGCCGACAGCAGCGTCTCGGTGATCGACTTCGCGGGCATGTTCCTGCACGGCAACCCGGTGCTGGCGCTGCAGAACG
>JAEURA010000068.1 GCA_016789005.1 Anaerolineae bacterium
GGTCGGGGTGAGTTGACTCGGCGGCGCGAGGGGATGTAGCATCGTAAGATGCTTCCGGCACTCGCCCGGCGGCATTCGGGAATGTGCGTCCTCGGCAGGGGGCTACTTGGCGGTGCAGCCTGCCGGGGACACACCCGGTCGTGAACGTTCAGGGGGATCACGGGGTCTCCGTGCCATCATCGCGCTTCTCCTTTCCACCGGTGGTCGTTCGATGCTCCGCGATGCTAAGAACATCTGATAGCATCATGTCACCAACCGGTATGCGCAGGAACGGAATCTATTCGCATTTTCCCCCGAAGGTCTTAGGGGATCGTCCAGAGGTCAGCACAGGTCGGCAGAGGTCGCCGCCTGCGATTTCTTCAGAGGAAATGTGAAATGTCGCAGATGGAAAGCGGAAAAGCGCGGGCGCAGGCAGTTGCCATCCTGGTCGAAGCGATGTGCAAGCCGACCGGTCTGCAATATGCGGAGATCTGCGCGCAGATGTACAAGTTCCTCCACCAGGATTGCAGCATCGACCATTTCAACCGCCTCTTTCGAGGACGCGGCACATCCGAGAACATGTTTTATGATCTCGACGAGCTGACGGCGTTCGTTCGAGCGCTCACCGAGGGAGTCGCGCCGGAATACCGCCCCAGCGCCGAGCAGGCATTCCGCCTCTTCAGCCTGGCGCGCGCCCCGCTGGAAAGCTTCAAGCGCCTGAAGCCGTTCTTCTCCGAAGATGACTATCGCGCTGCCTGGCAGCCTTACGTGAATATCGATCTTGAGGATGAGGCACAGCGTCCGCCGCCAGATTTCCTGAAGCCGGTCTACCCCTCGCTCTTCATCGGGCGTGACGCCGATCTGGCGGCACTTCAGCGACGCCTCGGCGCAAATGCCGATGGACAGCGTGCGCCGCTCTCCGTCGTGCGCGGCTGGCCCGGCGTCGGCAAAACAGCGCTGATCAATCGTCTGGTCTACGACGACGACGGCGTGCTGAGACCGCTCTACCCTGACGGCATCCTCTGGACCGCCCTGGGACCCGGCGGCGATGCGGTGAACAGCCTGCGCCGCTGGGCGCGGCAGCTGGGAGCGCTGCATATCGAGCCGATTCAGCAGCCGGAAGCGGTGATCCAGGAGATGCGTTTCCTGCTGCAAAACAAACGGGTCCTGCTGGTGATCGACGACGTGTGGACACGGGAACAGGGAAGCCTGTTCCGCTCCCTGGGCAGCAGTCAGACGACCTTCCTGTTCACCACACGCTTCACCGATGTGGCGCGCTATCTCGCCGAAACAGACGAAAACATCGCCTTTCTGGATGTCCTGAATGCCGCCGAGGCGAAGCGCCTGCTGAATCTGTTTGCGGGCGAAGCGTCGCAGGTGTATGCCGGCGACATCGATCAGCTGGTCGAGACTCTGGAAGGACTGCCGCTGGCGCTCCGCGTGGCGGGCAGGCTGATCGAACAGGAACACCGCCTCGGTTTCGACGTGCGTCCCCTCTTGAGCGATCTTCAGACCAACTTCCGAGGCTTTCGTGACCTTGCCCCGGCGGACCGCTTCGACGAGGCAACCGGGCGCACGCCAACAATCGGTCTGCTCTTCCGGCGCAGCGTGCAGACCCTGCCGCAGTTGGATCAGTGGGCATTCGCCTGCATCGGAGATCTCGCTCCTAAACCCGCCACCTTCGCCCTGCAAACCGCCGCCGAGATCTGCGGCTTCTCCGAACCCCACGCCGTCGCCCGCAGTCTGGCGGGACGAGGGCTGCTTGAAGCGTTGGGCGGCGGGCGCTTTCAGATGCACTACACCCTCGCCATGTACGCCCGCCATCTGCTGGCGACCAATCTGGCTGAACTGGACGAGCCGGATTCCGCACCGTCATGAACGAGTCCGCGTCGCGCCGCAGCGTCATCGTCGCCAATCTGAATTTGTCCCCCGATGACCCGGTGGCGCATCGGTCTTATGCGGAGATCGTCGCGTCACGCCGTGCCGCCGCCTATCTGAATCTGCTGGCGGCGCTCAACCAGCGCTATCGTCAGGGCGGCGCGCCTGCTGTCGAGGCGCTCACGGACTTTGCGTTGGAGCGCCCGCAGATCGAACACGGGCAGGCGTGGAGCGCCGGCGCGGCGGAAGCCGATGACGCGGCGGCGAAGCTTTGTGAAGATTACGCCGACCTGGGCGCTGATCTGCTGTTCCTGGCGATGGAACCGCACCAGTTTCGCGGCTGGCTCGATTCAGCGCTGGCGGCTGCCCGGCGTCTAGGACTGCGCAAGGCAGAATGCACACATCTGGGCAACCTCGGCATCCTGTACAAGAATACGGGGCGCTTTGCGGAAGCCAAAGTCTGTTTCGAGGAAGCCCTGGCGCTGGCAGGCGAGCTGAACGACACCGCGCTGGCAGGTATCTGGCGGGGCAATCTGGCAGGTGTTCTGATGGAAGCGCCGGGTTTTGCCAGCGCCCAGTTCGACGAGGTGATCGCGCACCTGCAGGCGGCGCTCGCCATCGCCGAGCGCGAGGAGGATCAGCGTCTTGTCGCAACGTGGCTGAACAACCTCGGTCTGGCGCATGCCTTCGCCAACCGCCGGGAACAGGCGCTCGACTACTTCACCCGTGCCTTGCCCCTGCACAGCGCAGCCGGTGACCGGCGCGCCGAAGGGCAGACGCTCGGCAACCTCGCCAACCTGCTGGCAGACAACGGCGCGCACCAGGACGCCATCAAAGCCTACGAAGCCGCCCTGGAGATCGCCCGGACGATGAAGGACCGGCGCAGCGAGGGCAAGTGGTTGGGCAATCTCGCCGCGATTCAGACGGAACTGGGGGATTACGCCGCAGCCGTGCCGCTGCGCGAACAAGCCCTGGAATGCCACGTCGCGGTGGGCGACTTGCAGGCGCAGATGCAGGAGATGGAGGGGCTGAGCCTGGCGCTGCGCATCCTGGGCGACTACGAGCAGTCTGAAGCGCGCTGCCTGCAGCTGCTTCAGATCGGCGAGGTGCTGGAAGATGAGCGGGCGCAGATGATCGCCTGGTCCGAGTTGGGTCTGATGGCGCGCGCCACCGACCGGCTCTCCGAGGCTTTGCAGTGTTTTGATTTTGTCCTGCGCCTCGCCTCATCCCTGGGTGATGTGCATACCCGGGGAATCGCCCTCGGTCACAAGGGCACGGTTCATTACGCGCTGGCAGAGTATGATGCCGCCCTCGACCTGCACCTTCAGGCGCTCCTCATCGCCAGGGACGAAGGCGACCCGGCGGCAGAGGCGATGCACCTGGGCAATCTGGCGAATGTGCTGAACGCCCTGGAGCGCTATCACGACGCGATAGCGTGCGCCCTGCACGCGCTGAAACTGCACCAGGCGCTGCGGCATACGCGGATGGTCGGGGCGACTCTGGGGATTATCGGCAACAGCCGCTTTCACCTGCGGCAGTACAACAAAGCCGCGGCACACTATCGCCGCGCGCTGAGGATCGCCGCTCACATTGGGGACAGCGCCAATATGCGTAATTGGTCGAACAACCTGGCAAAACTCGACGCCGTTCTGGGTCACTGCACAGCCGCTACTCCACCCAGTTCGACAGGATCGTCAGCGGGATGAGCGGCTGAGCCGGATCATTGGTCTGCACATGCACGCGGAACTCGTGGGGTCCACCCATCATCTCGTGCATGGTGAAGCGCAGCGTGATCGTCGCCTCTTCGCCTGGTCCCAGGGTGGATCGGCTGACGATGGCGCGCGGCGGGCAGCAGCCCTGCACCAGTTCCACACGCGGCTCGCCCAGGATGCGCAGCGTCTGGTCGCCGGCGTTGCGAACGCGAAAGATGCTTTCGGCGAAGTCTTCCATCTTCACATCGCCGTGATCGATCAGCGTCGTATCCACCTGCGCGTGCGGCGCGCCGATCACCTCTGGGGTGAAGGGCGGCGCGGCGCCCTGGCTGGCGGCGAATGCCAGCCCGATGACACCCAGGATGGCGACGACGACCAGGATCATCAGCGGGCGGTTGGCGAGCAGCGAAGGGCGATTCTTTGAGGTAGGGCGTGTATTCACGGCGTAGAAACTCCTGTTTAACCTTCGGTCTGGGCGACCAGCTTCTCTTCTTCGGCGGTCAGGCGGAACTGATAGATGCGCTGCTCCTCCGTCCACATCGTCTTGACGTAGGCGACAATCAGCGCCGCCTGTTCACGGTCATACAGGCTGCCGAACGGTGGCATCTGGTAGAAGTGACGCGGATCGGCAAAGCCGCCTTCGATGATGTAGCGCAGGATCAGCTCGTCGCTGTGATGCCAGGTGTGCCCGCCCTCGTTGTGCGGCGGCGCGCCATAGCGCCCGGTCGCGTCCGGCTCCAGCGGCGCATCGGGAAACTGACCCTGTCCGTCCAATCCATGACAGGCGGCGCAGGTTTGTTCATAGTAGACCCGCCCCTGGGCGATCTGCTCGGCGCTGTAGCGGATCCCCTTGACCGTGCTGCCGGGATCGCCCGGCACACAGGCGGCGAGGGACAGCATCAGCAGGGCGAAGAGGCATAGCAAGCGCGGCATCAGGTCCGTTATCCTTATTTGAGAAGCGCCCGCGCGTTCGCCGCCGCCTCGTCTTTCGTCCACATCTGACGGGCATTATAGAGGTCCCTCGCGTGAACAAATACCGCCAAATGGCGCATTTGTCGGCAGCGGCAGGCGGCTAGACTCGGCGATCAAATCCACAACTGCCGGAGCGCTGACGCCTCGGCAGATCAATCGCTTCAGTGACCTTGAGGAGCAGTAAAACCATGAACAAACACCGCGTCTGGCTCATCCTGTTCGCCCTGATCGCCGCCGCGCTTCTCGGCTCGACGGCGTTCGCGGAAGGACCAGCGGAAGGGCGCACAGGACGCGCCGAGCTTCGTTTCATCGAAGGGATGATCGACCATCACCAGATGGCGCTGGATATGGCAGCCGACTGTCTGGCGAAAGCGCAGACCGAAACCGTCCAGACCCTGTGCCAGAACATCATCGCCGCCCAGAGCCGTGAGATCCAGATCATGCGCGGCTGGCTGCTGTCGTGGTACGGTCTCGAATATCATCCTATGTCCATGCTTCACAGCGCGGATCAGGGTGGCGCAGCGGCAGGCGGTATGATGGGCGGCATGATGCAGGGCGACATGATGGGCATGATGATGAACATGTCCGACATGATGGAGATGATGTCCGGCATGATGGGGATGATGAGCAGCGGCGGCATGATGCAGGACGGCGGCATGATGCAGGATGGCGGCATGATGCAGGGCGGCGCTATGAGCGCCGGTCAGGCTCAGATGGGCGGCGGTATGATGCCCGTCGAACTCACGCTGCACGTCCTGGGCGTCATGGGCACGCTGACCGTCGGCGATCTGCTGGACCACGCCGCTGACCTCGACCCGGAAACGACGCTCATGGAGGTGCTGGATTCGCTGGTCGCCGCCGGGGACATTGAACACGACATGGCGTCGATGATGCCGATGATGGGCGAAATGACGAATCAGCAGATGATGGACATGATGGGCGAAATGCACGGGCTGACGCTCCGCGATGTTCAGGAGATGATGGGGCATCTGGATGAGGGCAGAAACGCCACGATGATGACCATGATGCAGCATCACATGGAGGCGATGGCGGGCGGCGGCGCACCGGCGGACACCACCGATCACTCCGCGCACCATCCCGGAAGTGCTGCTGCTGAGGATGCCGCGCCAGCGGATCATTCCGCCCATCAGGGTGCAGCCGACCAGGGCGCGGGCATGGGGGCAGCGCTCTCCGACCCGCCCATGATGATGGGCATGTTCGCCGGCCTGAACGCCCTTTCTGGCGCTGCCTACGAGATCGCCTGGCTGGAAGCGATGATCGACCATCACGACGACGCCCTGCATATGTCCGAGCGCATCCTCGAAGCCGCGCCCGAAGGAGTGGGACACGACGAGGTCCGCGCGCTGGCACAAAAGATCATCCAGGACCAGACCGCCGAAATTGAAGCGATGGAAGCGATGATCGTCGAATTGAGCGCCTGATCCGCAGCGTCTGCGCCCATGCCCTCTCGCCACATCCGGCGCGGAGGACATGGGCGATCCATCTCAATGTGGCGCGCTCTATAATTGAATTCACCGCGCATCTCGACGAGCAGATTGGACTCCTGATGACCATTCGAGTGATCCTGGCGGATGATCATGCCGTCGTTCGCAAGGGGATTTGCGATTTCTTGCAGGAAGACGGCGACATCGAAGTGATCGCCCAGGCGGGAGACGGGGCGAAGGTCAAGGAACTGCTGGCGTCGTTGCGCCCGGATGTCGCGCTGCTCGACGTGCGTATGCCCCACGCCACTGGAATCGAGGTGACGCGCTGGATTCGCGAAAAAGCGCTGCCGATTCGCGTCCTCATCCTCAGCGCCTATGATGACGACCCATTCGTCTTCGCCGCCATGCAGGCGGGAGCCAACGGGTATGTCCTGAAGAACGCTGAAGCCGACGAGATCACGGCGGCGGTGCGCAAGGTCGCCCAGGGGCGTTCCGCCATCGCCCCCGATATCGCCGAAAAGGTCGCCGCGCATCAGTCTTCCGGGCAGATGGGCGACCTGACAGCGGAGCCGCTCACCGAGCGCGAGCGCGAGATTCTGCACAGCGCCGCCGCCGGGCTGACCAACAAGGCAATCGGCGCGAAGCTGATCATCAGTGACCGCACCGTTCAGGGGCATCTCGCCAGCATCTACAGCAAGCTCGGAGTCAATACCCGCACGGAGGCGGTCACCAAAGCGCTGCACATGGGGATCATCGACCTGTCGGGGACCGGTTCGTGAAGCGGACTCCGCTTTCAATCAGCCTGCATGGTCTGCGCGCGCAGGTCCTCCTGTGGACGGTGCTGCCGGTCACGCTGCTGACGATCATGTTCTCCCTTTCCGGCATCCAAAGCCATCAGAACTCAATGCGCGCTCTGGCGGTCGAAGAGAATACCCGTCTGGTGTTCGCCTATGCGCGCGTCATCGCCCTGGAAGTCGAGAACCATCGTCTGAACGAAGGCGCGGCGTCACCGGACGAAGCGCTCGCCTCGCTGCCGCTGGATCAACTGCTGACGGTCGATCATCCCGCCGCCGTCACCTCGTTCGTCCTGCTCGACCAGGACGGGCGCATCCTCTTCAGCCGGGGCGAGGTCCCCGATCAGCAGCACATTCACGACTGGCATGGGGTCCAGGAAGCGCTGAGCCGAACGCCCGGTCACGTCTTTGCGTCGGATACCGAGCATGGTGATGTGATCGCCTACGCACCGGTGCAGAATACGCCCTGGGTGCTGTTGATTCGCGAACCCTGGCACGCCATCACCGACCCGCTCATCCGGTTTGAACAGGTCATGCCTTTCATCCTGGTCACGGCGGTGACCACTTCGCTGCTCATCCTCTTTTTCGGTCTCCGCTACCTCGTGCGCCCGCTGCAGGAGCTTGGACTGCGCATCAGCCGCTTCGGACAGGATGACTTCAGCGCCCTCAACACCCACTTGGGCGGCGTGAAGGAAATCGAAGATCTGCGCACCGCGCTGAGCGACATGGCGAACCGGGTGAAAACCTATCAGAGCGCCCTGCAGAATTACCTGGGAGCGATCACCCGCGCCCAGGAGCAGGAGCGCGTCCGCCTCTCCCGCGAACTGCACGACGAGACCGTGCAGACGCTCATCGCCCTGGGTCACAAGGCGCAGATGGCGCAGCGCAGCTACCAGCGCCAGTCACCGCAGACCGACACCTACCTGCAAGACCTGCGCCAGATGATCGCGCAAGCCATCGAGGAAGTCCGCCGCTTCAGCCAGGCGCTCCGCCCGATCTATCTGGAAGAGCTGGGGCTGCTGGCGGCGCTGGAAAGCCTCGCCAGGGAGGCGAAGAGCGATCTGCACGTCAGGGGTCGCCCCGTCCGGCTCGACGCAGAACGCGAGAATATCCTGTATCGCGTCGCTCAGGAGGGGTTGAACAACGCGCTGCGCCATGCGCACGCCGAGCGCATCCAGCTCTGCGTGGCGTTCGGCGACGAGGCGGTCACACTGCGCATCATCGACGATGGCGTCGGCTTCGTCGTCCCGGCGAACTATGCCGTCTTCACGCAGCAGGGGCACTTTGGCATGATGGGCATGCATGAGCGCGCGCTGCAAGCCGATGCTCAGGTGCAGGTTATTTCAGCGCCGGGGAAAGGGACGGAGCTGACGCTGACGATGCCGCTGCGCGCTCGATAATACGCAGGCAGGCACTTCGACCTTGTGTTCGTGACCCCACACGCCGAAACTCAGCATCTCGATAGGTCATCCTGATCAGGATCGCAACTTTTTGGCGCACCGCCAGACTATAGCAGTATGCGATGCTGGTGGGAGGATGATGGGGATGACAGAGGCAGTGTACGACATGAACGGACACAGCGGCGTGGGCAGCGAAAGCCGCGCGCGCGGCGCAATTCGCTGGCAGGCGTGGGGGGGAGCGGCGCTGGCATGGGTGATCGGCTTCGCAGCAGCGGCGATCCTGATGTCCGCAGCCGACGGCTTGATCAGCACCGACGACTACTATCACAGCCGAATCGCCGCCGAAATCCTGGAACAGCGTACCCTCCGGGTCCATTTCCCCTGGCTTCCGCTGACCATCCTCAGCCCGGAGGCGTTCGTCGATCACCACCTCCTCTATCACCTCTATCTCGCGCCCTTCGCCTACTGGGGCGGCATGGCGGGCGCGAAACTGGCGCAGGCACTCGTCGTCGGCGGGGTTTTTGCGGCGTTCTGGCTGCTGCTGCGCCAGATGAGCGTTCGCTTCCCCTGGCTGTGGCTGATCGCGCTGCTGGGCGTCTCTACGCCGTTTCTTTATCGCACCATGATGGTGCGCACCCAGGGCGCCGCCGTGCTGCTGCTGCTGCTGGCGCTGTATGCCCTGTTCAGCGGGCGCTACCGCTGGCTGGCGCTGATCAGCTTCGCCTTCACCTGGCTCTACAACGGCTTCGTCCTGCTACCGGTCTTCTCGGCGCTGTACGTCGGCGCGGCATGGCTGACGGACCGCCGGTGGGTGTGGCAGCCGCTCGCCTACACGCTGATCGGCGTCGCGGCAGGCTTGATCATCAATCCCTACTTTCCGCAGAACATCGCCTTCATCCTCGACCATCTGGGCGAAAAGGTCGATGTCGCCTCCAGCATTCGCGTGGGCAGCGAATGGTATCCCTATACCACCGAGGCGCTGATGCGTCATTCCTTCGGGATGCTGCTGGCGCTGGCTGCCGGCGTGATCGCGCCGAGCCTGCGTCGAAATGACCGCACGCGGCAGGGGCGCGACCGCATCGAGACGACGCTGCTGCTGACCGCGCTGGTGACGCTCGCCATGACCTTCGAGTCCCGCCGCTTCATCGAATATGCGCCAGCCTTCGCCCTGCTCTTCTGCGCGGCGGCGCTGGGCAGAGACACCCTTCGGTGGGATCAGCTCCTACCCGGCTTCACGAAGCGTCTGCCGCTGCGTCTGGCGGTTCCGCTGCTGCTGGCGGCGGGGACGGGGGCGCTGGCAATCGCGACGGTGAGCGCCGCGCGGCAGGACATCGCCGACGCGCAGGATGCCGCCTACCTGGCGGGCGCGTCCGCCTGGCTGCAAGCCAACACCGAGCCGGGGGAAATGGTCTTTCAGACCGATTGGGACGATTTTACCTATCTGTTCTATCATAATACGCACAACTCCTATCTGGTCGGTCTCGACCCCACCTATCTCCAGGTGGCGAACCCGACTCTGTGGAACCTGTGGACGCCGATCACCCAGGGGATCGTCGAACGTCCTTCGGTGCTGATCCGCGACACCTTCGGGGCGAGATTCGTCGTGAGCGACGCTGATCATGAGGATTTCGCGCTAAGCGCGGAAAACGATCCGGATATGGCGTTGGTCTATCGCGACGCCTACAGCCTGATCTGGCAGATCGGCGAGGGCGCTCAACCGGAGAATTGAACGTTGATCGTCATCGTCCTACCCGACCTTGCAGCCGAAAACAACCTGCTCGTCGATGCCAGCCGCAGCGACCCGGATGCGCTGCGCATCATCTACGAGCAGTACTTTCCGCCGCTGTACCAGTTCATCCGCCTGCGCATCAATGATCGCGAGCAGGCGCGGGATATCGCCGCCGATGTCTTCGTCGACTTCTTCACGGCGGTGCGCAGCCGGCGCGCGCCGCACACCAGCCTGCGCGCCTGGCTCTTCCGGGTGGCGCGCAACAAAATCTACGATCACTATGGCAAGTCCCGGCAGTTCCCCACCGCCACCCTCGACGAATGGATTCCAGAATCGACCGATCACGATCCTGAGACGGAATTCATCAACGCGCTGCGCATCGAACGGGTGCGGCGCGCCATGCGCCTGCTGGCAGTAGAACAGCAGGAAGTGCTGATCCTGCGCTTCGGGCAGGGCTTGAACCTGCAAGAGACCGCCGATTTGATGGACAAGAGCGTCAGCGCCATCAAATCGCTGCAATTCCGCGCCGTAGAAACGCTGCGTACCTTCCTGGACGCAGGTGAGATGGGCTGAGACCATGACGCAGCAAAACCTCATTGAAGCCTTTGACGACTGCCTTCAGCGCATGGCGTCCGGCGAACCGCTGGAGCGATGCCTGCTGCGCTACCCTGCGCTTGCCAACCAGCTGCGCCCGATGCTGGAGACCACCCTTACCCTGCGGCGGATGCAGGTCCCGCAGGCGGAGCTGTATCAGGATCGCGCGATTGTCTGGGATCAGATTCAGCGGCAGATGACATCCGGGCGGGCGCGTCCCGCCGGGGCGCGTCCAACGCGCGGTGGACGTTCCACTCTACAGATGCTCGCGGCGGTCTTCATCCTGACGATCCTGGTCTCGGCGACCTGGTTCGTCCTCACCCGCCCCGACCTGCCGAGCGATCCCAACGTCCTGACGCCGCTGGCGGTTACGCCGACAGCGAGTCCAAGGCTGTCGCCCAGCCCATCCGTCACGCCGTCACCCAGCCCAACGCCGAGCGCCAGCGCAACGACGACTGTGACGCCGACCAGCGGCGCGACGTTGACGCCGACCTCTTCCAGCACCCCAACCGCCACACCGTCATTCACGCCGACCGGCACGCTGACGCCCTCACCGACGCTGACCGCCAGCGCGACGTTTGCGCCCGGCTGCGGCGCGCCGCTGAACGCCGACGGCGCGGCGGCGCGGGTACTGGAGATTTTCCCCAACACCACCATCACCAGCCTGACGCAGACCACGATGTTTGGCGGGACGCTGGTCTGGGAGGCGCACACCTCGCATCAGATCATCGTCATCGTCGATGTCGCCTGCGGAAACATCCTGTCCATCGAACGCCTCGGCGAGGAATCTGGCGGAGCGACGCCCGCCGGCGATAGTAACGACAACGCCGGCGCCCCCGATGGCGGCGGGGATGCCAACGAAAACGACAACAGCGGCGGCGGTGGCGATTCCAATGACAACTCGAACACCAATTCGAACGATAACTCGAACGACAACTCCAACGACAATGGCGGCAGCGGCATGGGGTCGGGTGATTAATGATTGATGAGTAAATCGGGGGGATCGCCGAAACTTTTTTGTGCTGGTGCGGACTGTATCGGCATGAAACGATGAACACCGCAAATCTGGCACATAGTCATGGAGAATAGAATGATGCTCAGCAAACGCACCACCCGCTTCTCAACCGTCATCCTGGCGATCTGCGCGCTCGCCCTGATGATCCTGGTCCCCGGCGCAGCCGCGCAGGACGCCCAATCTGTCGAACTGGTCGGCGTCATCGAAGCGCTGACGGTCAGCAGCATCACCGTCAACCAGCAGGTTGTGGATATCGCCGGAGCGGAACTGAATACCCCGCTGGTGGTCGGCGCGCTCGTCCAGGTGGAAGGCGCATGGCGCGCTGACGGCACTATCGCCGCCCGCGAAGTGAACGCGCCAGGCGTGGGCGTTCAGGCGGGCGAAGCGGAACTCGTCGGTACACTGGAGAGCATCAGCGGCACGCTGCTGGTGGTCAACGGTCAGACTATCGACGCGACCGGCGCGCAGATACGCGGGACGCTGGCGATTGGGCAGCCGGTGCGCATCCACGCGGTGGCAGCAGGTCCATTTCTGTGGCGCGCTCGCGAAGTTGAGCAGGTCCAGGCGCGCGTCGGTGATCCTTCTCCGTCGCCCATCGCCGGGGAATTCGAGATCGTCGGCACGCTTGACAGCATCGACGGCGCGACGGTGGTCGTCTCCGGTCAGATCATCAGCCTCAGCGGCGCAGAGATCAAGGACCCGCTGGTCGTCGGGACGCTCGTCAAGGCGCATGTGAGCAATATCGCCGGCGTGCTGACGGCGCGCGAGATCGAACTTGCCCTGCCCGGTCAGGCGGGTGACGACAACAGCAATGCGAATGCCAATTCAAACGACAACAGCGACGACGACAACGGCAACGCGAACGACAACGTGGCGGTCGGCAGCCTCCCGGCGACAAGTCTGCAGCAGGCGATTGCCGAGGTGCTGCGGGTCTACCCGACGGCGCGCATCCGCAGCGTCGAACTGACCACGCGCTTCGGCGGGACGCTGGTCTGGGAGATCGAGACCAACAACCGCATCGAGGTGATCGTCGATGCCCAAACTGGAGCCATCCTGGTCATCGACCGTCCTGGACGCGGCGGCGCGGATGACAACGGCAACGGCAATGCGAACGACAATGGCAGTGACGACAATTCGAATGGCAATTCGAACGATAATTCGAACGACAACGGCAGCGACGACAATTCGAATGGCAATTCGAACGATAACTCGAACGACAACGGCAGCGATGACGGCTCGAACGATAACAGCGGCGGCGATGACGGCATGGGCGGCATGGGCTAAGTCTGGAAGCCCCTGCAATCGCTAAAGCCAAGTCCCGCATCTTCTCAACGGGAGAGCCGGCGGCTCGCCCCTACGGGGTAACAGGCGTAGGGGAGACCCGGCGGGTCTCCCGCCAGCAGCCGAAGCGAACGAGGAATGAGAAACACGCTCGGTGAGTGCGCCCGTTCTCATTCCTCATCCCTCATCACTCATCCCTCCACCTTACGACGCGGAAGGTCTTTCGACACATGGCGGCAGTACCAGCTTCTCTCCTGAACGGCACGGCTCAGCGCAGCGCACGGATGGCGATTTCGCGCCCCATGCTGGTCGTCTTCCTGGGCGGGGTGAACCTCGTCCTGATCCAGTGGGTGCTGGTGCGCGAGCTGACCGCTCTGCTGATGGGCACAGAACTGGTGGTGCTGCTCGTCACCATCACCTATTTCCTGGGGCTGTCCGTTGGCTTTCTGGCGTCGAGCCGCATCCCGGCGCGCTGGCTCGGCGCGCTCGGCGCTGCTGCGCTGCTCCTTCACCTCAGCCTGCCGATCTGGTTCCGGTTGGTCGCCGCCGGGCTGGCGTCAGCTGGCGCGTACTGGGCGGTGTTCCTGCTGCTGCCGCTGGCGACGCCTTTCGTGGTCTCCGCCTTCTACAGCATCTTCCTGCCGCTCTATGCCGATCATCAGCAGGAGCGCCTGCCGAGACTCTACACCACCGAGCTGCTGGGGTCGGCGTGCGGCGTACTGGTGCTGGTCGCGCTCGGCGGCATGGGGCTGACGACTGTCTACGCGCTCTACGCCGGCATCCTGATGGGGTTGCTGCTGGCGCTGGGCATGCGCCGCGTGACCGCAATTGCCATGCTGATCGGCTGTGCCGCCTGGATTCTGCTGCTGCCGGCGCTTAACGACTGGAGCAACGCGCGCTGGTTCGAAGCCCTGCACGAGCTGCCCGCCGGGCTGCGCACGCTGCACTCGTCCTACAGCGCCTACCAGAAGGTGGATGTGCTGGAAGATCCGCAGGGGCGGCGCTATCTGTACCTCGACGGTCTGCTGCATTACGGGACCGACCGCTGGAGCCGCCTTAACGTGATCATGGGAACCGTGCCGGCGGAACTGCTGAAACCTGAATCGAGCCTGGTGATCGGCGCAGGATCGATGGAGATGGAGCGCCTCATCGCCGAGCGCGGTGGACAGGTCACGACGGTGGAACTGGACCCGGCAGTCGTCGCGGCGAGCGCTGCCTACCTTGACTCGGTGAACCTGATGAGCATCCTGCCGAACCGGCGCGTCATCATCGACGATGCTAAACACTACATCGCCAACACCGGCGAACGCTATGATCTGATCGCAACGGATGTCCCGGCGGCGTTCTCCATCCAGACAGCGACGCTCTACTCGCAGCCCTTCTACGAGCAGCTCGCCCGCCGCTTGACGGGCGACGGCGTGCTGGTCGTCAACCTGACGACGCGGCTGACCGAGGATAACCTGACCGCCCGGCGGATCGCCCGCACGATCCTGTCCGTCTTCGACGAGGTGATGGTGGTCACGTCGCACGACAGCCGGCTCAGCTTCGCCTTCGCCGCCGACTCGCTCCCCTTCAGCCTGCCCGACCTTCAGGCGGCGTTGGAAGGCAGCGGCGAGACCTCGTTCACGCTCTATCACCATGCAGCAGTCGAGGCGCTGGCGGGCGACGTTGCGCCGATCACCCTCGACACGATGGATCTCGTCCTGCAAATCAGCGCTTCACGCATTGTTGATCGGCTGGCTGCGGAGTGAGCAGGTCCGTTCTCGTTCCGTTTTCAACAGAAGAGCCGGCGGCTCGCCCCGACCATTCGTGTTTTGCTGAAGGAGAGTTGCCATGATCCAGACTCAGCAGATCGCCGGTGCTGCGTCAACGCCTGCCGGGACACGCCGCTCCTACCCGCTGATCGTGGGAGTGCTGCTCGGCGCGCTGCAAACCGGGCTGTTCTTTCAGCTCACCTTCACGCTGTCATCCGGGTTCACCACCTACCTGCTGATCACGCTGTGCTGGCTGCTGGGCGGGGCGCTGGGGTCGTCGTTGGCGCCGCGTTTATCCGTCTCGCTGCGGGGGCTTCAGGCGGCGATGCTGATCGCCTACGCCCTGTGCGGCGTTCTGGTCCTCCTCTTCCCGTTCAACACCGCGCTCTCGCCAGCCTACTGCCTGCTGATCGGCGCGGCGGGGCTATATCCCGGCGTCTTCTTCGCGCGTGAATCGACGCGGGGAACTGCGCGCGGGCTGTTCTTCTGGGAAAACAACGGTTTCATCATCGGGCTGGCGCTGACGACGGTGGTGTTCATGCTGGCGGGGCGCGCGGCGCTGTGGCTGCTGCCCGCCGGGCTGGCGCTGCTCGTCTGGGTGTGGAGCGCGCCAGCCGATGGTCGAGGCTGAAACTGGGCGGTTTCCCTCACCTCACGAACAGGCGGACTCCCCAGGGCGGCAGGTGCAGCGCCGCCGGCTGTCGCAGCTCTGCGCGCTGACCGCTGAAGAAGTCGCTGTAGACGCCTTCAAAGAGCGTCTCTTCGAACGTCACCGCCTGCGCCTGCGCCGAAAAGTTGAAGACGGCAAAGACCTTGTCGCGCTCATTCTGGCGGACGAAGCTCAACACCTGAGCGGGGGCGCTGTTGGGGACGCGGATCATCCTCGCCCCCCACGCGGCATTCCACAGCGCGCTGTTGGTTTGTTTCAGGGCGAGCAGCTGCCGGTACAGATCGCCGTGCGGGTGTTCCGCCCAGACGATGGGGTCTTTCTCGAAGAACGCCAGCCGCTTGTTGTAACCCGCCTCCTGCCCGTTGTAGATCAGCGGCATGCCTTCGCCGATCACCGAAAGCACCATCGCGGCGTGCAGGCAGTCGCCGAACTGCTCGAATTCCGTGCCGTCCCAGGCATTCTTGTCGTGGTTGCTCACGAACATCATGCGCATGATGTCGGCGGGGTACGCCTTCTCGTTCCAGGAATAGTAGCGATACAGGCTGTTCACGTCCGCCGCGCCGCGCGCGATGCTGGTCAGCGCGTCATACCATGTCCAGGCATAGGTCATGTCAAAGGCTTCGGCATGGAGATCGGTCGCCTCCCATTCCGCCAGCATGAACACCGGCTTGATGGCGTCAAGCTCGCGGCGGGCATTGTTCCAGAAGTCGAGCGGAACGAATCCGGCGACATCGCAGCGATAGCCGTCGATGTCGGCTTCGCGCACCCAGTACATGAGGGCGTCGGTCATATAGCGACGCACCTCCGGTCGGCTGTAATCCAGCTCGATGATGTCGTGCCAGTCCCACCAGGGCGTGGGGTGAAACTCGCCCTTCCAGTCGCGGGCGTACCATTCCGGGTGTTCGACGACCAGCGGGTTATCCCACGCCGTATGGTTGGCAACCCAGTCGAGGATGACGACCATGCCCAGGGCGTGGGCGGCGCTGACGAACTGCTTGAGATCGTCCAGCCCACCGAATTCGGGATTCACGCCGTAGTAGTCGCGTACCGCGTAGGGGCTGCCCAGCGTGCCCTTGCGGTTCATCACGCCAATGGGGTGTATCGGCATCAGCCAGAGGATAGCGACGCCCAGCGCCTTCAGCCGGGGCAGGTGGGCGATGGCAGCCTGAAACGTACCGGCTTCGGTGAACTGGCGGGTGTTGATCTGGTAGATGGCGGCGCTCTTCGACCATTCAGGATGCCTGATCCTGACGTAGGGCGTCGGTTGATAGCGGCTCATATCGGGCATTGCGGACACTTTCCATCCCCTATCGAAACGCACGTCGGCATTTATCAACCTGCGATTATGCCCCGAATGCGCCCCATCGTCACGAGCGAGACGAAGCCATTACAAAAGTGACTCTTCATCAAAACCCGCGAAAATACGCTATACTGCTTATAGATCGTGTAGGCATTCTTGATAAATCATGTCCGTCTCCCTGCAAATCTCGCCTGAAGACCTGCGTGAAATCCCCGCTTTCCACGCGCTGCCCGACGAACAGCGGATGAGTCTCGCCGTCGTCATGGTGCGCCGGCAGTATTCCGCCGGTCAGATCATCTTCATGGAGGGTGATGAAGCCGGGTCGCTGTGGTTCGTCGCCTCTGGACGGGTCAAGATCATCAAGCAGTCGCTCAACGGGCGCGTGCAGGGTCTCTGTCTGATGGATCGCGGCAAATGCTTCGGCAGCTGCCCGCTCTTCGACATGGAAAAGAACCCGGCGACCGCCCAGGCGCTCAACGAAGTCACCTTGTTCGTCCTCCCTGAAGCGGCGCTGGAACAGATGAGAGCGCATGACCCGCACCTGGTCAAGGCGCTGCTGCACATCTACAGCCAGCGCTTGGAACACCTGGCGCGGGTGAGCGAAGTGCTCGGCGCGTGGACCGTCCCGGATCGCATCAACGACTGTCTGCTCACCTATGCCGACCGCGCCGCGCTGGAACCGGTGGTCGAACTGACCCAGGAAAAGCTGGCATCGCTTTCCGGGACGGTGCGCGAAGTCGTCTCTCGTCACCTCAGGCTCCTGGAAAAAGCCGGGATCGTCCGCGTCGAACCCGGGCGCATCGTCATCCTGAACGTCGACGCACTCCTGCCGCCCTGCGCCTGTGAAGAACGTCGCAAACCGGCGTGACGTGATTTAAGTCACATCATCACGCCTGGCAAACCCCTATGCTGGCATCATGGCATCTGGTTTCGACGGACGAGCCATGACGGTACATGCAGAGTTGTTAGCCAAGAGTCGGGTCTTCGCCGCGCTCAGCCCGCGCACCCAGCGCAGCATCGCTGAAAAGGCGGCGCTGGCGGAATTCTCTGAACACGTCGATCTCTATCATCAGGGCGATCCCCCTGCGCCGCTGTTCATCCTGCTTTCGGGCAGGGTGAAGCTGTACCGGCAGTCGAAGGAAAACTGTCAGATCCTCGCCCTGCCGGTCCCCGGCGACTGCCTGGGCGCGGAATCGCTCTCCACCGGAACCGCCAGCCCGTACTCGGCGACGACGCTCACCCCCACCACCGCCGTCACCCTGTCGCCGGAAGTCCTGCAAATCCTGATGGACGAGCATCCCGATTTTCAGGAAATCTTCCTGCGCCTGATCACCGATCGTCTGAAGCAGTTCGTCACCCTGGTGCACGATCTGGCGTTTCGCGACGTGACCTCGCGACTGGCGACGGTGCTGCTGGCGCGCGCCGACAGTGAAGGTCAGGCGGTGGAAGGCGGCGTCGTCTTCGACCGCCTGCTTTCCCAGCAGGAATTCGCCGACATGGTTGGCACAGCGCGCGAGGTCGTCTACCGCACCTTCAAACGTCTCGAAGATGACGGGCTGATCAACCTGTCCCGCCAGAGCATCCTCATCCGCGACTCCGCCGCGCTGCGCGCCATCGCCCAGCAGGAAACCCGGTAGAAGCCGCCCCGATCTCCCTGGAGACCACAGCCTGCCATCCCCGAAGTGCGATGTGACTTGGGTCACATCGGTCTTTTGTGATTCGCTTCACGATCAGGGACAGCAGAATACCGCGTGGGGCGGTATGCGAAGCATTTTTCGAAGCACATTACTTAAGGAGAAGTGAGAACCCATGATAGGGCAGCGAATATCCTCGAAAGTCCTGCTCATCGGGACCATCCTGGTCGTCGCCGTCGTCCTGGCGCTGGGCGTCGCGCCCAAAGCCAGCACCGTCGCTCAGGGCGACGCCTCGTCCTGGCAGGCGATTGCCGAGCAGCGCGGCTTGACCGAAGCCGACATGCGCGCCGCCGCCATGACCTACACCCCCAGCGGCATGATGGATGAATATGTCATGTTCGCCTCCGCCGGGCAGGGTGGACAGGTGTTGGCAATCGGCATGCCGTCGATGCGTCTGCTCCGCCTGATCTCGGTCTTCACGCCGGAATCGTGGCAGGGCTACGGCTACGGCGCGGGCAACGAAGTTCTGGAACAGGGGTTCATCGACGGGCAGGAAATCCTGTGGGGCGACACGCACCATCCCGCCCTCAGCGAGACTAACGGCGAATATGACGGCAACTGGCTGTTCATCGGCGACAAAGCCAATGGGCGCGTGGCGGTCATCGATCTGCGCGACTTCGAAACCAAGCAGATCGTCCACAACCCCGCCTTCCTGAACGATCACGGCGGCACTTTCGTCACCCCCAACACCGAGTACATCGTCGAAGGCGGGCAGTACGGTCTGCCGCTCGGCGCAGAATATGCCCCGATCGCCGACTACCAGAACTCCTACAGCGGCATGATCACCTTCTGGAAGTTCGACAAGGATGCCGGTCGCATCGACTTCGAAAACTCCTTCGCCATGGAACTGCCGCCCTACTGGCAGGACCTGTGCGATTCTGGCAAGGGCGTCTCTGAAGGCTGGGTCTTCTGCAACTCGTTCAACGCCGAAATGGCGACCGGCGGCATCGAAAGCGGCAACCCGCCCTTCGAAGCCGGCGTCAGCCGCGGCGCAGTCGATTACCTGCACATCATCAACCTGGAAGCGGCGGAAGCCGTCTTCGCAGCGGGTGGCGCGGTGGACATCAACGGCTTCAAGGTGATCCCGCTGGAGACCGCCGTCGAAAACGACCTGCTCTTCCTCGCCCCTGAACCCCGCAGCCCGCACGGCGCGGACGTGACGCCTAAGGGCGATTTCATCGTCGTCGGCGGCAAGCTCGACCCGCACGTCTCGGTCTACAGCTTCCAGAAGATTCAGGATGCCATCGCCGCCGGTTCGACCGAAGCCGACGTCTACGGCGTGCCGGTCCTGGCGTTCGAGAGCGTGCTGGAAACGCAGGTTGAACTGGGCTTGGGACCGCTCCACACCGTCTATGACGACCAGGGCTACGCTTACACGAGCCTGTTCCTGGACAGCGCGGTCGCCCGCTGGAGCATCGGCGCGGAAGGCTATCGCCCTCAGGATGGCTGGACGCTGATCAACAAGACGCCCGTTCAGTACAACGTCGGTCACCTGGCGGCGGCTGAAGGCGACACGGCGACCCCCGACGGGCGCTTCCTGGTGGCGCTCAACAAGTGGTCGGTGGATCGCTTCCTGAGCACCGGTCCGCTGCTGCCCCAGAACCTGCAGCTCATCGACATCTCGCAGCCCGGCGACCAGACGCAAATCCTCTATGATATGCCGATCACCGGCGCGGAACCGCACTACGCGCAGATCATCAAGGCGGACAAGCTCCATGCCTGGGAAGTCTATCCGGAAGTCGGCTGGGACCCGGTCACGCAGTCGGTTGATCCGAACGCCGTCCTGCAAGGGACTGAGGGTATCACCCGCGATGGCAGCAACGTCAACATCCGCATGACCGCCGTCCGCAGTCACATGACGCCGGAGCATGTCGAAATTCAAGCGGGCGATCACGTGACCTGGACGATCACCAATGTCGAACGCGCGCGTGATGCCACGCACGGCTTCGCTATCCCGTACTATAA
>JAEURA010000079.1 GCA_016789005.1 Anaerolineae bacterium
GTCGCGCAGGGCGTCGCGGCGCAGCTTGCCGAGCTGAATTTCGCGCAGCACACGACCGAAGGCAATTGCCAGTTCATTGTCCCATTTCTCAAAGACCTTGCCCATCGCCATGTCAAAGCCGAGACCTGCCTCAACGCAGATCACCAGCAGGTCAAGCGCATCGGGCAGTGCTTTCCAGATGTTTTCCTGGCGGCGCTTGATCTTGCTCTGAATCCACATCAACGGGAAGACATAGCCGAGGGCGGTGAGTCCGATGGTATAGAGCAGGGCAGTCGCGGGGGGGGTAGAGCGCGAGCCGACGAAGAATACGAAGAAACCGCCCAGCGCGAAGGCGATGGTGACCATGATGCGGACGGCGAAGAACGTCGCAGGGTCCATGCTCATCCCTGCCAGCTCGATTTGTCGGCGTGTCTCTTCAAGCTGTTTCTGTGGTGTGAAGCGTGTACTTAATCGCGCCAGTGCTTTCATCATCGGCAGCAGGACGCGGTCGCGGAACGAAAGCGACATTTCGATCTCTTCGAGCGACTGCGGAATTTCCTTGTCCTCAAACTGCGCCAGACGCTCCTGGAGTGGGTCGCGCCCGCGATCTTCGCGCAGGCCGACGTAGATCAGACCGACGAAGACGATTGTGCCGACGACGATCACGGCGAGGACGATTAACGATTGATCCATCAGTATCGCACCTTGACTAGATGTCGATGTCTACGATCTTCTGCACGACAGCGAAACCGATGCCGATGAGCGCCAGACCGATCCCCAGCAGGGGCCAGCCGCATGCGCGATTTTCAAACAGATTGCCCATGTAAGTTGGGTTGATGCCATACAGGAAGAGCGCCAGGATGATCGGCAAGCCGCTGATGACGTATCCGGTGATGCGCCCCTGAGCAGTGAGAACGCGGATTTCACCCTTCAGCTTGATGCGCTCGCGGATGGTATGGCTGATCACGTCAAGAATCTCGGCAAGGTTGCCGCCGACCTCGCGCTGAATGTTGACCGCCGTGATGACCAGGTCGAGGTCTTCGCTGTCGACGCGGGTCAGAAGATGCGCCAGACCATCTTCCATGTCAATGCCCAGCTGTACTTCCTGAACAACACGCTTGAACTCCGTCGAAGTTGGCTCTGGCGCGTCACGCGCGATGGCTTCCATCGACTGGAGCACGCTGTAACCAGAGCGCAGCGCGTTGACCCACAGCCCCAACGTGTCGGGCAGCTGATTTTCGAAGCGGATGAGGCGGGTTGAAGTGAGGCGCGCCACATAGATTCGCGGCGCGAAAAAGCCGACGAAAGCCGCCAGAAGGGCTGGGGCAAGCTGCTGACCAAAGAGGACGAAATAGCCCGCACCAAAAAAACCGAAGGTGCTGATGACGTGCAGCGCCGCGTACTCTGATACTGTCAGCTTCAGGTCTGCGCGCGCCAGCTGGGCGCGCCAGCGCTTGCCGAAGGTTCTTTCAGCGAAGATGTTATCGAGTCGGTCGCGCAGAGCACTGTCCTTGGGCGATGTCTGCTCCGGCTCCTCCGCCACGATTTCATCGAGCTGCAAAAACGAGGAATTCTGCTCGTCGTAGCGTCCCAGGCGCTCTTCGATGATGTCACGCTCACTACGGACGCTGATCACGCCGTAAATGATGACGCCCACCGCTGCGACGACAGCAATTCCGATGATGAGGATTGGATCCATATCTTAGCCTCTTCCTCGACCCTGTGCCTTACGGAATCAACCCGGCGCTTGCTGCGCCGGGTTGAAGAGGGAGTCTGTCTAGTATGACTTGCCGAGACCGAACACCGACGGCGGCAGATAGATGCCGGCTGCCTCGATACGGTCGGTGAACTTAGGACGAATGCCGGTCGGGCGAATTCGTCCGATGATGCGTCCTGCTTCGACACCGATCTGCTCGAATTCGAAGATGTCGGACATGGTGATCATGTCGCCTTCCATGCCCTGCACCTCGGTGATCTTGACGACCTTACGCGAACCATCACGGAGACGTTCCTGGTGCACCACAAGGTCCAGGGCGCTGGCAACCTGCTCACGAATAGCGCGTACAGGGAGATCCATACCCGCCATCAGGCACATCACCTCAAGGCGCGCCAGCGTATCGCGCGGGCTGTTGGAGTGCGCCGTCGTCATCGAGCCATCGTGACCTGTGTTCATCGCCTGGAGCATGTCCAGCGCTTCGCCGGCGCGGCATTCGCCGACGATAATACGGTCCGGGCGCATACGCAGCGAGTTGACGACCAGGTCCTGAATAGTGATCGCGCCGCGTCCTTCGATGTTGGCAGGGCGGCTTTCCAAAGTGACCACGTGCTCCTGGCGCAGCTGAAGCTCCGCCGCATTCTCGATGGTGACGATGCGTTCGTTGTTCGGGATGAAGCCGGACAGCACGTTGAGGAGGGTCGTCTTGCCGGAACCCGTGCCGCCGGAGACCACGATATTGAGGCGGGCGATGATGCATGCGCGCAGGAATTCGATGATCTCTTTGGTGACTGAGCCGAACTTGATCAGGTCTTCGACGGTCAGCGGCTTCTTGAAGAACTTTCGGATCGTGATGGTCGGACCGACCAGCGAAACCGGGCGAATGACCGCATTCACGCGCGAACCGTCGGGCAGACGGGCGTCTACCATCGGCGAGCTTTCGTCAATGCGGCGACCGAGTGGGGCGACGATGCGGTCGAGGATGCGCAGGACGTGATCGTCATCCTCAAAGGTCACGTTCGCGCGGGTGATCGTACCCTTACGCTCGATGAAGATATTCTTGGGTCCGTTGACCATGATTTCGGTGATGCTCTCGTCGGCGAGCAGAGGTTCAAGAGGACCGAACCCCATGATTTCGGCGACGATGGTCTCAAATAGGCGCTGCCGTTCCTGGCGCGCCAGCACCATACTTTCTTCGGCGAGGATGGCGTTGAACAGCTCTTCGATGTGGGCGCGCACTTCGGATTTGCGCGACAGGTCGGTAGACTGATCCAGCTCGGAAAGCAGGCGGGTCTGCACGCGCGACTTCAGGTCAACATAGGCGTTTTCGCGCGACTGAGGTCGCCCCGCAACCTGCTGGGTGCGGTTCCGCATCGCCGACAGACGAGAAGACTCTTCCTGGGAAAACTCTGCGCCGGAGGGCGCGTCGAAGGCGCTTCCAGATGATGCCCCTTGCGGCGGCTCATTTCCGCCGCCCCCGGTCGCTCCCCCACCTTTTTCGATACGCTTAAGCAGCGACATGCTCAGACTCCCCGATACTCGGCTGTGTTCTTACAGTACATGCAACCTGTGTGCGGCGTCAATCAGTTTCTACCCAGCAGTCCTAAGCCAGCTTTCTTCGGCGCCTTGCGTTCTTCGGCTTCGCCGCTGTCACTCTCTCCGGCGTTCGCGCCGACCAGCAGGGTTGAAATGTGTTCCGCCATCTCCAGGAATTCCTTGACTGGCGATTTGCTCCGGTCGCGAGAGGCGACGATGGGCACGCCCTTCATGACCGCGCCCAGCACCTCGCGTTCGGCATCGGGAATCTTGGCGAAGACCTGTTTTCTCAGGAAGCGTTCGATTTGTTCGGTCGCAATAGTGACTCGCTGGCGGCTGCGCTCATCTTCGACGCGATTCAGGACGAGCAGCGACTTATCTGGCGTGTAATTGAGGCGGTCGAACAGATCGAGGATAAATTTGGTGTTCTTGATGCCCGACAGGGTCGGATTGACGACGAGCATGACCCTCGTGGCGATGTCAGTCAGCGAGAGCAAATGCTCATCCACACGGCGGCTGGTATCGACCACGACGAAATCGTAGTTGCTGGCGATCTTCTCGATGATGCGCGAGACCGCCTGAGGGACCGCCTCGACCTCTTCAGCGTATTCCGGACGGAGCGGTCCGAGCAGCACCTTCAGACCGCTGTCATGCGTGGCGACGATGCTGTCGAAAAAGTCGGTATCCAGGTCGTCGATCTTGCCTACAAGATCGAGGAGCGTAGACTGCGACTGAAGCTTCAGGAAGACGCCGACATCCCCAAATTGCAGGTCGGCGTCGACGAGCAGGACGCGGACGTTCTTCTTCATCAGCCCTGAGGCGAGGTTGGTGGCGACAGTCGTGCAACCGCTGCCGCCCTGAGCGCTGTAGACGACGATGACGTGACCAGGGCGAACGCCGGGTTCGCCCTGTATCGGCTGCGGCTTGCGAACATCGACCGGCAGGTCCTGAATGGCGATAGCCTGGTTGCGGATCGACTCATAGCTTCTGTAGACGGCGCGGATGGTGCTGTACAGTTCATCAGTATCGATCGGTTTGCCAAGGAACTGACGCGCGCCTGCCTGCATCGCTTTTCGCATGTAGTCGGCATCGGTCTGGACGGACATCATGATGACGGCAGCGGTTGGAAGGCGTTTAGTGATCTCGCTCGTCGCCGTGATGCCGTCCATATCCGGCATGTTGATATCCATGATGATGATGTCCGGCTTGGTCTCGATAGCTGCCTTGATCGCATCTCGCCCAGTGCCAACAGACCCAACAACACGGAATTCCTGTTCCTCGAACGCGAGCAGTTTCTTGATGTTCTCGCGCGTTTCAGCGATGTCATCGACGATCAAGACCGAAATCGCGTTTTGTCCACCCTGGCGGTTCTGCATGGCTTTATCCGGACCTGTCTCTCTATGTGTCTAGTTCGATCAACCGCCCGCGTTTGGATCGAGATCGATCACCTGCGAAGCGAGGATCTGGCGAATGCTGCGGATAGCCGGCTCAATTGCGTAAGGACGCTTCCCCGGCAGCGTGATGCCGTACTGCGCCATCACGTAGTCGAGGGTCACTTCCGTCGTACTGGTGCGCGAGGTATCCTGGGCGGAGCGGAGCGCCAGCGTGACGGGCACACGCGCTTCGATCAACCAGGTGATGAGCACCGCTTCCTGCGGCGTAACACCCAGGGTGATGATATCCGGGCGCGGCGGTGTTGGGGTGGGCGGCGGCGGCGTACCGTTGTCGCCTTCTTCGCCTTCCTGGGGTACTGGGGTCGGAGTCGGGGGGACGCCGATGAAGCGCCCATCCGGCGGGAAGTTGCCGACATGGACGACCAGGGCATCCTGGATGGTTCGCTGCGTCACCAGGCGCGGACGCTGACGTTCAGATGGACCGACGATGACCGGACCCAACTGCGTCGAGTCGACGCGCCCCTGAATGCCCTGCAGGAGTTCGATACCTTCGTCGGTGATCCTAAAGAGGGTGATCGAGTTGGGGGTGATGCTCTGGAAGGCTTCATCAACATCGACATAAAGCAGGGAGATGATCAGATCAACGCGGTCACCGTCCTGCGGGGCGTAGGCGATGCTGGTCAGGCGGTCAATCGGCAGCGACACCGCAACCAGACCGGTCGGGAGGACCGCTGCTGCGTCGGAGCCAACGCGGGCGGCGCTGGTCAGATCTTCGACGACCATGTTGCTCAGGATAGGCTGTTCACGGAAGATGTCGGTGCGCGCGCGCTTGCCGATGACATCCTCGACGTTGGTCACCGCGTTGAAGGGGGCAGCGTCCTGGGGCCAGGGGCGAACCGCGACCGCATTCGGCGGGATGATAATGCCGCGCGGGAGTTCCTGAACGGCGATCACCAGATCGACGAAGATGATTGGCGTTGCGGTTGGCAGCGGAGTTGCCTCCGGTTCAGCCGGAGCCTGCGTTGGCACTTCGGCAACGCCTGGTGCTGGGGTCGGCGCGGGCTGCTGATTCAGGGAAGGCAGCACCAAGACGACCACAACAGCTGCAAGAACGATCAGGATGGCGATGATCAGAAAAACACGCAAACGTCCCATAAGTCCTCCCATGAGTGCCGGTGTGAGCGCATCTCCAGTTGTGGTGATGACGGTTCGCAGCGGGCTTCACCCGGTTGATAGCGCAATTGCTGCGATAAGTGTATTTCGATTCTGACAATTCCGAAACAGTGCTATTGTCCTGTTCGAAAAGTCGAACCGAAGGTCTAGTCCTCCAGGGGCAGCTCGACGCGGACGGTTGTCCCCTCGTTTTCGCCGCTTTCCACGCTCAACGAACCACGAACCAGATCGAACTTTTCACGCAGGGTGATCAGACTGGGGACGCGCGGATCGTGGCTGCCTTCTTCGCTGGAAAATGCGGCTTCAGCGTCAAACCCCCGCCCGTCATCCTGGATCACGATCTTTGCAGCGGTGCTGGTGATATCCAGTCGAACCGAGAGATGCTCCGGGGTGGCGTAATCGCGCGCCAGCGCCATCAGCTCTTGGATGGTGCGGAAGATCAGCACTTCACGGTGCGATTGTAGCCGCCGTTCGTCGCCGAAGATGTCCAGCTTGACGTCCATGTCGTTCTTTTCCCGGAACGAATCGACGTAGCGGCGCACGGTCGGCAGGACGCCGAGATCGTCGAGCATCATCGGGCGCAGATCGAAGATGAACTCGCGTATCTTCTGAAACGTGACGTTCGCCGAGTTCTTCAGACTATCCAGCTCTTCGGCGGCGCGCGCCGGGTTGCGGTCGAAGAGCTTCTGGCAGATTTCCGCTTGCAGGATGAAGTTAGTCATCGACTGCGCCGGTCCGTCATGCATCTGCCGGGCGAGGCGCTGCCGTTCTTCTTCCTGCGCCTGAATGATGCGGACGATATTGAAACTGCCGCGTCCGCCATCGGGCGTGTCAGTCTCAACGACGCCGGTGCCGGAAGGCAGCGATTCAATGCCCTGAAGGCGGTTCAGCACTTCTCGCAGCATCGCCAGTTCTGTTTCCAACTGCTCGCGAATTCCGACGAATTTTTCCAACTGCCCGCGCATCGTCAGGAGACGATAGCGGGCTTCGAGCGCTTCATTATAGCGCTGGCGGATGTCCTGCCGGGGAACGGTCTCGATATTATCCTGAACCGAACGCAGCTCGGTCATGATGTCGTTGTTGCGGGTTTGCTCCCGGTCAACAATCGTCTGCGTCTGGTCGATCTGCACCTTGAATTCCGATATTTTGTCGCGCACACGCTTGAGTTCCTGAGTCAGCACGTCTATGAGTTCATCACGTGCGCGCGGGTCGGCACGAAAATCTCGATCCTGCATGATAGTTCAGTCCTTCATATCCAAACGGACCCAGCCATGACGCAGCGCTGTGACCGCCGCCTGCGTCCGGTCTTCAACATTGAGTTTCTTCAAAATAGACGTCATGTGGTTCTTGACCGTCTGCTGACTGATGCGCAGACGGTAGGCGATCTCCTTGTTGCTCATGCCGTTGGTCACGAATTGAAGGATTTCAAGTTCGCGCGGGCTGAGCGGGATGAAGTGCTCATCGGCGTCGATGATGTAGGAGCCGCCAAGCCGTTCGACTTCAGCGCTCAGCCACGCTGCCAGTTCCTGAACGGTGAGCGTCTGTGCCCCCACTACATAGAAGCCGTCTGCGACCTCGCGGATGATGCGGACGAGATCATCCGGCATGATGTCTTTAGGGCAGTAGGCGGATGCGCCGGAACGCATGGCATGCACCAGTTGTTGATTGTCGTGATATGCCGTCAGTACGACGATGGCGACATCCATGCGGCTGGCACGAAGCTGCCGCGCCACCAACAGACCGTTCATTGTGGGTAGGTTTACATCCAGGACGATGACATCTGGGGCGAGCTGGCGCGCCATGTCGAGCGCTGTTTCGCCGTCACTGCACTGGCCGACAACGGTGATGTCGTCTTCCATGCTCAGCGTCTTTTCCAGTCCGTCTCGAAACAGCGGATGGTCATCGACGATCATCACGCGAATCCGTTCCGATTCCTGTTCGTGTCCATTACTGCCCGTTGTCATTGGCAAAAGCACGGTACAGGTCGTCAGAAAACGACGTTGTCCCGTATCTCCTTTCTTACGCCCTGCTGGTCCGGTGGGCGGGGTTTCAGCGTATGCCTCTGGTCAATGATCAGTATAGTGTGTTCTATGCATAGAAGTATAGCGAGACTCCGCCAGCCACCAAAAAACGCTGTCCCATGAAGTATAATGCGAGACGTATGGCGTCATGTGAGCGAGGCGGATTTCGTTGGAAAGGCACGAGAAACAAGGAATTGTGTTCTATCGTTCGAATCTGCTGGATGAACTACGGCACGGGGTATTCACGCGGCACGGCGGTGTGAGCGTTCCCCCGTTCGCTGCCCTCAATGTCGGAGGGAACGTGGGCGATGATCCTCGCGCGGTGCGGACGAACCACGTCCGCATGTACGAAGCGATCGGCGTTGACGACTCGCGGGCATGTACAGTTTGGCAGGTACACAGCGCCGACGTCGTCATGGTTCGAGGACCGGTGCAGGGCAGACGCTGGCTGGCTCACGCGGATGCAATGATGACCGATCAACCTGATACGCCGCTTTCGATGCGTTTTGCCGACTGCACGCCGATCCTCTTTTTCGACCCGCAGCGCCGCGTCATCGCCGCCGCCCATGCTGGCTGGCGGGGAACGGTGCAGGGAATCGCCTCGTCGGTGGTGCGGGCGATGCATGATGCTTATGGCAGCACGCCCGTCGACCTTCGCGTCGTCATTGGACCGAGTATCGGACCCAAACGCTATCAGGTCGGCGAAGAAGTCGTTGAAGCCGTCAGAGTCCATTTTGGCGGAGCCGACGATACGATCCGGCGGTCAACGGAAGACGGTACGGCGTATCTTGACCTGTGGACCGCGAACCGCATCGAACTGGAGCGCGCCGGAGTCCGCTGCATCGAGGTTGCTGGGTTGTGCACGGCGGAACGAACGGATGAGTTCTTTTCGCATCGCGCTGAGAAAGGGCGAACCGGAAGGTTTGGAGCGGTGTTGTGCTTATGACGATTGCCGAAAACCTGGAACGAGTTCGGGAAACCATCAGCGCCGCCTGTGCCAGCGTGGGACGCTCGCCCGATGCGGTGACGCTGATCGTTGTGAGCAAGACGCATTCGCCAGATCGGCTGCTGGAAGCGGCGGCAGCCGGTGCGCAACATTTCGGTGAAAACCGCGTAGAAGAGTCTGCCGCGAAGATGCCGGTGGTGGATGCGCGTCTGACGCACCCGGTGACCTGGCACATGATTGGGCACATACAGTCGCGCAAGTCGAAAGACGCGGTGGCGCTGTTTCGCTGGATTCATTCCGTCGATTCTGTCAAACTGGCGGAGAAGCTGGCGCGGAACGCCGTCGAAACGGGACGCATGCTGGACATCCTGCTGGAAATGAATGTCTCTGGCGAAGCGAGCAAGGGCGGGTTTGACGCCGCAGACTGGCAGGCTCAGGCTGAACGGCGCGAGCTGCTCGCCGCGACTGTTGGCGAGCTTGCCGTTCTTCCAGGGCTGCGTCTGCGCGGCGTGATGACGATGGCGCCCATTGTGCAGGATGTCGAAGAAACCCGCCCGATCTTCGCCAGCCTTGCTGCCCTGCGCGAGTGGCTCGCCCCTTATGCAGGACCGGCGTTCACCGAGTTAAGTATGGGTATGACCGATGATTATTCGGTAGCGGTGCAGGAAGGGGCGACGATGGTACGTGTTGGGCGGGCGATATTTGGTGAAAGAACAGGTTGACACACAATGAATCCAATCACAAGTCTGATCGAGACGTTTCTTTCGATCTACATCCTGCTGATTTTCGCGCACGTCCTGCTGAGTTGGGTGCCGCTGGATCGGTCAAATCCGCTGGTCGATCAGGTCGTGCGCTTCATCTACAGCGCGACTGAGCCGGTCTTGCAGCCAATTCGCCGGATGCTGCCACCTATGCCGGTGGACTTCAGCCCGATGATCGTCATCCTGGTGATTACGCTGCTGATGCGCCTTCTGTAGGGGCTGCACCACAATCACCTGGATTGTTCATTGAACAGCACAGTGCTAAGATTTGCGTGGATACACTGTAGATTGGGGGAGGGCAGATATGTCCGCGAACCGGAAATTCCAGATCACCGATGTACGAAGCGGCGCTGCCATCACCGTTCGCGTCGTCACACAGGCTGAGAAGACGGAACTTGCGGGATTTCAGGATGAGGGGGATGTGCGCGTCGTGAAGGTGAGGCTGATGGCATCGCCTGCTAGCGACCCCGCCGCCAATCTCGAGCTGATCGAGTTTCTGGCGGGTGTCATCGGCGTTGCGCCGAATCGCGTGGAAATCGTCGCAGGCGCCGGCGGACGCGAGAAGATCGTCACGATTGAAGGCGTATCCAGCCAGCAGGTTAACGAGGCTCTGAACGTCACTTAACCATGTGCAAGTGGACCGCTTTTTTGCTGCTTGCCCTGGCAGCATGCACGAACACTGACCAGGCTCCCACCGGAGAGCCTGTCGCCACTTCGACGTTGATTGCGGCAACCCATACCCTGACCCCGCCGCCGCCTTCGCAAACCCCAACCCAGTCCGATCTGCCTGCGCCGCAGGACCTGGCGACCCCGCCGTTGGCGGGCGCTGCCGAAACGCTGCCGCCGGTGGAACTTTCGCTGATCGAGCGAGACCCGATTGCCGCCGAGCTGGTACGACTGGCTCAGGAAGCGGTCGCGCGGGAGACGGATTTGCCGATTCGCCGCATTCAGCTGGAAGCAATACAAACCGTTGTCTGGACCGACAGCAGTCTGAACTGTCCACTCCCCGACGCAGCCTACGCGCCCATGGAAATCGATGGCTACCGTATTTTGCTGCGCGCTGGTGATGCGGAATACCTGTTCCACACAGATATCGACCGCATCATGCCCTGCGATCCTGAAAACGAGCGGCTTCCGTTCGCTGAAGCGACAGAAGCCGTTGAGTCAACACCGGAAGCAGCGAATTCAGGCGGCGGCTAAGTAGGCGACGGTAAAGACTGCCCCATCTGGAGTTGAAATTCTGTGAGGGCGCGGTGCGCCGCGGTGCGCACCTCATCGCGAGCATCGCGCAGCGCTCCGTAGAGCGGTTTGATCATATCGACCATCATCAGCTGACCCATATCGTGCGCGGCAAGCGTACGCACAACTGCATCTCCCTCTTGCAGAGCGCGCAGCAGCATGTGCGCTGCGCTGTCTCCAGGCGGCAGCGTCTCGCCACGCTGGGCAGCCCACGCCTTCAGCCACTCGATTGACTCAGGACGGGGGTAAGGCGTAGTCATGCTGACGGTGCGCCCGTATTGCAGTTCAGTGAATGCCTGCTGCGCCGCCGAGCGCACGTACCACTGCTCGTCTTCCAGGAATGCGCGATAGATTTCCACCAGCGCCCAGGTTGAACGAATGCGTCGCAGACCGAAAACGGCTGCGCGGCGCAGCATAAGATCATCATCATGGATGGCGTCAAACAGCGTCGGAAAGCCTTCATCCGGCAGCGCAGCAAAGGCTTCTGCCATCGCCTGGCGGAGCGGCTCTGCGCCGGTGGTCAGCGCGATCACCATCGTCTCCAGCGCCTCGTCGCTGCCAACCGCCCCTAACGCCATGCCTGCCGACAGCTGTACAGCGCTGTCGTGGTCGCCAATCAGCGGCTTCAGATCGCGCAGCCCTTCTGGGTCACCGAGCGCTCCCATCGCCAGACACGCCAGCCGACGGATGTCAGGTGAGGCGTTTCGGACGGCGCGGCGGAACACGAGCAGGATGTTGCTGTCCCGACTGTCGATTAACGCGGCGGCGGTGCGTTCCCGTACGACGGGGTATTGACTGGGAGCGACGAACTGCATCCCCAGCGCGTTGAGGACGACGCCGCGCCACTTAACATCGTTCGGGGCGTAAGCTAACCATCGCCCCATGCGGATCATCTGCTCATTGAGCAGGTCGGTAGGCGTCTTCATGAGCGCCTTGACCAGATCGTCTAAGGGGCGGCTTAACGCTGAGTAAGCGACGGCAGCATTCCAGGCAGGCGAACTGCTCCTGTTCTTCAGCGTCTCGAGCGATGCGCTGCGCAGGGAGTGGCTGGCGAGGTAGGACGCCAGCATGCCTGAGCGGAAGCGATAGCGGTCGCCTCGAAAACGGACAAGCAAGCCGGCACGGCGCAGCGCCCCCAATTGGCGACCCTGGACGCTGGTCGTCTCGCTGTCCTTTTTCTCCTCTTCGGATTTGGCGGCTGTCGCTTCGCCCTCCGACCTGATGATCCCGTCTCGCGAATCCTGAAGCAGCGATTTCGCGGGCAGATCGGCATCCGCCGCGCCACCGGTCGCGATTGCCTGGAGTCTGGCTGCCGAGATGAATCCTTCATCAAGCTGAAGCGCCGCCATCTGCGCCAGCGCGTCGGTCTGATCTTCGCCCTTTTGCATCTGCCGCTTGAGGAATGCTCGATACCAGCCGACGACGCCGACAGCATCCGCATCATCAGCGAAGTTCGTCCAGACTTTCAGGAACACTTCGGTGGTTGATAAAGCACGGTTATTGGCGCGGGCACGCTGAAGCACTTCCTCGTTTATTGCCTTGCGCCGTCCTTTGCCAATCTTGGTCCAGGCATCCTTGAAACGGGCGACCAGAGCATCGGCGTCGAGATCATTCCAGGGGCGCAGGAATACCGATGTGAACCCCATCCGCGTAAGCTGAGAGTATCCGCTCGCAGGTCCTGCAATAACTACGAAGTTCTGCGGATACAGTTCGGTGAAGCCGCGGATCCAATCCAGAGCGGCAGCTTGTTCATGTTCCTGAAGCTCGTCGAAGCCATCCAGCAGCAGAAGCACCTGCCCGCTGGAGATGCGCTTGTAGAAGTTACGCGGGATGGTGCTGGCGGTGACGCGGCGCACGGTATACTGAATCGCCTTGACGATAGGCTCGGCAGGATCGGTTGCGCCGCTGAACTCGCCGGAGTCCAGATTGAGGTCGGCGAAATGCACGTAAACAGGCATCAGCCGGTTGAAGAGGGGGATGTGCTCCTGACTGGCGCCAGCCTTCTGAACCGCTTCGTAAGTCGTACCGATTTCGCTGGCTAGCCGTTCTTTGGCGCGCTCCTCCATAAGGATTCGCTCTTTGATGCGCACCGCGCGCTCTTTTTCTGCCAGCTTGGCTTCCTCGGCGTCAAGCCGCTGCTGAACCGAGTCTGGCGTGGCACGGAATTTGACGCGCCCCAGACTGTGTAGGGCAATCGTCATGAGCGCCGTCGTCCGCCCGCTGCCTGGCAAGCCCAGCAGCGCGATGCGATTGCTGCCGGTCGCCAGATCGTCGATGGACAGCGTCTCCACGCTGAAAGGCGCCTGAAGATAAGGATGATCCGGAATGTTCGGGATGATTTTATACGGCGACGGGTAAGGCTCGTCGTCCGGCGGCATCGCGAACACCTCTGGTGGCAGGAATCGCGGCTCCACCACGATGTCGCTCAGTTTCACCACTTTTCCCGCCAGGTGACTGGTTTCGCACTGCTCGATGAGGTCATGGATGTAGCGGCTGTCGGCGCTGCGCGTCGCTGAATACTGTACGCGCTGCGCACCCTTGCCAAACGAATCCACCGCTCCTCGAATGACATGTCTCGCGCGGTAAACGCCGTAGGCAGATGCCCATCCGGCGAGCACACCAACGCCGAAATTCTCCAGATCGAACCCCATTGTTCGCTCACATTCTCGCTAAGCACGATTGTGTTTGGCGACCTCTATCTACCCAGGAATATACCCGATTTTTACAGATCGGGGGCGGCGGCGAGTCACATCATTGACAATTCCTCAACGAAAGGTGATTCCGATCACGTCAACTCTGACATACAATTACGACAATGGCTTCAACAGAGAATAATCGAGTGTCTTGAGATGAATTCGCCACATCGCCAGATTTCGACCGGACCGCTCGGTGTCGAGATGATGAAATCGTCGGAGACGAATTACATCACGCCTGGCGAAGCGCGCTGGCTGATCGTCATGGCTGCCCTTCTGGCGCTGCTGGCGTTTGCGCCGCTGATTTGGGTCGCCCTGCGAGGGACAGAGGGCTGGCAGTTCATGGGGACACTGCACAATTACCGTGACGGGGCGACCTATCTAGCCAAGATGTCGCTCGGTTACGAAGGGGAATGGCTGGTCCGCTTCCAGCACACGCCGGAAGAACATTCGGGCGCGTTCATACAGGCGCTTTACCCGGCGCTGGGACACATCGCCCGGCTGAGCGCTCTGCCGCCGCTCATCGTCTTCCATGTCGCGCGTCTGGGCGCATCGCTCATCATGTATGCGGCGCTGTACCAGTGCGCGGCAGTGATATGGACGCGCGTGCGCACGCGGCGCATCTTCTTTGTCATCGCAGCGACCAGCGCCGGCTTAGGGTGGCTGTTCGCTCCGCTGACCGGCAGCGATCAGTTCCCCGATTTCGCACTGCTGCCGGAAGCCTTCCCGTTTTACAGCACCCTGGTCAATGTCCACTTTCCGCTGACCATCGCCTGCCTCGCTCTTCTCTCCGCGCTGCTGATCGCGGCGCTGCGCCCTGGCAGCAGCCATCTGACGCTGCTTCGAAGCGGCTTGCCGGTCGGTGCCCTGCTCAGCCTGCTTCTGGCGCTGTTGTACCCCCAGGCGCTGGTCCCATTTGGTGGTGCGCTCGTCATGTACACAGTCGTGCTGGCGTTTCGCCGAAATCCGGCTGCGCGCCGTGCGCTGCGATGGCTGCTGGCGATCGGGCTTCCGGCGCTGCCCTTCGCGATCTACTATGTGGTCACGGTACGCTTCAACCCGGCAATGGCGGAATGGAACGCTCAGAACGTCACGCTGTCGCCAAGTCCGATCGCTCTGGTGATCGGCTTCGGCTTGCCGCTCCTCCTGGCGATTCCGGCGCTGGTTCGTGCGGCGCGGCGTTTTGAACGCAATGGTGACTGGATCATGCTGGTCTGGTTGGTCGTCATGCTGATCTCCATGTATCTTCCGACGAACACACAGCGTCGATTCGCGGTTGGCATGATGATACCGATCGCCTATTTTGCGACCCGTGCGGTCGAAGATGTCTGGCTGCGTCTGATGGGGGGGCGCAGTCGAGGATTGACGAATGTGTTGATCGTCGTCGTGATGGCGATCAGCCCTGTGATTGTGCTGTTCCTGCCGGTTACCTCGACGCTCGCCGGAAGACCCGACCAGGCTGTGGGCATCTTTCTGGAACGCGACTACATGGTGGCATTCAATTGGCTGCGTGAGCGTTCAGCGCCGGAGGACGTCATCCTGGCGTCGCCGGTCGTCGGCGCCTGGATTCCGGGGTGGGTTGGAAGCCGTGTCGTCTATGGGCATCCTTACGAGACGCTGGACGCGGTGAAGAAAGAGGCTGAGGTCCGCGAATGGTTCTCCACCGGGGTTGACTGTGCGGCGCTGATGGCGCAGTACGACATCCGCTATGTTGTCGCAGGACC
>JAEURA010000080.1 GCA_016789005.1 Anaerolineae bacterium
CGCGCCGCTCACGCCACTCGGCGATCTGCCGGACGATTTCATGGGCGATGTAGATGCCAGTGATGCCGTACATGAGGATTTCCTCTCTACTCTGAGTCCAGATGAGTCGGGGATACTGCCAGGCTTGCCAGGATTAGATGAGTGATTGGGCGGGTGCGAAACCCAAGCCAGGTCTCGCATCCTCTCAACGGTCGAGCCAGCGGCTCACCCCTACACGCGATGCCTCGTAGGGGCAGCCCGGCGTGCGACCGCTCGCGGTTGCCTTTCGAGATTCCCTCTGTTCAGGGCGCGGCGCACTCTTTCTGTGCTTCGACGGCGGCTCCGTAGAGGTCGATCTTGTAGCGGATCAGCTTCAGGTGTTCCTCAAGCTCCGCCATGTGTGCCACGACTTCCTGTTCCAGGGTCCTGAGCATCGTCACGCGCTCCGCCAGCGTCTCGTCGCCCTGCCGTTGAAGCGCCGCGTAGCGCTGCATGTCCTGAATCGACATGCCGGTGGCGCGCAGCTTCATGAGGAACTGAATCCAGCCGATGTCGTCGGTGGTGTAGCGGCGGTGCGTGTTGCCGGCGCGGGGGATCGGGTGGATCAGCCCGATGCGCTCGTAGTAACGGAGCGTGTGCTCGGTCAGACCGGTGGCATCTGCCACCTGTTGAATGGTGAGGTGTTCCGTCTGCGTGTTCATAATACGGACTCTACATCCTAGAGCGCGCTCTAAGTCAAGACCTCAATTTCAGCGAAAGCAGGAAGATCATCGTCGTGGCATCCAAACCCCCTTTTCCAGGGAAGGTTGATGCCCGCCGACATCCTTGAAGCCGTATTCCGCGCCGAGTTCTCGCGTGACGAGGATGCTGCCGCTCTTCATCATGAGGTTTGGATCGAGCGCCAGCCCGACGACCGCTCGACCAACGTAGATCGGCGACTCCATGTAGGGCTGCAAGCGCGGGTCTTTTCGCCGCGCCATGATCATTTCCGTCGCAACGATGCCGGGCCACAGCGCGATCACCACCACCCCTTCGTCCTTCAGTTCGTGCGCCATGTCGGCTGCCATGCGATCCACCGCCGCCTTGCTAACCCCGTAGGCGACATTCTCGCTGTAGCCGCCGCCGGCAGGCGCCGAGACATGAACGATCAAGCCGCGCTGTTGAGCGACCATCAGGCGGGCAGCATAGACGCTCATCACATAATGCGAGCGCACGCCCACGGTGTGCATGGTATCCCAGAACTCCGGCGGCGATTTCCAGAACGGCGTGTGAAAACCGCTGCTGCGGCTTCGCTGCTTAAGCTGATACCCGCCCCAGGCGTTATTCACCAGGATGTCCAGCCGCCCCTGCTTCTCGGCGATCCGCTCTGCCACCCGCTTCACCTGCTGATCATCGGCGTGATCACAGCGCAGCGCGATGCCTTTTCCGCCTGCCTCATCGACCAGCGCCGCCGTCTCGTGGATCGTCCCCGGCAGAGGCACGGTGGCATCCGACTGGCTCTCCGTGCGCCCTGTCAGATACACGGTCGCGCCCGCCTCGCCAAGAGAAATCGCAACTCCTCTGCCTATCCCGCGACTTGCTCCCGTCACCAGGGCGATTTTTCCTGCCAGCGGCGTCATGGTCTCATCCTGTGATCTCGCTGTCTTTTCCTGGGAACCCGCCGGGGTCGCCTCAGTCGTCGGAGGCGGCGCGCTCTTCATCCCGATCCGGGCGGCGGGGGCGGGTCTTTTCCAGATTGTCCAGGAACACCGACAGGTCCGAACCGTTGAGCGTCGTGTTCTTCAACATCGGTAGGGGCTGCACCGGCTTGTTGTCCGCCCCCATCATCTGACGGATCATCTCCATCTCGACGGTGGTCAGCGATTCCATCACCCGGTGCTCGTTGTCGTGCTCCGGTCTGCCGAAAGCCCGGTGGAAGGCGATGCGCTGAAACTGCACGTTCGCCATATCGCGCACCAGCAGCCCATAGATGTTCAGCCCGGCGGGGCGCAGGTCTTCCGAGCGGATCAGCAGGATGCTGCCGATCAGCAGCGCCACGCCGGCGGACTGCGGCGGAGTCAGGCGGTCGCCCAGGATGAAGAACGCCAGCACCAGCGCCACGCCGATCTCGGCGATGGCGATGATCGCCGTGCGCAAACTGCCGAAGATCGACACCGAGGCGAACATCGCCAGCCGCGAAAGCGCCGTCGTGATGCCCAGGATGAAGATCGGTCCCATGCTGGCATTCAGCGCTGTCCCTTCGAGCGGCTGCCCGACCGCTGCCCACGCCATGACCACGACTACACCCATCGTTGTCAGGATGTACAGGGTGGCGGTCGTCGGCGGCATCTCGTACAGGACGTACTGGCTGAGGATGACCGTGCCGGCGAACATCAGGGCGCTGCCGAGCATCAGCCCCACGCCGAAGAAATTCAGCGGTTTGCTGCCCAGCGTGGTCAGCAGCAGCAGCGCCAGCACGGCAAGCGCCACGCGCACCAGCGTCCGCCGGTCGATAGGTTCGCCGCCGATGTGCGACATCAGCAGGGCGAAGACCAGATACATGCCGTTGATCAGCTGCACCATCGAGGCGTCGAGGAACTGCAAGCCGCCGTAGTAAAACAGCGAGCCGATGCCGTTGACCAGCCCGACCACGACGCAGCCGAGCAGTCCCGCCGGGTAGATGAAGATGAAGCGTCGGAAGAAGAGCAGATAGACCAGCCACAACAGGGCGACGGCGACCACCGTGCGGAACGCCGCCACCGTGAACGGATCGGCTCCGGCGAGGATCGCCTGTTTGCCGAAGATCGGCGCGACGCCCAGGAAGAGCGGAGTGGCGATGGCGGCGAACGCCGCGCGGCGCAGATCAGCGCCATGCCGGGCAGTCATGCCGGTCAGCCTCTTGCGCGCGGGCGCGGGGTCGCAACCAGCGGCAGGACGATGCTGAAGGTCGTCCCCGGCGGCGCAAGCAGGTTGAAACCGGGACTTTCAACCGAGATCTGCCCGCCGTGCGCCTCGATGATGCCCTTGACGACGGCGAGTCCCAAGCCGATGCCGCCGCCGCGAAACGAGGTCTTGCTGGTGCTGTGCAGATCGGGGTTTTCGCTGGAAAAGAAGCGCTCGAAGATCGACCCGCAGTCTTCCGGCGAGATGCCGATGCCGGTGTCGCGGAAGGTCAGCCGCAGGCGGTCGCTCTCCTGCTGGCAGGCGAGCGTGATGATGCCACCGTCGGGCGTGAATTTGATGGCGTTGCTGATCAGGTTGCGGAACGCCAGCGAGAGCAGTTCCCAGTCGGCGACGATGCGCGTGTTCCACTGCGCCTTGTTGAACTGCACGGTCAGCCGCCGGTCGCCGATGGCGCGCGCGAAGACCTGCAACGCCCGTTCGGTCAGGTCGCCCAGGTTGCAGGGACCAACCGTCAGCTCGATCTGATTGGTCATGATGCGGCTGATGGTGAGAATCTCGTCGATGATGTTCTGCATGCGCAGGATCGACTCGGTCAGCCCCTCAAAGAGCATTTTCAGGTTGGGGTTGCCCTGCCCCAGGCTCCGCAGTTCCGGGTTCTCTTCCAGCAGGCGGTTGTAGCCGACCACCAGGGTCAGCGGAGTGCGCAGTTCGTGGGCGGTGAGCTGGATGAAGACGTCTTTCATGCGGTCGAAGCGCTCCAGCTGCCGGTTCATCCGTTCCAGATCGCGGATGCGCATCTCCAGCCGGCTGACCACCTCGCGGATGTAGCGCGTCTGCGCATCGTTGAGCGGCGGCGCGTCGGTCACATCGCGTCCGCCGTTCAGGTAGAAGGCGACCCGGTCCAGCAGGTGATCGATGTCGATGGGCTTGGTCATGTAGCCGGTGATGCCCGCCGCCTGGGTCAGTTCGCGGTGTTCCGCCAGGGTCATCGCCGTGAGGGCGACGATAGGCGTCGCAGCGAAAGGCGGTTCGGCGCGCAGCATGGTGGTGATCTCGCGCCCGGTCAGGTCGGGCAGGTTGATGTCCACCAGGATCAGATCGGGGTGTGTCCGCCGCGCGAGGTCGATGCCGTCCAGCCCGCAGTCTGCCACCAGGACGTGATAACCGCCGTAGCGCAGCGCGCGTTCGACAAGCGACCGGCTGGCGGCGTCGTCCTCGATGTACAGGATGCTTTGCTGCTTGTTCAAGGCGACTTTACCCCCATCTTTCCATTCCCCCTGCCCATCCTGGGCGGGCGGCAACAAACGTTGGGAGCCACGCGGCTCTTGTCTATTCCAGATCGTGGACGAGCGTATCGATCACATCTTCGCTGATCGCCGAGCCTTTTTGCAGCAGCAGCTTGACCTGCTCATTGAGCCGGGCGCGTTCGCGGGCGGTCAGCTCCTTGGCGCTGATCACCACAATCGGGATGGTGCACAGGTCGGGATCAGCCTTCATGGTGTCGATCACCTCAAATCCATCGACATCCGGCATCATCAGATCGGTGATCACCATATCGGGAAGCATCTGCCGCACCAGCTTCAGACCGCTGGCGCCATCGTGCGCCAGCGCGACTTCGAGCGCCCCGCCCGCTTGCAGCATGCGCTTGATCAGGCGCGCTGAATCGGCGTTGTCTTCGATCACCACCACCCGCCGCACCTGCCCTTCGATCTGATCCAGGGCGGAGACGATACCCTCCTGCGGGACATTGGGGATGTTGGCGCGCTCCGACAGGTCAATCGAACGCTGCCAGCGTTCCCCCAGGATTTGCGTCTCGACCGGCATGGTGTGACCGGAGCAGTTGACGACCACCACGTCGTCAGGCTTGATCACCCCGGACTGGACCATCTTGAACAGCCCGGCGAAGGTCACGCCGGTCGCCGGTTCGACAGAAATGCCCTCGCTGCGCGCCAGGATGCGGATGGCATTGAAGGCTTCTTCGTCGGATGCGTCGAAGAAACCGCCGCCGTACTGCTGCACGTAGTCGTAAAGCAGCTCGTAGGCGCGTCCGGGATTGCCGGTCGCCAGCGTGGCGATGATCGTCTGGGGATCATCCACCGGGATGGCGATGCGCTGCCCGCGCCGGAACGCCTGCACCATCGGGGCGCAGCCGGTGGACTGGATGTTCGCCAGCCGGGGCATGCGGTCCACCAGACCGAAATCGAGCATCTCGCGGAACCCCTTGCCGACGCCGATCGGTCCCATGCCGCCGCTGACCCCTTGCAGGAACCAGTCCGGCGTCACCCAATGCCGCCCCTCTGCCAGCGAGTCGCCGAGCTGCTCGGCGATCTCGTAGGCGATGGTCTTCATCGCTTCGATGGCGGCGACGCTCTTGATGCCCCGGTCAAGGAAGATCCCCTGCCGTCTGGCGAAGCGCGCGGCGAGTTCCTTGGTTTGATCGTAGGTTCCAGTGATCTTGATGACTTCTGCGCCGTACAGCGCCGCCTCGCGCATCTTGTCTCCCGGCGTCAGGCTGGGGAAGAACGCCCACAGCTTGATCCCCGCCCGCGCGCAGTAAGCGGCGTAGGCGATGGCGACGTTGCCGGTGCTGGCGACCACCACTGAATCGACGCCGATCTCTTTGAGCGCGGAGACGGCGACCGCCGCCTGTCGGTCCTTGAAACTGGCGGTCGGTCCCTGGCGCTCATCCTTGATGTACAGGTTCTTCAAGCCGAGCATCGACGCCAGCGCCCGCGACCTGAGCAGCGGCGTGCCGCCTTCGCCCATGCTGATGATGTTGTCGGGGTTATAGATCGGAAGGACTTCCTTGTAGCGCCACAACCCTTCGCGCCGCCCGCGCAGCGTCTTCAGCCATTCCTCGACGTTGATCTGGTCCAGGTCATAGCGCGCTTCCAGCATGACCTCGCCGCAGGCGGGACAGCCCGCGACTCGCCGATCCAACGGGACGCGGGTGCGGCAGTTGGTGCATTCAAGGGTTATAGCTTTGTTCAAAGTCCGCCGCTCAATCTCTGTCGAGGAAGCCTTTGACTTCGTCCAGCAGTTCGCGATATTCGTTGGTGGTGATGTTGGACTTGAACAGCACCGCCAGGTTCATCAACTGCTGACGTTCTTCGTTGGTTAAGGCTTCGCCGGTGACGATCAGGATCGGGATAGTAGCGGTTTCCGGGTTGTTTCGCAACTCCTGCACGACCTGGAAACCATCCATGTCCGGCATGCGCAGGTCCAGGATGATCAGATTCGGACGGCGGCGCGCCACCATCGCGATGCCTTCCATGCCGCTGCTGGCGGTGATGACTTTATAGCGCCCACTCTGCGCGAGGATCTGTTCGATCAGACGCGAGTGCTCCTGCTGGTCGTCGATGATCAGGATGCGGTCCACGCGGCTTTCGATCTCGGCGTCTTTGACCGCCGTGATGATGTCGTCGGGCAGGAATGGACGCTGCACGAACCTGAACGCGCCGGCATCCAGCGCCTGCTGCGCTTCGCCGGAAAGCGAAACCACGATCACCGGGATATCCAGCGTGTCGTCGCGTCCCTTGAGATGCTTCAGGATGTCCCAGCCCGCGCCGTTGGCGAAGTTCACGTCCATGATGATCAGCGTCGGGCGCAGACCGCTCGCCATCGCCTCCGCCTCAAGCGGGATAGTCGCCGCGAAAATCTCGAAGCCCTCCCGCGCCAGCGCCCGCCGGAATTGATCCACCATGTCGGGCGCATCCTCGATCAGCAGGATTTGCCGCTTGCGCGTCATGATTCGCTGGAGATCCGTGCTGGTATCGACCAGTTCGGAAGGAGGCTGCTGCATCTTCAGCGGACCGGTGACATTGCGCGAGACCAGCTTGCCGGTTTCCTTCAGCTGATCAGTTTTGCGCTTGGTCTGCTCTTCGGTGTCCACAACCGGCTCGATGGGCATGACGACCGAGAAGGTCGAGCCGACATTGACCGTAGACTGCACGAGCATCTGCCCCCCCTGCATTTCGACCAGGGATTTGGCGATGGGCAAGCCAAGACCTGTACCGCCCGCCGTGCGTGTCAGCGACGAGTCCACCTGGCGGAACGCCTCGAACAGGAGCGGAATGTCTTTTTCGGCGATGCCGATACCGGTATCGGTCACGTCGATGCGCACCAGCTTCTTGCCCGTCTCGCCGTCGCGCACCGGGTAGGCGCTGATGGTGATCGACCCATCGCGGGTGAACTTCGACGCATTGGAGACCAGGTTGAGCAGCACCTGGCGGATGCGGAACTCATCGCCATAGGCTTTCGGCAGGTCCGGGGCAAGATCGGCGATGATGTCGATCGGTTTGTCCTTGACCAGACCGATGCCGATGGAGCGCACACCGTCGATCACCGTTTTGACTTCAAAGTAGTCGAACTGCAAGTCCATCTTGCCGGCGGCGATTTTCGCCTGATCCAGGATGTCGTTGATCAGGTTGAGCAGGTGCATACCGCTGTTGTAGATCGTCGTCAGGTCCTGCTCCTGCATCTCCGTCAGCGCACCGTCGATGCCTTTGAGGATCACGCGGCTGAAGCCGATGATCGAGTTCAGCGGGGTACGCAGCTCGTGACTCATGTTTGCCAGGAAGTCGCTCTTCAGGCGGTCCAGCTCACGGAGCGCATCGTTCTGCGTCTGCACGCGCTCGAGAAGCTGCTGGTTCTGCACGATGGCGGAGAGCGTCCCGGCGAGCGTCAGCAGCAGGGTCAGCGTGTCTTCATTGAAGGCATTGACCTGGTCGCTTTCCAGCAGCACCACGCCAACCAGCTGCGCGCCGGAAGTCAGCGGGACGATAATGGCGCTGCGCGCCCGCTCATCGACCGGCAGATAGCGCGTTTCGCTGGCGAGATCGTCCAACCGGACGGAGCGGCGGGCATTGGCGGCGCTGGCGATCAGGTTTTGCGAGGTATCCAGGCGCACCTCGCTCAATTCCGAGAGCGGCTGACCGCTTCCGGAAAGGGAGATCGGGCGCAGCATGGTGAACTCGACTTCTTCCGAGTCCATGTACTGCTCAGGCAGGTAGATGGCGACCGAGAGGGCGGACAGCGAATTCGCCAGCTCATCGGCGACGTTCTGCACCGCACGCGAAAGCGTGTCGGCACTGGCAGCGGCGGTGGTGACGTTGAACAGGAAGCCCATTTCGTTCGCACGTCGCCGCGCCTGATCGTACAACTGCGCGTTGTCGATGGCGGTCGCCACCTGACCGGCGAGCGTGGTCAGAACCAGGACGTCGTCGCCGTCGAAGGCATTGGGGATGTTCGACTGCACGTCCAGCGCGCCCACGACGCGCCCTTTGAGGACGAGCGGGATCGCCATTTCCGAGCGCGTGTTCGGCAGGTAGGGGTTCGGGCGGTGGATGACGCGGGCGTCGGCGGTATCGGCGGCGATGGTTGGGCGGGCGGTCGCCGTCACCTGCCCGATGACCGACTGTGATCCTTTTTGCAGCTTGTGACCGATGCTCAACAACTGCTGACCGGCGGACCCGGTGCTGGCGCGCAGGCGCGCCCAGCGGTCTTCTTCGTCCATCAGGAAGATTTGAACGTGATCGTAGTCAAAGCGCTCGCGGATCAGATCGACGATGCGCGGCAGCAGCACATCGAGGTCGAGCAGCGAACCGGCGATCTGGCTCACTTCCGAGGAGGTCACCAGCTGGCGAGAACGCCGTTCCGCCTGGCGCAGCGAGCGTGTGGCTTCCAGACGCAGTGACGTCTGTTCAGCGAAGGAGCGGTAAACCCGCTGATCGCGCTCGTTATAACGATGTGGCTGTCCCGACCCCAGGATGAGGCAGCCGATGGAGCGCCCACCGGCGCGCAGTGGCAAAATGGCGAGCGAGCGCAGGCTCAGACTGGCGAGACCGATGCGCTCGATCTCCGAAAGCGCCGGATCGGTCTCAGCATCATCGACCGTGATCAGTTCCGAAGTCGAAAGCAGACGCCAGGCGGGGAACTGCTCTTCGGTCAGGCTGATACCCGCCAGGTCAACGCTTTCCTCGCTGGCGGCGTACCAGGTGGCGGAGATGCGCGCCAGGGCGTTGGGCACATCCCAGGCGGCGCTGACCAGGCTGACGACCAGCGCCTGGGAAATCTGCGGTCCGAGCAGGTAATCGGCGACGATCTCCAGAATGTCTTCCGGCTCAGAGGCGTCGCTCAGAGCGCGGCTGGCTTGATACAGCTTGCTCGTCTCCTCCAGGGTGGACTGGATACGCTCAAGCAGCAGATAGTTGTCCAGGACGACTGACGTGCTGTCGGCGATAGCGCTGAGGTAGCGCCCTTCGCCCGACTGGAAGCGGCGCGGGAAGTGGTAGCCGACGAACAGCACGCCGGTGTTGGCGTCCTGCGCCTGCAGTGTCACCACGGCAATCGCCCGTATGTTGCCGATCCTGAGCAGATCGGCTTCCAGCGGCGTGGGACGACTGAGCGCACGCAGATCATCCAGGAACATCGTCGGCAGCGACGACAAGGCATGATGTCTGAGCAGATCTCCGAAGTCCACCGGGTCAGCGTCCATCGCTACGTTGAACAGCTCGACGGGTTCGTCCTCGATACTGACGTAGGCGGCGAACATATCCGGGTTGAGCGTAGCAAGCGAGCGCTGCAAGGCTTGGGCGATGTTCTCCTGGGAACGCGCGCGGCTGATCATGGCGGTAGCGTCGTAGAGCTGCGCCGTCTCCTGCAGGGCGGTCGTCGTGCTGCGGAACAGATAGCGGTTATCCAGCGTGACAGCGGCACTGTCGTTGAGCGTCAGCAGGAACTGCTCGCGTTCGGGCGAGAAATCTTCCGGGCGATCATATTCGAGCACGATCCAGCCCAGCGGAACCTGACCGCGCGTGCGCAGCGGCAGCACCGACAGCGACTGAATGTTGCGCTTCAGAAGCGCGATACGGACGGCATCATCCAGGTCGAAATCCGAGGCGACATCGCGGATGAACTGCACCTTGTCCGGGTCGAGCAGCTCATCCGGCAAGGTCCACGCGCCAAGGACGCCGCTCATGGACCGAGCGATCTCGATGCCGGCGTCATCCGGTTTGAGCAGCACGACGTAAGCTTCGCTCGGCTCCTGCGTGCTGATCTGCCCGATGATCTGATCGAGCACGTCGTCGATGGTCTCCGACTCGCTCAGGGCGCGCGATGTTTCATAGAGGGCGACCGTCTCGCGCAGGTTGGCTTCCAGCGTGCGTTCCAGGCGGCGCAGACCGGTAATGTCCTGGAAGGCGGTGATGATCGCCGTCGTCGCGCCGTCGGCGTCGAAGAGCGGCGCGGAAGTGATCAGCAGATCCATCTCGCTGCCGTCCGCCAGCAGGATCGAGATGTCGTCGCTCGATTCCGGGTCGCCGCTCTGCGCCGCTGTACGGAACGGCAGATCCTCAACTGGGTAGGAGGTATCCGTGCCGCTGCGCATCAGGCGGAAATTGTCCGGACTGATGACCACGCCTTCGCTCAGCGCCTCGCCAAGGATGGAGACCGCCTGGGCGTTGTACTGCACGACGCCGAACGTCGTGGCATCGACCACCGCGACGCCCGCTGGCAGTGTGCTGAGGATGGCGCTCAGGCGCTCGCGCTCGCGTTCGGCGACGCCGAACAGCCGGCGGTTTTCGACCGCGACGGAGATCTGCGCCGCCAGAGTCTTGATCAGCTGCTCATCGTTCTCGTCCAGGTCGGGGGCAGCACGCGACCGTCCGACCATGACGGTGCCGATCACCTCACTGCCGCGCCGCACCGGCGTGACGAGGTGTTTACCGTAGAGATTCAGCACCGGCTCCGGCAGTTCCGCCAGCGACGGGAAGGCGTTCGGCTCGTTGATCAGCAGGGTGCGCTTTTCCAGGAAGGCGAGACTGATCGGCGTGCGGTCGATCGCCAGATCGTAGACCTCGCGGCGCTCGTTGCTGCTCTGCGTGACGCCGGGCAGCCGCTGTGTGACCTTCTCCAGGAGCGTGCCCTGGCTGTTGACCAGCGCCAGCAGCCAGCGGTCGTACTGCGCCGATTGGGCAACGCGAGCGAAGACTTCGCCGATGCTGTCCTCGAACGCGCCGCCAACCGCCGCAGCGAGCTGACCGGCTTCCGCCAGCGCCAGCGCGCGCTGCGCCTGCACCTGCGCTTCTTGGAATGCCAGGATGCTTTCGACAGCGGCAGCGGCTTGATCGCTGACCGCCTGCACAAAGTTGATCAGCGGTTCCGGGAAGGCGTCGGGCTGGTCGCTTTCCAGCATGATCAAGCCGTAGAAGCGCAGACGAGAGCGCATCGGGGCGAGCAGCACCGCCCGCGATCCGCTGCGTTCCGAGACGATGCGCACGGCATCCCAGCCGCGCACGTCGGCGCGCACATCCGGGAAGTAGGCGGCGGTCTCCTCCTCTTTGAGGATGTCCGCCAGGGGCACTGCCGCGCGCGGCAGCCGCAGCCCGACGTGAACATCCGCCTGTGCCGGTTCCGCCTGGGGTGGATGCACGTATACACAGTCGAGGTAAGGTGACTGATAACTCGCGCCCGGCGCGGAAAAGACTGACAGACGGACAATATTCGTACTGCCAGAGACGATACCCTTCACCGCCGCCTCAAACACGCCGGGCAGGTCGCCCGCGCCGGAGATGGCGCGGCTGGCGCTGTACAGGCGCCGCGTCTCGTCCAGGGCGCTCTCGCTCTGTTCGAGCAGACGCCGGTTTTGCAGCACCGTGCTCATCTGGCTGGTCAGGGCGCGGTAGACTTCGAGTTCGTCTTCGCCCATGTAGCGCGCCTCGCTGCCCAGGATGAAGAACAGGGCGATCGGCTGATTGACGCTGAACAGCGGCATGATGACGACGTGTTTGCTGCCGCGCATCCGCAGATAGTCGAAGAAGGGTCCCTGCCCGCCTTCTGATTCTTGCAGCAGCACCGGGTCGCGCCGGCGCAGCGGCGATTCCGCAGGAACCGGCAGGTCTAGAGTCACCGGCTCAACGATCATCTGCCCTTGCGAGGAGCGTGCCATCAGCTGCACACGGGTGGGCCAGCCTGTTGCATCGAGGCTGCCGGCGAACGTCCCCAGTTCGAAGTCCAAAGCCTTGTCGGCGCTGGTGCTGACGGCAGCGCGCACCAGTTCCGGGACGCTGGTCGCCATGTTGATGATGCGGCTGGCGCTGTAGAGGCGTTCGATTTCCGCCAGGGCGATCTCGTTCTGGCGCAGCAGCAGACGGGCGTCGATGGCAACACCGGCTTGATCGATCAGAGCGCTGTAGATGCGACCGTCGCGCTCGCTGAAGCTGCGGGTGTCGGCGAACTCGACGAAGAGGATACCGCGCCACATGGCGCGTACGCTGAAGGGGATCAGCACCATCGAACGCCCGCCCATGTTGCTCAGCAGCGCGCGCAGCACCTCGTCCAGCCGGGTATCACGCTCGGAATCGGTGACCAGCGTCACCTCGGTCGGCTCCATCCCGGCGATCAGCGGGTGATCTTCAACGCGCAGCTCCAAGCCGCTCAGGACGACTTCTCGCGCCTCCTGAACGTCGAATTTCCAGTCGGAGACGATCTCCAGCCAGCTCGGCTTCACGTCTGCCGGATATTCGTCGAAGATGCCGATCTGCCCGGCGATGGCGTCGGGCATGACCGAGACGATGATCGCCTGGATGATGTCATCCAGCGAAGTCGCCTCGTTCAGGTAGCGGCTCAGCTGATAGAGCGAGAAGGTCTCGGAAAGCGACGACTGTGTCTCTTCGAAGAGACGGGCGTTCTCGATGGCGATGGCGACGCGCTCGGCGACCGTTGTCATCAATGCGCGGTCCGCTGCGGTGAACTTTGCGCCTTCCGCCGGCGCAGCGTCCAACGAGCCGACCGGTTCGCCGCGAATCAGGATCGGCACGCTGATGCTTCCGGGAGGAAGTTCGTGAGGACTGCCATCCGTAATGCGCAGCAGATCATAGCTGAACGCCGGCGATCCGCCGCTGACGCTCAGCGCCTCCTCCCAGGCGGTGCGGGTCAGCTGTCGGTTCAGGTTGTCGATCTGCTGATAGCGCTGGTCAGATTCGACCAGCAGACGCACGTTCTGAATAGCAACGGCGATCTGATCGGCGATCATCTGAAAGACGCGAACCTCTTCCGGCTGGAAGGCGTTCGGCTGGGTGCTCTGAATATCAAGCGCGCCGATGATCCGGTCAACGTATTGCAGCGGGACCGCCATCTCGGCGCGGGTTTCCGGCAGCAGCGGGTTGGGACGGTGCGGCAGGGTGGTATCCGGCGTGCTGGTGTCGTTGACCACGACCCATCTGCCGGTCGATGTCACCTGCCCGATGACCGACTGCGATCCGACGGGCAGCTTGTGCCCTCGTTCCAGCAGCAGACGCCCGCGCTCGCCATAGCTGTAGACCAGCACGGCGTTTTCGCTGGCATCGTCCAGCAGGAACACCTGCGCGTGGTAGAAACCGTATTCCTCGCAAAGCTGGCGAATGGTGCGGTTGAGCAGGTCGTCGATGTCGTTGAGCGTCGCCGTCTCGCGGCTGACGCGCGCCGACAGATCGATGTTGCGTGTGAAGCGCCCGCGCTGGACTTCCAGCTCGTTCTGAAGTTCGCCCACCCGCGCCGACATCGTGCCCAGCGCTCCCAGCATCTCCTCGACATCTTCGGTGATGTCCCTGGTAGCGCTGTCGGGCAGCGTCAGGACCGTTTCCGAAGTGCCTCTTGCCGCCGCGCGGGGGGGAGCCGCCGATTCGCGGACCATCCGGCTGGCGAGGTCGCGCATTTCGGTCACCGGTTGCAGCGTGCGCCGCATGGTATAGGCGATAAGCGCGATGAGTCCCAAAGAGGCAATCTGAATGCCGACCAGCAAGCCCAAGCCCAGCAGCAGGCTGTCGCCCAGGACGGCAAATTCATCGTCGATCAGCACCGCATACCAGGCGCGCCCGGTTTCGGCTGCGCCCAGCGGCAGAATCACCGACGAGACGATCTCCCCGCCGAAGGAGTCGCCGCTGCGCTCGGCGGTGTAGTCGTCCATACCTTCGGGCAGGATTTCGGCGGCGCTCGGCGCATCGCCGTCGAAGAGCGCGCGAACGTAGTCGATGTCGCGGTTTTCAGTGTCATAAAGCAGACTGCCGCTGCCGTCGATGATCACCACGCGGCGTCCCGGTTCTTCAGTCACCATCAGATCAAGCTGCGCCCGCATCTCGCGCAGCAGGGTAGTCGCATCAACGTCGATCTCGACGACGCCGGCGAAGTCGAAGACGACGTTTTCTGTCGCTACGGGTGCAGCGACCCGCAGGATCGGGCGCTGGCGTTCGACGAATGCCAGCCCTGGTGTCCTTCGGAAGAACACGCCTTCCATCAACGCCTGCCCCGGATCAAGCTCGGCGGCGTTCGTCAGCAGGGTGTCGCCTGCCATCTCGCTCAGACGAAGCTGCCGGTCGATTTCCACGATGCTGCTGACGCCGAGCGCCGCTTCCGTCCAGACGGTTCCGTTGAAGGTGACGTAGCGGATGCTGGTATAGGTTCCGATGTGATCTTCCAGCAGTTCGGCGAATTCGGAGATCATCTCCGTCTGCGAGTCGACCAGCGTGGCAGAGCCGGTGACCAGGGTGTCGCGGGCGAAGGCGCGCACATTACGCCGCGAGGCGAGATCGACGGCATCATTTTCCAGCCGGATCAAGCCATCGCGCACACTTTCCAGTGCGGCGGAAAGCTGAAGCTGCTGCTGCGCGATCAGAGTAGTGCGCGCGTTGAAGCGCACCAGCACCAGCGCGGCGATCCCGCCTGCCAGGGAGATCACGACAATGAACGGGACGACAAGCCGCAGGGCGCGGCGGTAGAGCGTGCGGTCGCTTGTTCTCTGCATCGTCTACAACCTACCGATCACCGTTTCCATTCACCGGGTGTCCATTACTTGTGGCAGCGCCGCTGCCATTTTGATCGCGCGCGGTCTCCAGACGAATGCTGACCTGGGGCGCGCGGAGTGCTTGACCCACCTCGCGGACTGCCGTCTGCAAGATGTCGTTGATGTTGGTCTGCGCCGTCAGCTTGGCGACGATGGCGTTAACCACGCGCTCGCGTTCGGCAGTACGCTGGCTTTCCTGGAAAAGGCGGGCGTTGTCCAGGCTGAGCGCAAGACGAGCCGCCAGCTCCTTCGCCAGTTCCAGCCGATCTTCGCTCAGAACGCCGACCGGAATTTCCCATTCGACCACCCCCAGCGTTTGACCGCGCAGGGCGATCGGCACAGCGACGGGGATGGTCTGGCGAGGTGTAGCTCGCCCGACGATCAGCTCGCCCGTCCGCAGCGCCGTCTGGCGCAGATCGCCGAAATTCGCTTCGGAGGCGACGCCTGCCTCGCGGGCGATTTCGGCGGCGCGGCGTTCCCGCATGAAATCCTGCCAGGCGCGCAGCGTGGCGGCGCGGTTGCGCTCTTCAATGTCCTGCAGGCGGCGGCTGAGGTCTTCATACAGGCGGGCGTTCTGAATAGCGACGGCGATCTGATCCGACATTGTCTGGAGCACCGCCACCTGCGCCTCGCTGAAGGCGTCACGTTCGCGGCTCTGCACGTCCAGCGCGCCGATGATCGTCTCGCCGACCCGCAGCGGGACCGCCAGTTCGGCGCGCGTGTCTGGCAGGAATTCGTTGCGCTTATGGACCTGGCTGACGGCAGTGTCGCGCGCCGTCACCACCTGCCCCTGCGATGTCACCTGACCGATGACACTCACCGATCCGACGCCCAGCCGGTGACCGCGCCGCAGCAGCTCCTGACCAACTGGTCCCGTGCTGGCGCGCAGCAGCGCGTCCTGCCCGTCAGCGTCGATCAGGAAGATCTGCGCATGATAGATGTTGGGGAAACGCTGGACGATCAGGTTCACCACGCTGTCCATGAGACGCTGCAAATCGCGCTGTGTGGCGGCGAAACGGCTGATCTCCTGCGTGGCGTTCAGGTCGCGGGTGCGCGCCTCGACGCCTGCCTGAAGTTCTGCGACCTGCCCCTGCACGTGATCGCGCAGGGTTTCGATGCCCGCTGCCAGCGCGCCGACTTCGTCACGCCGCTGGGTTTCAGGGATGGCTGCGCTCATGTCGCCGTAGGACATGCCGAGGACGGCGCGGCGCAGACGATTGAGCGAAGGGGTCACCAGTTGGTTCAGCAGCAGCGCAGCGAACACCAGCAGCGCGACCGCGCCGATCACCGCACCGAAACGCCGGGTCAGCACGATGTCCTGCGCCTGGGCGATGACGCTTGCCGTGCTGACCTGGGTGACCAGCGCCAGCGGCAGACCGCGCAGCGGCGTGAAATAGCCGATGTATTCCACACCATCGCCGGCGCTATAGAAAGCGCTGCCGTCCTGCCCGGCAAGCCCGCGATCCACCGCCACCGAACGTGAAGCGGTGAGCATATCCGGGCGCACACCGGCAGGTGTGATCAGCACCTCGTTGGCGGAATACAGGAAGGTCGAGATCTGATAGATGTCCTGCCCTTCCGGCTGCCGCAGCGCATCGAAGAAGGCGCGCCGATTGTCAAGGCGCGCGATCAGATAACCGAGCGGCGATCCATCGCGCCAGCGCAGGATTTCGACCAGTTCGACGATCGGCGTGAAGTTGACGTGCGCAATCGAAACGGTGCGGTCTTCGCCGCGCAGCGCGGCGTTTGAGCCGGCGATATAGGCGGGGGCGCGCGCGCCAGCAGGATCGCCCGCCAGCGGCGTCGAGCGCAGCGCCTGCGCCAGCAGACCTCCGTCACGGTCGATCAGGCGGATGCCTTCGAACAGCGAAGAAGGCAGCAGCAGCTCTTCGCGCAGCAGCGTCGTCATCTGACCGGGCGTGACATCGGGCAGGTTGATGGCGCTGCCGACGACGACATCGCGGAGCAGCAGCCCGTTCAGACTGTCGATGTTGGACTCGACGAAATCGAACGCCACCTCGCTCGCCAGGTTGACCGTCCCGTTGATCACCGCCGTCTGCCGCGTCCCGGTCTCGGCGACCAGCGTCGAGGCATTGGCAAGGGCGAGTTCCGCCGTCGCCTGGACGTTCGTCGCCACCGCCAGGGCGATCAGAACCACACTGACCACCACCAGGGTGAGCGTGAACTTGACCCCAAGGGACCAGGAAGCCGGATTCAGGAGAGCCGCGCTTCGAATCATGATTCGCTAACCCCCATCTGCACTGAGTCGCTGGACGGCGCCGGGCTGAAGCGAGACGCGGGTGTGTGTCGCGCCCAGGGCTTCGTTGAAGGTCTCGGCAGCCAGCGCCAGCACCTGTTCGATATCGGTCGCGGTCAGCAGCAGGCTGCCCACATCGCTCGCCTTGCGTTCGCGCTGCGCCTGTGCCTGGCTTTGTTCGAACAGCCGGTTGTTTTCCAGCGCCGTGCCGAGGCGGCTGGCGACGGTGCGCACCAGTTCAGTTTCCGATTCGCTGAGCGCCCGGTCACTGCGTACTTCGAAAGTCATCGCGCCGAGCATCTGCCCGCGATAGCTGATCGGCGCGCTGATGACCTGGCTGCCGTTGACCTGCTGCACCACGACATCACCGTGTTCCAGTGCCGTGCGCACCGACGGGGGCAGGTCGCTGGCGGCGACGAGCGCCTGTGACGCGCCGCCTTTGAAGTCGTAGCCGTAGCCGGTCACGCCCAGACCGCGCAGGTAGCGTTCCCACCCGGCGCTGGTTGTGCCCTCTGCCCGACGCTGCACTTCCGCCAGCTGCGACCGCAGCCGCTGCGCTGCGCTCTCCTGGTCGCGCACATCCGATTCCAGCGCGGCGATCTGCCGGAACTGCGCCAGGCTGCGCCCAAGCTGCGCCGCCAGGGCGCGCAGCACGTCGATTCGAGACGCCTCCAGACCGGCAGTATCGCTGGTCTGCACATCCAGGACGCCGAGGATCGTCCCCTCGAACAGGATCGGCACGCTGACGCTGAAGCGCAGCTGGTTGATCAGATGATCGGCGGCGCGCACGTCGGTGGGGCGAATGATCAACGGCTCGATCTCGCGCAGAACCATCTGCACGACCACATCGGCGTTAACGTCCAGCGTCAGAACCCCGCCGCTTTCCATCAGGCGATGCCGGCGAACGCCGCCCGCCTTGTTGTTGAGCAGGAACGCCTGGACGACGCTGTACTCCAACTGATCGCGCCCGATGTGCAGCACCCGCTCGACGGCATCTTCTTCGTTGATGAACACCCGGTCGGTCAGGACCTGGACGGCGCGCCACTGGCTGACCAGCTTGTTGGCGCCGCGCGCTACCCGCTCCGGCGTACCGCTGAAGGCGTACAGGAAGGCGGCGATGAGCAGTGCCAGCGAAATCATCGTCACCGTCTCGTTGAGCGCCAGGTCCGCCGGGGTGAAGCGTTCGACCTGGACGAGCGACGACTGATACAAACCGCTCAGGATCATACCGGCGGCGCACACCAGCGCCACCAGGGTTAAGCCGCGCCGGTCGAGCAGCACGCCGGCGGCGACAACCGCGACAATCGGGGCAATTTGCAGCAGATCGATGTGCGAAACCAGCCCCAAAGGCGATGTCAGCCCCACCAGACCGCCGACGAACAGATGCGAAGCTGCTGTCAGCCGACCACGCTGCACCGAGAAGAAAATCAGCGCCAGCGCCAGCGGTGTCAGCGTCATTGAAAGGAAGAGATAGCCGTTGCCGGGGATTTCGCCGCTGTTCAGCAGCGGCAGGATGACCAGCGCATACATCGCTAGCCAGATGACCGACCCCGCCAGCGTCATGGTCAGCAGGGCGCGCGCCCGCTGACGCTCGATGGCGTCGGTATAGCCGTATCTCAGGCTGAAGAGCCAGCCGATCACACGGGCGATCATGCGCCTGCCCCTCCGTTACCATAACCGTTATGGGTGCCGTTCGTCGCCGGATTACTCTGAGCGCCGCCGTTGAGGCGCTGCATCCGCTCTGCGCCGCTTTCGCCGCCTAGCGCCGTATCGATGCCGCCCAGGCGGATCGAGGCATTGTCGGCGTTGAGCAGCGCCCCCAGTTCGCTCAGAGTGATGCGCAGCAGTTCATCCACCGTCGTCACCGACTGGAACTGCGCCGCGATGGCGTTCACCCGCTGTTCTCGCTGGGCGATGCGCTGCGTCGCTTCGTATAGACGGGTGTTTTCCAGCGCCAAGCCCAGCCGCTCGCCGACCGTTTCGACCAGACCGACCGTGTCTTCCGCCGGAGCTGCGGCATCCAGTTCGAATTCCATCGCGCCGATCACCTGCCCGCGCACCCGGATCGGCACGGCGACCACCGATCCCTCGCCCTGCGGTTGGCGGACGGTCTGATCGCCCTGAAGCGCCTGACGCAGCGACTGCGTCCAGTCACCGAGGTGCTCCACTTTGTTGGTCCTGAAGTTGACATCGACGTTCGGCGTCCTGATCTGATCGCCCAGGTATTCCGTCCAGGAACGCCCGGTCAGCTCACGGTTCAGACGCTCGATTTCGCGCATAGCGCCGCTCATCTGGTCGAGCAGCTGCTGATTCTCGTTCAGGCGGCGCTCCGTCTGTTCGAACAACCGGGCGTTCTCGATGGCGACGGCGGTGATGTCGGCGAGCGACTGGAAGATGGGCAGGTCTTCATCCTTGAACGCCTCGGCGCTTCGGCTTTGCAGGTCGAGCGCACCGATCACGCGCTCGCCGACCAGCAGAGGGAATGCGGCTTCGATGACTGTCTCCGGCAGCAGTTCATTGCGCCGGTGCACCGTCTCGCTGGATGCGGCGCGAGCGACCACCGACCGCCCGGCCGCCGTCACCGTGCCGATGACGCTCAGGCTGCCGACTTCCAGGCTGTGACCGCGCGACAGCAGCAGTCTGCCGACATCGCCCGTGCTCGCCGCCAGCCTGGCGCGCGAACCGAATTCGTCGATCAGGAAGATCTGCGCGTGGTAAATGTCGGCGTAACGGGCGATCACCTCATTGACCGTCCGGCTCAGCAGTTCCTCCAGGGCGGTCTGGCTGGCGATGCGCCGGGCGAGATCGGTGGTGATGGTCGCCAGGCGCAGACGGGCGGTTTCCGCTGCCGCCTGCGCTTCCTGCCGCTCGCTCGATTGCAGTCGCAGGAACATCCACAGCGTCACCGCCGAGCCGATGACCATGATGGCGATGTCGAACAGATCGTCGAACATGTCTCGTGGGGCGATCTGGGCGAGATCGATCAGATTGCGGCGGTCCAGCCCGATCAGCAGGAGGATCAAGCCGGCGACAACGGCGATGAGGATGCCGCGCTGGCGGTAGGTGGTGAAGCCAATCACGACCAGCACCAGCAAAGGCATGGCGTCCGTGACGACGACAAAACCGTCGCGCACGGAAAGCATGACGCCGCTCATCGCCCACATGGCGATGGGCAGGATGCCGCTGAGTTCCGTCCTGCCCTGGCGAATGACGATCAGGGTGATGAAACCGCCGATGTAGACGCCGAGGACCGTCAGCAGGCTGAAGCCGTCGCCATCCAGAGCGCGGGTGATGAAACCCGCCGAGCCGCTCGCGATCACCTGCATGTCGTAGATGAAGACGAACAGCATGATCACCAGGGTGATGACGGCGCGCAGCCGGGTGAATTCCTGCGCGGCACGACCCGAAAGGTTCGAGGGCAGGAATAGCCGGTCAAAGAGAGGACGTTGAATCATCGCTTCATCTCCGTCTGCCGCGTCGGCGCGTCAGAATCGGCGAGGCGCACACGGGCGCGGCGCGCGCCCAACACCTTGCCCAGTTCGCTGACGGCGCTGGTGACCAACCCTTCGACATCCGAGAACTGCTGGAAACGCGCGGTCATCTCGTTGACCATCGCCTCGCTTTGGGCGGCGCGCTGGCTGCGCGCGTAGGTGGCGGCGTTTTCCAGCGCTACCGCCAGCAGGTTGACCATCTGCTGGAAGATCGCTTTGTCTGTGTCGCCATAGGTCGCCCCGGTCGGCGCGGCAATCGTCACCGTGCCCAGCCGGTGGTCGCGCGCTCGAATCGGCGCGATCATGACCGCGTTCGTATCTGGCGTGCCCGGTGCAGATCCCCCACCCATGGTCAACATCACGCCGGTCGACCAGACCTGTCCGGCATAGGTATCCTTCAGCGCCAGCAGAGGACCATCCGACAGCGAAATCTCGCTGTCGCCATCCTCGTAGCGCCCGACCACGCGCAGCAGCCCCTGGTATTCGTCGAACAGAGCGACGCTCATCTGCTCCGTCGGCACAATGCCGACGCCGCTGGTTAGCATGACGCGCAGCACCGGTTCGATTTCCAGCGAGACCTGCAGCGCCTGACCGAGTGTGGCGACGGACTGCATTTGTTCCGCACGCCGGCGCGCCTCGTTAAACAGCCGGATATTTTGCAGCCCGACCACCAGCTGCGAGGTCATCGTCTCCGCCAGTTCGATGGTCTCTGGGGAGAAGTAGCGCCCTTCCTCGTAGAGGTCGAAGCCGATGGTGCCGATGAACGAATTCTGCACGTACAGCGGCAGGATCATGACCCCATGAACACCCACGCCTTTGAGCGCGGCGCGCACCGCTGCGGGAACGATGGGGTCAGTGTCAACGTTCTGCACGACCACCGCTTTGGAAGGATCGCGCATCAGGGCGGCGATCATCGGGTTGTCCTGCATGTCGATGACCGCGCCGACAGCGCCGGCGTCAGGGTATTCGCTGAGCACGACGCCGTTGTGTCCATCCGGCTGGATCAGCGCGACGCCGATGTGATCGATATTCAGCCCTTCCTGCATCTCGCGGATGATGTTGTCAAGGAGCTGTTTTTCGGTCTGAAAACCGCTGATGCTGGTGGCGACGCGGTTGAGCAGCTGAAGCACACGCACCTGCCGCGACAGTTGCTCTGCACCCGCCTGCGATTCTTGCAGCAGGCGCTGATTTTGCAGCACGATGTTGAGCTGGTCGGCGCTCGCTGCGTAAAGCCGGCGGTCGTGGCTGTCGAAGGTGTGCGGCGTTTCGTATGCCACCGATACGATGTCGGCATGCCGGTCGCTGGTCCGGGCGATGATCACGGCGTAACTGTGGGTGCGTTCGCGCAGCAGTTCGAGCAGCGGCACATCGACGGGGGCTGCCTGCACATCCTCGACGAAGGTCACTTCGGTCTGTTCGCCGCTCAGCAGTTTGCCGATGCGCATCCCTTTGATCGGGATGCTGACGACCTGTTCGCCTTTGCGGGTGATGATGTGCTGCACCGCCACATCTTCACCGCCATCGCGGCGGCGGCTGACGGCGACGTGCATGATGGTATCGGCGTCCGGCGCGAGATGCGAGGAGATGGCGCGCAGCAGTTCCAGCGGGTCCTGGGCGGCGAGCAGCCCCCGGTTAAGTTCGTAGAGGGTCTGCACTTCGCCGAGCGACGATTCCGTGCGCCGCAGCAGCGCCCGGTTCTCAAAGACCACGGCGATCTGATCGGCGAGGTTGCGCAGCGCGCGCAGCATCGGCGTGGGCGTAGTCACCGGTTCCGGGTTGGACATCATGATCAGCCCGGTCATGTTCTGCCCGACCATCAGCGGCACGATCAGCAGCGCTGTAACCTTCTCCTGCCTCAGTTTCTCGCGTTCCTCGTCGGTCAAAAACGGATCGTCGTCGATTCGCGCCGCGTAGAGGTATTCCACCGCGCCGAGCGTCTCATACGCCGGGTAGGTGCTGAACAGGCGCAGCGTGTTGACGGCAACGATGGAGGTTCCGGCGCGCTGGGCGACGATGCGCAGTTTCGGCGGGTCGAGGTCCGGCTCGATCAGCGCCAGCTGCGCCTCCTGATACGCCTTTCCCCCAAAAACCACGACGGCGGAGAGTATCTCCGCCGCATCGGCTGAACCGTAGATGGCGCTCGCCGCCGCGTACTGCGCCTCGGCAAGCTGGTGCGTCAGGTTGGGGTCGTTCGGATCAAAAGTCTCGTTCACTTCCATTCCCAGACCTCCTCGCCGTTGAGCAGATGTCGAATCTGCCCAGGGAACCGGTCAGGATCGAGCGGCTTGCCCAGAAAGCCGTTGAACCCCGCTTTGCGCGCCCGTCGCATCTGCTCTTCGCTGGCTTCGGCGGTGACGGCGCAGACCATCGTATCTTTCAGACGGGGGTTGGCGCGCAGTTTGACGAGCGCCTGGTAGCCATCTTCGTAAGGCAGGCGGATGTCCATCAGGATGAGGTCAACACGAGGGAGGGTGTCTGCAAACTGGACGACCTGCCAGCCTGAGGTCTTCCACTCGCAGCGCTGCACGCCCATGAATGCGAGCATGCGGGCGATCAGCACGAAGTTCGGCACATTGTCTTCGACGACGAGGACGTGCGCCTCGCTAGGTTCAATCGGCGTCCGTTGGCTGGTGCTGCTTTGCGCGTCGCTCATGCCCGCTCCTGATGTAGAAGAGTATTTCGTTCGGGAACCTGTCAATATCAATTGGCTTCGAGATGTACCCGTCGCATCCCGCCGCCAAACTGCGTTCTTTGTCGCCCCGCATGACGTTTGCCGTCAGCGCGATGATCGGAACGGCGCGCAGCTGCGGAATCGCGCGCAGCGCTCTGGTGGCGCTCAATCCGTCCATTTCCGGCATGCTCAAATCCATGAGGATGATGTCGAGGGAGATCTGGCGAGCGAGATCGATCCCTTTTCGCGCAGAATCAGCTTCGTGAACCTGAAACGCCTCATCCGAAGCCATGAGGACCCGTCGGACCAGCATCCGGTTTTCAGGATTGTCTTCGATGTAGAGGACCTGATGCACGGCTCACCTGTTCCAACAGGAAACTAATTGATCGAAAGACGCCCCTCAAGCGCAGGCATTCTTCATTGTAATGCATTTAGTTTAGCACGACGATTTACGATTCCAACCTTTTCTATAACAAATTCGGCACATCGCTAACTTGGTGAAGGATGAATTGCGCCGACTTTCACAAAGCCGAGTGGGAATGCTTGACAAAAAGATTCAAAAGGGCGTATTCTGCAATTGAGTTAACCGATTTCAGATGGTTTTCACACCAAATTGTACTGATAGCAGGATTATCGAGCCATGATGCGCGCAGCCGATTTCCCCGTCCAAATCTGGGTAGAGATGCACGATCCCAACGAACGGGATGCCTGCGATGTGATCGTCAAAATGGAAAATGGGCAGTATTACGCCGCCGTCTTCGTGACGCTGCCCTATCTGGCGCGTCAGATGGACCTGAGCTACGAAATGTGCAAGGAAATCCCCTATGCGACGCCGGTGCGCTATGCCGCCCTGGAGACGCCGCATATTCTGATTTCGCGCTGCGACCGCGAGAGCATCGAAGACACCATCGACAACCTGCTGATGCTCGACGTTTTCGAGAACCTGTTCACCCAGGTGACCGAAGACGAGGATCTGCCGGACGTGGCGAATGGCAAGCGCGCGACCACCGAGGTCGCCGCCGTCGTCGTGAGCGAAGTGCTGCTGGTCGATGACCGGGACCGGATGCTCGCCACGACCGTCGCCTGACGGCGACGACTTGAATTCTCACCTCAGCAACAACTGATCGCACAGCGCCGCGCCGGCAGACAATTGAGCCGCGTCTGGCTTAACGCTTCTGGGTGGCGCTTCCCGGCGAAGCGCCAGTTCACCCTGACGCCGCTGCATTTTGCACTATAATCACCCCGTTCTCGAACCGAACAGGAGTCGTTCGCGCATGTCCTCTGACAACAGCTATGTGGGCAGCCAACTGTACAAGATCAGGCATTCGGCTGCGCATATCATGGCGCAAGCCGTCCTTGAACACTTTCCGGAAGCGCAAATCGCCATCGGTCCGCCGATTGAAGACGGCTTCTACTACGATTTCGACCTGCCGCGCGCCCTCACCGATGAGGATCTCGCCTGGATCGAAAACCGCATGAAAGCGATCGTCCGCAAGGGGGTGAGCTTCGCCATGCGCGAGGTTTCGCCCGATGAAGCCCTGGCATTCTTCAAGGATCAAGCCTTCAAGCGCGAATTGATCGAAGACCTGGTGCACGGGCGAACGGACGAAAACGGCGAGCAGATCGCCGCGCCCGCCGCCAAACTGACTTTCTACACGCAGGACACGTTCACGGACCTGTGTCGAGGTCCACACGTCGCCGACAGCCGCGAGATCAATCCCGACGCCATCAGCATCACCTTCAAGAAGCCCGCCGGCGCGTACTGGCGCGGCGACGAGAAGCGTCCGCAGCTCACGCGCATCTACGGCACGGCGTGGGAGACGGTCGATGCGCTTCAGGAATACCTGACGCGCCTGGAAGAAGCGCGCAAGCGCGATCACCGCGTCGTCGGCGAACGGCTCGACCTGTTCACCTTCAGCCCACTGGTCGGCAAGGGGCTGCCGCTGTGGAAGCCCAAAGGGGCGATCCTGCGCGACACGCTGGAACGCTGGCTGCGCGAGACGCAGATCGAAAACGGCTATGATCCGGTGGTCACGCCGCACATCGGCAACCTGAATCTGTACCGCACGTCCGGGCACTATCCTTATTACAAGGACAGCCAGTACGCGCCGATTCAGGTCGATGACGACGAATTCCTGCTCAAGCCGATGAACTGCCCGCACCACATCATGATCTACAAGAGCGAGATGCGCTCGTATCGCGATCTTCCGGTGCGTTATGCCGAGTTCGGCACGGTCTATCGCTATGAGCAGTCGGGCGAACTGACCGGGCTGACGCGCGTGCGCGGCTTCACCGTCGATGACGCGCACCTGTTCGTCACGCCGGAACAGCTGGTGGATGAATTCAAGGCGGTCGTCCGGTTGACCCAGTACGTCTTCAACACGCTTGGCTTCTCCGACTTCCGGGCGCGCGTCGGCGTGCGCGATCCCAAGAGCGACAAGTACGTGGGCAGCGACGCGAACTGGGAGAAGGCGGCGGCGGCGATCATCGAAGCCTGCGATTCGCTCGGTCTGAACTACCATGTCGCCGAAGGCGAGGCGGCGTTCTATGGTCCGAAGCTCGATTTCATCTTCCGCGACGTGCTCAAGCGTGAGTGGCAGCTCGGCACGGTGCAGGTCGATTACAACCTGCCGGAGCGCTTCGAACTGGAATATGTTGCTGAAGACGGCACGCGCCAGCGCCCGATCATGATCCACCGCGCGCCGTTCGGCAGCGTCGAACGCTTCACGGGCATCATGATCGAGCATTTCAACGGCGCTTTCCCGGTCTGGGTGTCGCCGGTGCAGGCGGTGCTGATCCCGATTGCCGACCGCCACGGCGCCTATGCCGCCGAGGTGGCGAAGCGGCTGCGCGGCATCGGCATGCGCGTCGAAGTCGATGCCGGCAAGGCGCGCATGGGCGCGAAGATCGCCGTCGCCCGCGAAAAACTGGTCCCCTACATGCTGATCGTGGGCGACAAAGACGCCGCCGCCGGCACGGTCAGCGTGCGCCTGCGGACGGATGAAGACCTGGGCGCGATCCCCCTGGACGAGTTCGTCGAAATGGCGCGCCGGGTGATCGAAAGCAAGAGCCTGGAACTGCGTTAGCGGCTAAATCGTGGGGATGCCCCAAACAAACAGGGGCATCTCGAAAGAATCTCACGAGCGGGAGACCCGCCGGGTCTCCCCTACGCCCGTCATCTCGTAGGGGCAAGCCGCTGGCTCGACCGTTGAAGAGATGCGGGACCTGGCTTAGATTGTCGGGCATCCCCTACCCATTCGGCTTGGTTGACACGACCAAAAAGATTACATATAGTGTAACAGACATATTTCTCCATTTTTTGAAGTGAGGTCAGCATGTCAAGAAAAACTGCAATGCGGATGATCGCCTTCATGACGGTCATCATGGTCCTGTGGGTGGCGATTCCCACCACCTTCGCCGCCGGCGAAACTTTCAAAGTGATCAGCGTGAACACCCTGGGCTGCGCCAGCGGAAACTTCAGCATGACCGTCGAACGCGCCAACCTGGACGGCGGAACCTATACGGTCCACACCGTCGTCACCGTCGAAGGTCTCATCTACATGAACGAGAACGCCTCGATCTCCATCAACGGGCTTTCGGGGTGGAGCATCTTCGACAACTTCACCTATGGTCCTGTCCCCAATCCCGGAACCTACCCGATTCCATCGGGCAAGGAAATGCGCCTCGATTTCTCCCTGGAACGCCCCGTCGGGACGGTGCTGTATGAGTGGACGCTGATCGTCGACGGCTGCGATACGGGCAACATCCTGTATAACGGACCAACCCCAACCGGCAACGCCTGCAACCTTGCCGTGCCGTCCAGCGCGGTCGTCGGCGAAGCCCCGCTCGGCGCGCAGGTCTACTACGCCCCTGGCGAGATCGCCCCTGGCATCGTCCTGAACCCCGGAACCTATGTCGTGATCGGGCAGGATGACAGCGAGACCTACTATCAGATCGTCCTGGCGTGCCAGAAGGTCTGGGTGCGCAAGGACACCATGCAGCCCAGCTACCAGGCTCCGCAGAACGGCGCGCCGCTGCCGAGCGGCATCGTCGGCTGACGCTGACGCGGCTTCACAATCCATCAAGCAGGGGGTCCGGGCGAACACGCCTGGACCCCTTGCTTCTGTTTTTGGCGCGACTTGTCTGGCGTTTCACCCTTCGGCGATCAGGCGCAGGTAGCGTTCTGCCGAGCGCTGCACGGCGTCGGACCCGCCGGAAGCGATCACCCTGCCCTCCCAGCCGCCGTAGATTCGCTCAAAGTGGTAGGGCTGCACCGCCGCCGCTACCTGCCGAACCCTGCGGGGCGGCAGCGGCAGCAGGTTCGGGAAGCTGTACATGAACGAAACATGCCGCAGGTCTGGGGCGACGAACAGGGTATCGGCGGTGAAGAGCGCGCCGTGTCCTTCGGCTCCGGCAGACCAGTGCAGCGCCGTCGAACCGTCGAAATGCCCCCCGCAGCGGATGAGCGTGATCTGGGCGTTCGCCTTCAGCGTATCCCCCCGCCAGTACTGCACCGCCGGGTCGGGGTGCATCACCCAGGGCGCATTGTCCTCATGCAGATAGATCGGCGCATCGTCGAAGGCGCGGCTCCACGTGACCATAGCGCTGTAGAAATGCGGGTGCGAGATGGCGATAGCCTGAATGCCGCCGAGCGCCTGAACCGCCTGGATCGTCGCCTGATCCAGAAAGCTGATGCAGTCCCACAGGATATTGCCTTCAGGCGTTTCGATAAGGTGGGCGCGCTGACCGATGGCGAACGCCGGCTCGGTGCGCACTGCGGTCAGCCTCGGCTCCAACTCGGTCATGACGTTGCGGCGATCTCGCTGCAATTCGTCCAGCGTGGTCCACTGCTGCCCCGCCGGGTTCACATACTGCCGTTCATCCTCGCAGATCGGGCAGTGCGCCGGCGGGGCGTCACTTTCCGGGTACTGGGTGCCGCAGGTCACGCAGAGATAACGCGCCATCGCGAATCCTCCTCGGTGGGGATCAGTGCCTATTCCGAACGCTCTGCTTCAGAATACGCCGGCGCGTCCCAGCCCGCCTCGCCCCAAAGGCGAGTCTCCTGCCTGTACCACAGGACAAGCGGGTGATTCTACCCCAGCCACGCCATCCAGGCGGCGAAGCGCGCTTCCAGCCGCGCCGCTTCCGCCAGCCCATCGAGTCCCGCCTGCGCCCGCCCGGCGAGCTGGTTTTCATAGGCGGTGATGCGCTGCGCCATCGCCCCTTGCAGCAGCTGACTGGGTGTGAAGGCGCAGTCTGGCACGACGATCTGGCTGATGTTGCCCTGCACCGCCTGCATGTTGCCGATGAGTTCGCGGATCGTGCTGGCGGGCAGGTTGACCACGTCCACCTGGGCGGCATATTCCTTGAGCGCCCGGAACTGCGGTTCGACGGCTTCCAGCCAGCCCGCCGCGCCGCATGCCGCGCCGCTGCCCCGCGCCAGATTTTCCGAGATCGGCGACTCCGCCTCTTCGACGATGCGAATCTCCCACAGCGCTGCCGTCATCACGGCGCGCGCTCCGGTCAGCGCCTCTTCCGCCTGGAACAGCGCCGCCGGGTCGGTCCCCGGCGCGCCGACGAGGGCACGCCCCCAGATCATCGTGGCGTCGAACAGGCTCAGCAGAGCGGCGCGCGTGCCGGCGATGCACTCCTCCGCCAGGCTGGGGATCGTCGCAGCGGCGGAATACTCGCGGCGCAGGCGCAGCCGTTCAAGCAGCGCGTTGATGTTATCCTCGGCGAGGACTGCGTCTGGAGTCAGCGCCGTGAAGGTATCGTAATTGTCCTGCTGAAGCGCCCACCATGCCTGAATGTCGTCGGGGCGGCATTCGGGGACCGGCGTGGCGCTCGGCTCGACGGTCGGCGCGGCGGCGATCACCGTCGGCGGCGCGCCGTTCAGGTCGGTCCCTGTATCGGCGGCAGCGGCTGGGGCGGGCGTGGGCAGGGCGGCGCTGGCGGTCGGCGGTTGGGTCGGCGCAACCGCCGAAAGGCTGGTAGAGGCGAGCGAGAAGCTGACGGGACCGCCTTCGAGGATGCCCAGCGCCCGCGCGCCGATCACCAGCGCGCCGCTGACCGCCAGGAAGAAGACGGCGAACAGCAGCCCGTTGAGCAGGGCGGCGATCAGCCCACCGATCAGCGCGCCGAGATCAACGCTGCCGCCTGCCCCAGAACCCCGGCGGCGCGGACGTTCGATCTCGTCCAGCAGTTCGGCGCTGTCGGCTTCATCCTCGTAGGACCGCAGGATGTCCATGTCGCCTTCGCCCCGGTCGCGCGCCGCCGGGCTGTCGCCGAAGACATCCTCTTCGAGCGGATCGCTGAATGGACCCAAATCGTCATCTTGTGCATCGCGTCGTCTGTTCATCCAAAATCCTCTGACACTTGCCAGTCTGCCGCCGCCCGGCGCAGCTTCAGCCGCCGACGGCTTTCCCGGTACACCGGCGTCCCATAAGCCGCCGCAATCACCAGCAGGTAGATCAGGATCGATGCGCCTTCGACTTCCAGGGCGGGCGCGGTGCGAAAGAGAGTCGTCGGGGCGTTACCGAGCGCATGAATGCCCACCCCCAGGAAGAGATTGTCGGTCTTGATGTAGATGAGCGTGAACAGCACGCCGACCGCGGTCAGGGTGAGCAGATCAAAGGCGATGGCGTCGCGCGGCATGTCCAGGTAGAGGCGGTTGGGGATGTGCGCCAGCGCGAACAACCCCTGCGAGAGCACCAGCGCCGCGCCGATGCGTACCCGCCGCCGATCTGCCAGACCTTTCAGGCGCAGGAAGAACTGAGGAAACAGGAAGCCGCGATAGGCGATCTCTTCGAAGAGCGCGTTGCCGCAGATCTGCGCGACCAGCGCCCCGATCAGCATGTATGCCCCGGCGCTGTTCCAGACCGGGGCGACTTCGACCGTGCCGTAGGTCAGCAGACCCGCCAGGGCATGCACGATCTGCGCCGCCAGCCACAAGCCGATGGTCAGCGCGACGGCGGCGGGCAGGCGCGATGGGATGAGCCCGATGTCCGACAGGCGCAGATCACCGTGACGGAGGATCAGCCACGCCACCAGCACGGTGATGAAGATCAGGTTGGTGACCAGCGATCCGGTGACCAAGCCGCCGGTCGCTGAAGCGAGCGGTTGAAATGCCCCACCGGCGAAAAAGACGAGATTCACCACGCTCACCAGGGCGAAGTGGAGAACGATGAAGCGCAGCGGTGCGCTGTGCCGCGAGAGGCGAATCGGAGATGCCACGATGTCCTTGTAAAGGCGCGGATCGTCATATGAATTCGCCCCTAATGGTACACGATTCTGTGGACTAACGCACCGCTGCGCGCATCTGCCGCGCCGCCTCGCGCATCTGTTCCAGATGCCCGACCTCGTGCCGCAAGCCGAACAGGTAAGCCGTGACGGCGTTCATGGGACCGTGCTTCTTGGTGAAGTTCTCGCTCATCTCGCGCTGGACATGCAGCAGCGGCGCATCGGGCCAGGCGTCCAGATATGCCAGGCGCATCCGCCGGCTTTCGGCAAGCCGCTGATCGACCTGGGCGCGGGTGGTGAAGCTGTGCCAGTCCGGTTCGTAGCGCAGGCGGGGTTCGCGGGCATAGGGGATGCCGCGCGCCAGGATGCTGCTGACCGCCGCCCATTCTTCGGCGCTGGCGGTGACGTGCAGGACAAGATGCGCCAGCGACCAACCCTGATGCTGTTCTCCCTCCGGGGCATGAGGATCGTCGGCGTGAGGGTCTTCAGGGATGAAGGCTACGCCGGCGTCGTCCGCCTCGCCGAGGATAGCGTCGATCTCGTCGAGTACCGATTCAGTGAGGCGGCGGAGATGGGTGGCGGTGGTGATGCCTTCGCGCGTCACCCACTGCGTGAGGGTCATTTCGCCGCTGATTACCGGGGAAAAATCGGGCAGCATGGGGGTTGGGTCCTCTCAGATGAACAGATCAAACGGCGGGAGTTCCGCCTCTGATGATTGGACGCCGAACACGGCGAATTCTTTCGTGGGAAACACCTCAGGGTGAGAAGCTACCGCCCCACCGATTGATCGCTGTCAAGCGTGATGTCGCCGTCGGCATCGTCGTCCAGGTGGGTCAGCGTCTCGCTTCGCAGCCCGGTTTCATTCAGGATGGTCTCGGCAGGACTGAGCGGTTCACTGGCGTTTCGGCGCGGCTTCAGACGGCGCGCCCAGGTGCGCTGGCGCGCTGCCGGGACGAAAAAGGTCAGCGCACAGTGCCGCTCTTCGACCTGATAGTTGAGCATGCAGTCGCTCATCTCCAGGAAGTCGCGCACGCAGGCAAGCTCGAAGGTCAGGTTTTCCATCCGCCAGTTGTCCGATTGACGGCTGAGCAAAGCGTTGAGCGAAGGCGGCGCGTCGCCGAATTTACGATAGCGCACGCCGAGCGTCACCCCTTTGGGCGAAGGCGTCACCACCAGCCGCGCGCCCGGTCCCAGGGCGAACGCGCCGGAATAGAGCAGGATCAGCGCTTCTTGCAGCGTGTCGCGCCGCCCCCGCAGCCGCAGATCGTCATGGGCGTGGGCTTTGCGCGGCTGGCGCATCTCGACCGCCAGCCAGTCCAGCAGATCGCCCAGGCGGAAGACGCGCTGATCGCCGGGGATGGTCGGCGGGTCGCCGGCACGGTAGCGGATCAGGCTGTTCCAGGCGGTGAAGGTGTTGTGCACCCGCATGATCTGCCGCACGGCGTGTTCCCGCCAGATCACCTGGGCGGCGGCATCGCTCTGCGCCGCCAGATTGACCGCCCCGACCGCCGCGTTAAGGTTCTCGACGATGCGCCGGTACATAGTCATATTGATCGCCGCCAGGCGCTCCCACGCCCCAGCGCTCTCATCCATACCTCAGTCCTTTCGCTGACCCCTGCCGGGCACAGCGTTCAGCAGGCACAAAAACGCGCGGAGTCTGTCGCCAGCGCCGCGCGTTTTCCCCCTGCCGAGTCCCGGCGCAGCAGTCAGGTCGGCGGCAGGTTCAACCCCGCGCCCACCGTCTCGCGCGCGCCGCGAATGGCGAAACGCGGATTCGACGTGGAAAACCGCCGCACCTCGTACAATGCCGTCTCAAAACTGGCGATCAAATCATCGTCGTCGCCTTTGTAGCGGCGCAGCGTTTGCGCCGCGCACGCCGCACAGCCGCGCATCGCCCGGTAACTGTCCGTCTCGCACGCCAGACAGCCGTTCATGCGCACCATCATCAGCATGAATGCCAGCGTCTCTTCGTGCTGTTCCGGCAGCGGCGCGACCCGATCAACCAGCGCCTGCCACTTCGGTCCGCGCAGTTTTCGAAGGGAGGGGATAACATAGTGCGGGAATAGAATCTCGTTGTTGGCATACATACCATTTTCCCCGTCTCGCGCGCGAAGGGCAGGTTGAACGTCTAATCCCTGAACGTTAGCATATGATGAATGAGAGCCGTGACTCTATGGGACTATCGTACCAACCAGATCGCTAAGCGCGCGGCTCTACAAAAGAATGCAGTACCTCGTATGATCACTGTAACATGAATCGAGACGCATGGAGATGAGAAAACTAATCCTGTTGTTGGCGCTGCTGGTCAGCGGCGGCGTTGGGGGGTGCAGCGGCGGCGCGGTGGTCTTCGCGCCAACGCCCGCCCCGGCGGATGTGTCGCCGGCGCGCTACACGCATCCCAGCGGCGCATTCTCGCTGAGCGTCCCCCGTCGTTGGGCGCGCTTCGAGCAGAACACGACCACCCTCGCCAGCGTCAGTTTTTCGCCGCCCGGCGCAGATCAGCCGGCGCTGACGGTCTCGGCGCTGCGGCTCGACGCGGCGAGCGCGGCGCAGGATTTCGCCGCCCTGCTCGACCTCTATCAGACGCAGATTCGCCCCGATACCGGGAACTATAAAGAGGAAGCGCGCGAAGCGATGGGCGACGGCAGCTGGCGCTTCACCGGCTTGCGGTCGGGACCTGGCGGCGCGACGCTGGCGGTCAACACCTTCGTCGAACGCGCCGGTGAGGTGATCGGCGTGATCGAGGTGCTGCTCCCTGAGTCGGCGGGCGACGCTCCCTGGAACGACCTGCAGAACGCCATCAACACCTTCGAACTCAACGGCGAGGCGGCGCTCGACTCCGCGCCTCTGACGACCCTGACCTTCACCAAGGAGGCGGACCTGGCGATCCTGCACGTCGCCGCCTGGTCCACGCCGGGCGGGGCGTTCTACATCACCGGCGAAGTCGCCAACTACGGGACGATCCCGGCGGCGGGGCTGCCCATCGAGGCGGTGCTGATCGGCGCGGATGGGGCGCAAGTGGCGGGGGCGGTCGATACCGTCATGGGCTACAGCATCCCGCCAGGAGGTTTTGCGCCCTTCAGCCTGCGCTTCGGCGAAGGGCTGGCGGGTCGCGCTGCCGGTTATGCCCTCACGCTTGGAAAGGACTGGCAGCCGGCGTCCGACCCCGGTGCTCTTGGACAAGGGGCGCTGACCTGGACCGATCAGGCGGAGTTCGACGCCCTCAACCGGCTGGTCATTCGCGGGCGCATCACCAACACCGGCACATCGGTCGTCCGTCAGCCGCGCGCCATGGCGACCGTCTTCGACAGCGCCGAAAATGTCATCAGCGCTGCCTGGATCGACCTGCCCGCCGCGCAGATCGTCCCCGGCGCAGCTGTCGATTTCGAGATCGTCATCGGCGAGTACGGCGGCGCGCCGGAAAACTACATCATCACCGTTCAGGGGCTGCCCTGATGCCGCTGACGCACATCTTTTTCGACGTACATGACGTGCTGATCGACGGGCGTCAGCTCGCCCCATGCTACGCCGCCGGGGTCGGGCGGGTGCTGGCGGCGCGCTACGGCGGCAGCGCCGAAGCCTGGGCGGAAGCCAACCGCCAGGTGCTCGCCGACTGGGACAGCTACTACACCGATCTCAATTTGTCCGGCGACGAAGGGATGCGCGACTACTACGAAGGCATGTTCCGCACCACGCGGGCGCTTTTCCGGCTGACCGGCACATCTGAACCGCCTTTCGAGGAACTTCAGGCGCTTTCGCGCGAACTACCGGGACAGGTCACTCAGGGCTGCCAGGCGCTCTACCCGGAGGTCCGCGCCGCGCTGGAAGGATTGCGCGCCCTGGGGCTGACGCTCGGCGTGATCAGCAGCGCGCCGGAGGGGCAGATCCGTTCCTCGCTGGAACCGGTGATTGACCTGCTCGACGGCTGGATCAGTGGGGCGGACACCGCCGACCGCTTCGACAAGGACGAAGAGCGCTACGCCGCCGCTGTGCTGCGATCTGCCGCCGCACCGGCGTCCTGCCTGATCGTCGATGACAAAGCCTTCGCCGTCGGGGCAGCGCGGCGCGCCGGATGCTTCGCCGCGCAGTGTGTGCGCGGTGGAGGTACGTCCGGCACGCCGGCGCACACTGTCGTTCACGACCTGCTGGAGCTGATCCCGCTATGTCAGACCTTGATTCGCTGACGATCACGCTGGATGATGTGCGTCGGGCGAACCTGACGAACACCGTCATTCACGATCTGCTGGAGCCGACCCCGTTATGCCAAACCCCGATTCGCTGACGATCACGCTGGATGATGTGCGTCGGGCGTTGGCGCTCGGCGAAGCCGACGGCTTCGACCCGGTGCGGGCGCTGCTGCGCATGTCGCCCCAGCCCCGCCCTACGGAACCGCCGCCGGGAATCGCCGCCCGGCAAGCTGCCGTGCTGCTGCTCCTCTTCCCCGGCGCGGAGGGCGCGCTGCACTTCCCGCTGATGCGCCGGCAGGAGTACCCCGGCGTCCACAGCGGGCAGATCAGCCTGCCGGGTGGGCGGCAGGAGGTCGGCGAGACGTATGTTCATACGGCGCTGCGCGAAGCTGAGGAAGAGGTCGGCGTGCTGGCGTCGGATGTGCGGGTGATCGGGTCGCTGACGCCGTTCTACATCCCGCCCAGCAACTTCGAGATTCATCCCATCGTTGGCGCGATCAGCTACCGCCCTCCCTGGAATCTCCACGCCTACGAGGTGGCGGAACTCATCGAGACGCCGCTGGATGTGCTGTTCGACGAGGCGCTGAAGGGCGAAGAGATGATGCAGCGCGGCGATGCCGTCTTCCGCATTCACTTCTACCGCCTGGGCGAGGCGAAGGTCTGGGGGGCGACGGCAGCGATCCTGGGCGAATTTGAGGCGCGCCTGCGCTGGGCGCTGGGAACCGAACGCGGCTGATCCAGAGACGGGCGATCCGGCGGATCGCCCGTCCCGACCTGCTGGCGCTATTCGTGGAACAGCTCGCCGACGCTGCGCCCCTGGTTGGCGCGCAGGATCACCTCGCCGAGCAGAGGCGCAATCGACAGCACCTTCATGTTGGGCAGCGCCTTGCGCTTGCGTCGAGGGATCGGCAGCGTGTTGGTGGTGATGATCTCCTTGACCGGCAGCGCCGCAAGATTCTCCAGCGCTTTGCCCACCAGGATGGCGTGGGTGAAGGCGAGGTAGACATCGCGCGCGCCCTGGTCGCGCACCAGTTCGACGGCGGCGGCGATGGACCCGCCGGTCAGCACCTCATCGTCTACCAGCAGGACGTTCTTATCGCGCACGTCGCCGATGACCGTCAGCGCTTCGGCGACCGAGTCGTTGCCGGTGCGCCGTTTTTCGATGATCGTCAGCGGCGCTTTGAGCTTTTCCGCCCAGTTGCGCGCCCGCTTGGCATAGCCGAGATCAGTCGAAACGACCACCAGGTTGTCGATCTTCTTCTCGTCAACGTAATCGCTCAGCAGGTGGAAGGCGGTCAGCGCATCACCGGGGATGCTGAAGAAACCCTGAATCTGCCCGCTGTGCAGATCGACCGTCATGTAGCGGTCGGCGCCGACGACCTGGAGCATGTCGGCGATCATGCGGGCGGCGATGCCGACGCGCGGCTGATCTTTCTTGTCCGAGCGACCGTAGGCGAGGTAGGGGACGACGACGGTGATCCGCGCCGCCGAGTCGCGCTTGATCGTGTCGATCAGGATCATCAGCTCGAAGATGCTCTCGTGCAGCGGCGAGCACATGCTCTGGATGACGTAGACATCCTGACCGCGCATGCTTTCTTCCAGCCGGACGAAGATGTTCTCGTTGGGGAAGATGGTGCGTTTGAACTTGGCGAGATGCAGCCCCAGATGCTTGGCGATTTCCGTGCCGAGATCGGTGCTGGCAGTGCCCGCCACCAGCATGATCTTGCCGTAATACTGTCCTCGTTTGTTGGCTTCTTCAGCGGTGAGTTCTGGGCTGAACTTCGTGCCGGGGACTTTTTCGTGGACGTTGGACATTGGGTGAACGACCTCCAGAGCCTACCGGACGCGAAAGATCGCGCCCTTAGGGTGCAAGCGGTGTAAAAATGATCTGAGAAAGAAGCGTCTCGACCGCCCCTTGCGGGTCGATCTCCCGTGATTGAATGCGCCCCATCATGCCGTCGAGCGCATCAGCCGGAAGCTGCCGCAGCAGCCGTTCCATCAACGTATCCCGAAGACGTTCCTGTATCTCGATACTGAACTGCCCCTGTTCCAGCGCCGAACGGCGCTCGCCCTGTGAAAGAAACTGCCGGTGCTGCCCGATGGCGGTGATCAGACCATCCATCCCCTGGTTATCGCTGGCGACCGTTTCGACGATGGGCGGCAGCCACATGCCATCGTCGGCAGCGAGCTGTGTTTCAACCGCCATCAATCGCCCGTGATGCCCGACCATGCCCGCCTGACGGGTGGGGTGTCCCAGTTCGAGCATGGTGCGCAGCGCGCGCACCGTCTGCGCCGCGCCGGGGCGGTCAGCCTTGTTGACCACCAGCACATCGGCGATCTCCAGGATGCCCGCCTTGATCGCCTGAACCTCATCGCCCATGCCGGGCGCCTCCACGACCAGCGTGGTGTGCGCCGCCCGGACGATATCCACCTCGTTCTGACCTGCGCCGACCGTCTCGATCAGGATGATGTCGAAGCCGGCGGCGTCCAGCACGCGGGCGGCGTCGCGTGTCGCCTTGGACAACCCGCCAAGGCTGCCGCGCGTCGCCATGCTGCGAATGAACACACCGCTGTCACCCGCCAGATCGCGCATGCGGATGCGGTCGCCGAGGATCGCCCCGCCGGTGAAGGGGCTGGTCGGGTCAACCGCCAGGATGCCGACCAGATGTCCCTGGCGGCGGTATGCCTGAGTCAGCGCGTTGACCAGCGTGCTTTTGCCCGTCCCCGGTGAACCGGTGACGCCGATCACCCAGGCGCGTCCTGTGTGCGGAAATAAAGCCGCGAGGGTCTCATCGACACCCTCGCGCCCATTTTCCACGCTCGTGAGCAGGCGGGCGACGGCGCGCCGCTCCCCACGCAGGATCGCCTCGACCTGGACGGTCATCAATCCCCCTGTTTTGCCGCCGCGATCTGACGAATGAAGGTCACAATGTCTTGAGTGTTCGTCCCAGGACCAAAGATACCGCGAACGCCGAGCGCTTCCAACTGCGCTTTGTCCTCATCGGGGATGATGCCCCCAACAAGCAGCGGCACGTCGCGCAGATCGTGTTGATCCATCACTTCGCGGATGCGCGGCACCAGCGCCATATGCGCGCCGCTGAGGATGCTCAGCCCGACGACATCGACATCTTCCTGCAAGGCGGCTTCGGCGATCATCTCCGGCGTCTGGCGCAGCCCGGTATAGATGACCTCCATGCCGGCGTCGCGCAGTGCCCGTGCGATCACCTTCGCCCCTCGGTCATGCCCATCCAGCCCCGGTTTGGCGATCAACACCCGGATGGTCTCTACGGCTGTCATGATGCGTGGTTCCCTTCCCGTGATCTGAGCAGTTTCAGGACGTTATGGCGTCTTGAATCAGCATGCGAAAGTATAACATATGCCGTCGTCCACCCGCTAAAACGTCACACAGGCAGCGCCGGCGCTGCCTGTGTGACGGCAAGCCTCAAGCCCGTAACG
>JAEURA010000098.1 GCA_016789005.1 Anaerolineae bacterium
AGCCCCTGGCAGAGCGGCGAAAAGGCGATGCAGCCGATGCCTTCTTCTTCCAGCGCAGTCAGCAAGCCGTCCTCGATCCAGCGGTCGAACATGTTGTAGCGCGGTTGGTGTATCAGGCAGGGGGTGCCCAGGTCGCGCAGAATCTTCGCTGCCTGGCGCGTCTGCTCCGGGCTGTAGGTGGAAATGCCGGCGTACAGCGCCCGCCCGCTGCGCACCAGATAATCAAGCGCGCCCATCGTCTCTTCCAGCGGGGTATTTGGGTCGGGGCGGTGGCTGTAGAAGATATCGAAATAATCCAGCCCGGTGCGCTTCAGGCTTTGGTCACAGCTGGCGATCAGATACTTGCGCGACCCCCACTCGCCATAGGGACCGGGCCACATGAAATAGCCCGCCTTGTTAGAAATGACCAGCTCGTCGCGATACGCGGCGAGGTCTTCGCGCAGCACCCGCCCGAAAGTCTCTTCCGCCGAACCGGGGGGCGGTCCATAGTTGTTGGCGATGTCGATGTGGGTGATTCCCAGATCGAACGCCCGGCGCAGCATGGCACGGGCGTTCTCCAGCGGATCGACGCCGCCGAAGTTGTACCAGATACCCAGCGACACCGCCGGGAGCAGCAAGCCGCTGCGTCCGGTGCGCCGGTACTGCATCGTGTCGTAGCGCGTTTCCGCGGGAAGGTATGCCATTGTCTCCTCCTCGAGTCAGGGAAGCCGTCCAGGCGTCGCCGTTGGGCGTGCAGAACGGGGATTTGTGAACAGTATAGCGCGCCGCAAGGAGAGAGACCAACCGAACAGAAAGACATCAGAGCGCGCCGAAAAGTGGTCGCGCCCTGATGCAGAGTACGGGTCGTTCGATCACGAACAGATCAGCCGACGGAAGATTCCAGGACTTCTTCCTCAGCCAGGTCCACCAGGGCATAGAAGAGGCGCGTATCATCGAGGGCGAAGGTCACGCTCCATACCTGGTCGTACTGCCACTCGGCGTAACTCGTCCAGCTGTCATGCCCTTCCAGCGCCACATCGATGCCGGGGGCGCTGTATGCCAGGTTGATGGCGCTGTTGCGGGAGTCGTTCAGGGCGTCTTCCTCATCGAGCGCGTTCGGGTCGGATATGTCGCTGATCCAGACGCTGTTGTTCTGCTCATCGACTCCAGCGGAGACCACGACGCCGATGATCCCCCGGCTGAACCACGCCTGCCAGACGCGGTCCCAGCGGTTGTAGTCGATATAGGTATCCCACAGCTCCGGCTGATTGTCGAGCCAGCCCAGCACCTCCGGGTCGTTCATGATCTCCTGCGTGACCAGGGCGAGCTGCTCCTGATAGACATCCGCCGGCAGCGGCTTCGGCGCGAAGGAGTCGACGATTTCGCCGCTCGTCTCGTTGATCACGGCATAGCCGAGCCATTCCTCCCAGGCGGAGTCGTAGAACTCGATGTACCAGTTGCCACCCTCGTCAGGTCCGCTGGCGTTGACCTGATAGTCGGGGTAGTTTGGCAGCCAATCGGCGAACAGGTCCGAATTGGCGACGATCAGGATGATCGCGTTGGCTTTGAGATCGTCGGTCTGGGCAGCAGCGCCGCCCGCCGCCAGCGCCAGCAGCGCGGCGACCAGGATGCACAGGATCAGGCGGGTGAATCGTGTTCGCATGGTGATCTGTTTCCTCTCTCTCGTGATCACACCCTCAGCGGGCGGTGACGATGCCGCGCGCGGTCGGTGTGAAATTCGGGAAAATCTGGTCGAGCGCCGGGTTGTTCAGCCGGTGGGTCAGAATCTCCGCCAGCACGTCGCGGTAATCGGTGGTGATGGCGAGATCGCCGTCGTTCAGGGCTTCCGGCGCGAGCGTGGGCCAGTCGGCATAGACCCGCCCACCCTGCGCGCCGCCGCCCATGACCAGCATGAAGTTGCCATGCCCGTGATCAGTGCCAGCGCTGCCGTTTTCCGCCACCCGCCGCCCGAACTCGCTCATTGTGACTACCGTGACGCCCGGCATGAGGTCCTGCATGTCGGCATAGAAGGCGCTCAAGCCCTGTGCCAGCACCGAAAGCTGGCTCTGGAAATAGCCGTCATGCGTGCCCTGGTTCTCGTGCGTATCCCAGCCGCCCAGGTCCAGGCAGGCGACCTCCAAACCGACATTGGCTTTGATCAGCTGGGCGATCTGGCGCAGCCCCATGCCGAAGCCCTCTTCGTCTTCCGGGTAGACCGCGCCATTCGTCGGCTGGTAGGTGACGGCGTTCAGCGCTTGCAGCAGATCGATGGTCTCGAAGACCAGCCCCGCCTGCGACTGCAGGGCATCCTGCGGCGCGCTGACGGAATACAGCTGCATGAGCGACTGCTGGGCGCGCAGAAGCTCACCTTCCCGCCCACGGAGGTGGAAATCGGCAATCGAGCGCAGCGACAGGGGCGTCGCACCGCGCAGCGATGCCGGCGACATCGCACCCATGCCGACCGCCCGGAACGGCGAGTCATTCTGCCAGGACGCGGTCTGCAAGTGCCGCCCGATCCAGCCAGTCCCGGTCGTCTTGCTGCCCGGCGTGCCATATTCCATGAACTGCATGGCATCGAAGTGCGACCGGCTGGGGTCAATCGACCCGGTGGCGTGGACGACACCCAGCGCGCCGCCCTGGTAGATGTCGATCAGCGGGGCGAACGCCGGGTGAAACCCGAAGTAGCCGTCCAGATCGAGCGCCGCATTGCTCCCTGAACCGGGTTCGGCGACCGCCTGGGTTGGGCGGGCATCATAGTAGTGCGCGCCGTCGCCGTAGGGCACGACCACGCTCAAGCCGTCGATGCCGCCGCGCAGGAAGATGGCGACCAGCACATCGCCCCGGCTCGCCTGACTTGCCTGGCGAAAGGCGAGACGCGGCATCCACGCCGGGAAGAAACTCTTGCTGACCCCGACAGCGCCAAGCGCGCCGGCTCCGCGCAGAAAGTCACGTCGTGTAGGCATGTGCAGCTGCTCCAGAAGACTCAATCGGCTGTGAGTAGGCGGACGGCTGGCGGGTGGACGAGGCAAAGTCCGTCCCGTCGGCGCGGTGTTCGTTCGGGCGGGCGGCGCACCGGCTGTGCGCCAAATGGCGCGCCGGGCAGTGAGTGTTCGCGCATGCCGGCGCGGGCAGTTCGGTCAGAGGTGAGGAAACAGCCTGCATCGTCCGCCTCACTTCCACTGGTAGAGCGGAGACGCCAGCATCAGCCCGTAGAGCGTGCCCAGCTTGTCGGAGATCACACGCGGCGTCGCCGCAGCCTGCTCGTCGCCGCCGTCCGAAGCATAGGCGACGAACTGGGCGCGTTCCGCCTGCGGCAGGGGTACGCCGAAAACCTGGGCGGCGACGGCATCGACCATCTGTCCGATGCTCTCCGGGCTGCCGAGGCGCTGGCGAAGCTGCGTCGTCATGCCGGTGTCCTGCTCGCTGTACGCACCGTGCGTCAGGGTCATGGCGGTGTTCCAGCGCGCCAGCAGGCTGCTTGACCCCAGCCACGCCCCGGCGACATCCGGGTAGCCGTTGGGCGGACTCCACTGATACGGGACCTGGGCGAGGTCTTCCAGCAGGCTCAGGTAGAACCAGTCATCGCGCACCGTCGTGCCGGTGGCGCGGATCGCGCCGACAAAGAATTCCAGCGGGCGACGCAGCTTCTGCCCCGCCGACGCCTGGAATTCCGCCGAGAGCAGGATGTGACGCAGCACCGGCGCGATCTCGCCGCCCGTCTCGCGGAAGACCTGAGCGGCGCTCTCGACCAGACTCTCCGGCGGGTTGTCGCTGACGAAGCGCACGCACAGCTTGCGGCAGACGAAGCGCGCCGTCGAAGGGTGGTTGGCGACGATGCTGATCAGGTGCAGACCGTCTTCGATGCCGCGCCCTTCCGGCATTTCGTGCCCCAGGATGAACTTGTCGTCGAAGTCGTGCATCTCGGCGTCGAAGAAGAAACCCGTCTCCGTGCCGTCGTGCACCGTCCAGCCGGTCAGCGCGCGGGCGGCTTCCTTGACATCTTCTTCGCTGTAGCCGCCATCGACGCCGAGCGTGTGCAGCTCCAGCAGCTCGCGGGCGTAATTCTCGTTGGGGTGTTCCTTATCGCTGTACGCCTGATCCAGATAGTAGAGCATCGCCGGGTGCTGCGCCGTGCCGATGACCAGGTCGCGGAATTTGCCGAGCGCATGGCGGCGGATGACCTCGCGGTGCATCAGCACCATGTCGGGCACGTAATCGTCGCCAGACACGTTGAAGTGGTCGGTCCAGAACTCGACCATGCGCTCGTACAACTGTCGTCTGCTGGCGGCAGCGCGCTCGATCATGCCGCGAATGAGGGCGAACCAAACCCTGCCATCGGTCCCCAGGATGTGCACCGTACGGCGGTCCATGAACAGGATGGGGAACTGCCGCAGGCGCTCGTCCATCGCCGAGTCGTCGACGCTGTCCGGGTGGAGCTGTTCGTCGAGATACGCCTCGACGCCGATCTGGCGGATGCGCTCGACCTCTTCCGGGCGCGGACCGTAGGTGATGCGGTTCAGAAAGTGCAGCTCCGGGTCGCGGGCGGCGGGCAGAGTCTCCGCCCCCTGCTGAGCGGCAACCGCTGAGGCGTAGCCGCTTCCCGCCGCAGCGGCGATCAGCGCGCTTGCCGAAAATCTGAGAAAATCGCGTCTGCTGGTCGGCATAAGCCTTCCTCACATGCTCTCACAACACATCCTGAGCATAGCGGAAGACCTGCGCCAGATGTTGACGAAGATGTGACGATTCCGTCAAGAATGCCCGTTTCGGACCAGGACTTTCGTAGGGGGTTTCCCCTCACCCGTGTATCCTCTCTCCCACGCACGCGGGGCGAGGGGACGCACCGGTCAGTCGTTTGGAGCCAGGGCGAGGGGACGTGACACGCTATGCCCCGGTCATCCGTTCAAACGCCCGTACAGCGCTGCCGACCCCGTCTTCGGCGCGGATGCGCGCGCCCAGATCGGCGGCGCGGGCGCGCATCTCCCGGTCGGTCGTCAGCCGGACGATCAAATCGCCCAGGGAGTCGGCGGTGAGGTGGTGCCGGCGGACGAACGGCGCGCCGACGCCCAGCTCGTGAAGCCGCCGCCCCCAGTAGGGCTGATCGCCGATGTGCGCCACCACGCCGGACGGGATGCCGGCGCGCAGCCCCGCCGCCGTCGTGCCTGCGCCGCCGTGATGGATCACCGCTGCCATGCGCGGGAACAGCCAGTCGTGCGGCGCGCCGTGCAGCAGATGCACGTTCGGCGGCAGATTCTCGCCCTTCAGGCCCGCCCAACCGCTGTGGATCACGGCGCGCCGCCCGGTCTTCGCCAGCGCATCGAGCATCAGGCGCAGCGTCGCCTCCGGGTCACGGCTGGACATGCTGCCGAAGCCGATGTACACCGGCGGCTCGCCCGCTTGCAGAAACGCCGTCAGGTCGGGCGGCGGATTCCAGCCTTCGGCGGCGTCCAGGAACCAGTAGCCGGTCACCTGAATATGATCGCCCCAGTCCGGAGGCGGCGGTACCACCAGCGGGCTGACGCCGATCAGCGCCGGGGTCTGGTTCCAGGCGCGCAGGAAGTCGGCGCGGCGCGGCGGCGGCAGGTCCAGGCGGGCGCGCGACGCCAGCGACGGGGCGCGCAGCACGCCCGACATCATCATTTCGATGACGTAGCCCCACACCCAATTGATCGGGCTGTTCTGCCGGGGCAGGAGCGCGTTCATGCCGGCGGTGCCGCTGCGAGTGGGCGACCAGGGCGACATCAGCCCCAGGATGTGGTGTTTAGCGCGCGCCGTAGCCGCCGCCGCCAGCGCCTCGACCGTCAGCACGCCGCTGATGAAAGCGTCGTAGCGCTCGATCATGTCGGCGATGTCTTCGGCAACGCCTGGCGCGGCGCGCTCCGCCATGCGGGTCATGTTGCGCAGCTCAGCGCGTGGGTTGTGGCTGCTGCCGTCGAGCCACTCCTTGCCCATGTCGGTCTGCATCATGGCTTCGACATCCACGCGAACCGGGGCGAAATCCAGCCCCTCGCCTTTCACCCAGTCGGCGAAATTCACCCCGGCGGCGACGGACACGGCATGACCGGCGCGCTGCAAGCCCTTGCCGAGCGCCACGAAAGGCTGGACATCCCCGCGCGAACCAAACCCGAACAACAGAATACGCATGGATACTATCCTTTCGTAGAACCCTTCAGGTGTTGAACGGCGTGACCTTCGAAACTCGGTTTTTGGGGCGCGCGAATGGGGTGGCTGTCGAAGATTTGCCTCCGCAAGCCCCAGGTATCGGCATAGCGCACATGGTTGATCCAGCCCTGTACGGTGGCGTCCAGTTCGGCAAACGAGATTCGCCCTGACTCGTACAAATCGATGTTCCGTTCCAGACGGCGACTGAAACTGACGGCATTGCGCCGCTTGAGCAGCCGGTGTGTTGGGTAAACGATGAATCCAAGCCAGGGGACTCCGACATGGCAGGGCATGACCTGCGCCGATTCCTGGTGGATTGTCAGCCGCAGTTCGGTTAGTTTGCCGATAATCGCCGCTTTCCACGAGTAGAGTTCACGTTTGCTGCGGCTGAACAGCGCAAAGTCATCGACGTAGCGCAGATAGGCGGGGCAGCGCAGCACGCTGACCACAAACCAATCTAGCGAATCCATGTAGGCATTCGACCAGAACTGTGATGTGAGGTTGCCGATCGGCAGTCCGCGCGGACGTTCGGCAGCAGTTGGTTCGTCGCCGGGAAAGCTGACGAGAGTGTATTCATCGCGAAGCACGCCCGCGCCGCTGTTCAGGATGCGGTCCGCCAGCCATAAGGTCTCCGTATCAGAGATCACATTCTCCAGCACGGCTCGCAGCACGGCATGGTCCAGTGACGGGAAATGCTGCACAACATCCAGGCGCAGGACATAAGGATACGCGCGTGCCAACGCCTGAAGTCGGTCCAAAGCGCGATGAGTCCCTTTGCCGACGCGATTGGCATAGCTGTCGGGAATAAACCGCGCCTCGAACAGCGGTTCGATCACATTGCACAGGGCATGGTGCACGACGCGATCCCGGAACGGCGCGGCGCTGATCTTGCGGCGCTTCGGCTCGTGAATGAAGAAGTGGGTATACGCTCCAGGCTGATACACCCTGACGCGCAGTTCTTCCTGCAGTTCAAGCAGGTGATCGGCAATCTGGTGTTCAAAACAGGCGGCAGGCGGAAGTCCTCGTTTCCCTTTTGCCGCCTTTCGGTAGGCTTGAAGCAGGTTTTCCCACGCATAGATGGACGCGAACATGGACGACATGGTCATCTTCACCCGGACTTTCGATCTGCTCGATTGGCTGCTGCCCCGGAGCTTGAGCTTTCCACAGCAGCAGCGATTCGTGACAACCAAGCGGTTGCAAGACGCCGCGCTCGACTTTCAGGAAGCGCTCTTTGACGCCAATGCCCACACGGGCAAGGAGCGCCAGGCTCATCTGCGGCGCGCCGACGCGCACTTGAACAAGCTGCGCCTGTATCTGCGGCTCGTACACCGCTGGCGCTGGCTCAGCGATGGTCAGTACGAACATGTCAGCCGGATGGTCGCGGAAATCGGGCGCTTGCTCGGCGGCTGGATCAAGCAGACAGCCGGCTGACGCGGAACACGGCAGACTGGCTGCCGTGTCCGGTTTTGTATGTGCCTGACGGCGTTTGAAGCAGAGCTGCTGCCTTCGGGGCATATGCCCATCATCCGTGCAGACCAGACCTACCCGGCGCTATTCTTCTTCCTTCGCCTCAGGCAGGAAGTCGTGACCGCCCGCCATTGTCGGAACGCCGCTGCACATGGGGATGCAGTGCGCCGCACCGGAGTACGCTCCGATGCCAGAAGAAGGGACGGAAGAACATGGACAAACCCAACCACCACCCGAAACCCGTTGTTGTTGTTCCGTTCATTCGGGTTGTTCCTGTTGCGGTAAGCGGCGCGGGCGTTGTTCTGATTGTTGTTCCACGAACCGCCGCGCAGCACGTCTCCGGGAAGCCTGCACCGATCCGCATCCGACCGATGCGAATAGTATAACACCCTGACGTTACGCAGAGGGCGTTTTTGACCCCTCACCCTTAATCCCTCTCCCACAAGGGGAGAGGGACTGGGGGGTGAGGGGCAACAACCTCACAACAGACTCCCGCACAATTGAAAAACGAAAAAATCGACTCCGCCGAAGGCGGAGTCCGCCTTCGGCGGAGATCAAAGGGCAAAAGACTCAGAGATCATCGATCAGAGATTCAGAGGACAAAACCCTAAATAGGGACAAACCCAACCACCACCCGAAACCCGACGTCGTTGTTCCGCCCACTCGGGCCGCTCCCGTAGCGGAAAGCGGCGCGGGCGTTGAACTGATCGTCGTACCACGAACCGCCGCGCAGCACGCGGCGAACATCCGTGCGGCTTACATCATCCCGCCCATCACCTGCGTCGTAAGGATAGGGGTGCGCCTCCTGATCATAAATCGTGGTGGTCCAGGTGTAGGCGTTGCCGGAAAGATCGAAAACGCCTTCCGGCGTGGCATTGTCGAAGATGCCGACCGGCGTCGAGCGGCGCAGGTGGCTCTCGAAGGTGTTGCAGCGGGCGGAAATGAACGTCGCGCCATAGGGGAACCGGCGTCCGTCTTTGCCCCGTGCGGCAGCCTCGAATTCGACTTCGGTGGGGAGGCGGAAGACCCTCAGCGCATTGCCCCTCACCCCCGACCCCTCTCCCACAAGCCCGGCAGTTGAACGATGCACGATTTCGTTCCAACTTTCACTGCCCCTCACCCCCGACCCCTCACCCCCAAGGGGCGCGGGGAGAAAAGCAGACCGAATACGTTCCAATGCCGCCGCCAGATCGCGTTCAACCAGTGCCGCGGACAGGCGCACAAAGCGAATGCCGAGCGACTCGAGCAAGGCTTGGCGTTCGGCGTCGGCGCGCTGCTGATCGGGCAGATCATGAATGCTGCCGTCGATTTCGACCGCCAGACGTTCTTGCGGGCAGTAGAAATCGAGGACGAACACCCCTACAGCTTCCTGCCGCCGGAACTTGCGCCCATCAAGCTGACGATTCCGCAGCGCCTGCCACAAAAGCTCCTCACTGGCGGTCGCCTGCCGCCGCAGTCGGCGTGCGACTTCTGTCATCTTCGCCGCCAGTTCCAGCGAGATCACCCACCGCTCTTGCCTCCCCTCTCCCCTTGTGGGAGAGAGGTCGGGGGTGAGGACTTCCCCTTCTGCTCTCCCCGGCGTAGAGGGGTTAAGGGTAAGCGCTTCTCCCCTCTCCCCCCTTGTGGGAGAGAGGTCGGGGGTGAGGGCTTCCCCCTCTGCACTCCACGGCGCAGAGGGGTTAAGGGTAAGCACTTCTCCCCTCTCCCCTTGTGGGAGAGGGGTCGGGGGTGAGGGGTGCGTTGAAGGAAAAGCATTCGCCGTCAGCCACGCACAGTACGCCCGTGCCTCGAACCACGTCACGCCGACGACGGGCTGTGCCGGGTGATTGAAGCGGGCATCGTTCCAGTACTCAGGCTCGCGGAAAACTTTGCCAGAGGGATACCATTCATCAAGCTGCTGCTCAAACCGCTCATCGCTCCAATTACGGATGGTGATCCAGTCACCCGCCTGCTGTGAGGTGATCCGATTCTGCCTTACCAGGCTGCGGATATGATCTTCGCTCCAATCCTGCAGCGTTTTGCGATTCTCCCGCCACTGACGCTTGCCGCCCTCATTCGATCCTTCACCCCTGAGCCACGCCTTCGCCTCGGCGGTGTCCCACCACTGCTCTTCCTCATACCCGCCCGCTGCCACGAACAGCGCGTATTCGGCGTTGGTCACCGGGAACCTGCCGATCTGGAACGGCGCGAGTTCGACGGTGTGCGCCGGTTTTTCGTCGTCGTATCCGCTTGCGTCGTCGCCAATGGGGTACGTCCCGCCGTCGATGCTGACCAGGGGCGGCAGCAGGTAGTCACCATACGCGCCCGTTCGCCTCTCGAAGCGCGGGTCGCCCAGGATGCCCAGCGCCTCGCCCGCCGCGATGCGTGCCCGCAGGTCGGCGCTCATATCGTGCGTGCGGGCGATCAGGGCATTTTGAATTTCGCGCTTGAGGTCGGCATCGACCTTGACCTCCGCTGAGGCAGCACAGCGCGCCGCCAGCGGCAGGTTGTGCGGGATGAGCGCGCGGATGAAGGCGTTCGGGTCCTTCGCCATCGGGGCGGCGGTCAGCGTGGTTTCTTCCCATCCGGTCTGCGGCAGCGGCGGCAGCGGATCGCCATCGGCAAGGGCGGCGAGCGTTTCATCCAGGGACGGGCGGACCTGATCCGCCGCCCATTCGACGTGGACGAGCGCGGAGTTCGGGTTCTCTGCCAGTTGGCGCGCCGCGAAGAACTCCTGAAGCAGCTGGTGGAAGAAGGCGATCTCGTACTGCGTGATGTCCTCGTCCAGCACGTTGAGCGCGATCCCCGCCTTGAGGATGTCCTCGCTGCGGGGATGGGCGAGAAGATCGCAGGCGTCGTCGTAGTCAATGCGCACCTGCGCGCCTTCCGTCTCCAAGCCTTTCACCTGCATGGTGAACGCCAGCGCCGACAGCCTGGGGATCAGCACGCCGCGTTCCGGCAGGTCGAAGGGGCTGCGCCATTTGCCAAGGCTCAGCTTCTGGTGATCATGCCCGGTCAGCAGGGTGTCCGGCTCAAACAGATCGCCGTTGATCTCGCGGTAGAGGACCTGACGGACAAAGCCGGTGAACAGCGACGCGCGCCCTTTGGGGACGGCGCGCGTCGCTTCGACCTGTTCGCACAGCAGCTTGAGGAAATATGGCGTCTGGAACAGGCTGAACTGCGGCGATCCATCCAGTTCGCGCCAGATCAGCGCCTCGTGCGCCGGGATGTAGACGTTCAGGAAGCGGCGCACCTGCTCGGCGCTCATCGGCTGAACCTCGATTTGCGGCACGCGCAGGTCCGGGCTGCTCAGGCTGGCGCTGTAGTCGAGGCTGCGGCAGGAGAAGATCAGCCGATTGCCCAAGTGCGCTGCCTCCTGGGCAAAACTGCGCCACAAGCCGACGCGGGCGTGGTACTCGGCGGCGCTGCGGTGCGGCATCTCGTTGAGCGCATCCAGCAGCAGCAGCGCCGTGCCAGACTTGAGATAGGTATCGAGCGGCGGCAGATTCGGGTAGCGCTCGCTCCAGCGCGCTTCCAGCCAGGCGCGCGGGTCGAGCAGCACGCCATCGGCGCGGGGGCGGTAGCCGTTAAGTTGAATGAAAAAGGTGATGGTATCGCCTGTTTCGCCATCATCGCGCAGGCGGTCGATGCTGTGATCCAGCTGCAAACGGCGCAGCAGCGTCGACTTGCCGGACCCTGGCGCGCCAAGCAGCACGAACGCCGGATCAGGTACTTTCGCCAGCACATCGCGCAGATCGCTGAAGCGGAAGTCTTCGGCGCGCTGCCAGCGCTGCGGGTCGCTTTCGCCCTTGTCCAGCAGCAGAGTCAGGTTGACGAAGCGGTTATCCAGCGCGTAGCGGGGCAGCGACCATTCGGCGATGCGACCGAGGCGGTATTCGGTCAGACTGGTCGGCTTGTGATCAGCGACCGCCCGCGCCTGCTCCACCGAAAGCACCACGTTCCCCGCCGGGTCGAGCACCGCCGCCAGCAGATCGGCGAGCGCCTGGGGCAGCGTACGCGCCTCAACCGGCGCATGGTCGAACACGCCGATCCGGTCCGCGCCGACGGCGGGAGCGGGCGCGTCAAAATCTCGCTTTAGGGCGGTGAGCAGCCGTTCCAGCGCGGTCTGCAGGTCGGCGCGGGCGTCAATGTAGTTATAGGCGTACAGGCGGCTGTGCAGGTCGCACGCCTGAATGTACAGCGGATAGATCGGTTTACGATTCTGGTCGAAGTAGAACCACTCGCGGTGGACTTCCTTGCGATACGGCATCGACGCCGCCGAGAGCAGCAGGACCATCCGCCCGCATTCGCGCAGCGCCGTCTCGATGGTGATATCCCAGTTCTCGCCTTCGGGGATGTCGCTCGTATCGCGAAACACCCGCACGCCGGCAGCATTTAGATCAGCTTCGATCTGGGCGGCAACAGCTTGATCTGGGCGGGCATACGAGATGAAGACGTAAAGCTCGTCGGCAGGGTGCTTATCCATCGGACGCCTCGGTAAGGGCAGCGCGAGTTTAGTAATAGTCTAGCGCGAAAAGCGCCCAAAACAAGCAGCGCCCTTCATCCCTCGTCTGCCCCTCTCGCCGCCAGGGCGTCCATCCATGCCTGCGCCAGACCCGCGTGCGGCATGCCGTTCTCGTAGAGCGATGGCACAACCCAGGCGAACGTATCTGGCGATTCCCACCAGACGGCGAACTGCAAATAGCTGAGCAGCGCCGCCGGGTAGTCGCCCATCTGATCGCGCAGGGTGATCGACGCCCAAAGCAGCGGCTCCACCTCCTCCTCGAAGCCGGCGAAATGCAGCGCGATGGCGAGGTTGTGCTGGGCGATAGCGATCTCGAAGGCGTCGTCGGTAGCGAAGGCGGCGTTCAGCCCTTCGCGGAAATGGCGCACCGCAACGTTCCAGTTGCCGCTCACCGCTGCCAGCGTGCCGAGCTGCTGGCGCAGCCGGTTCTGCCGCCCGGCGTCTGCGCCGACCGCGCCCAGTGCATCCTGAAGGGCGTTCGCCGCCGTCTCCCAGTCGCCCGCTTCAGATGCCACGCAGGCATCGTCCAGCAGACGGGTGACGTCCGGAATATCTTCGGTCTGCACGAAGCAGGGTCCATAGCGCCAGCCGCGCCAGTCGAGGATCGCCTGCTGCTCCGCTTCCAGGTCGCCCAGACGCGGCGTCAGGTCTTCGACGGCGTTCGGGTAGGACTCCGGCTGGTTCAGGGCGATGATCTCGGTCTCGTAGACGCTTTCGCCGGCATTCGTCGCGTCGGCGGTATAGTCGTGGGCGCTGACTGTCGTCCGCGCCCGCAGTTGATAGCGCCCCGTCCCCGGCAGATAGATCGTCGTGTCCAGCACCTCTTCGCGGTGATCCGGTCCGCCGGATTCAAACTCCGCCGCCGCCGAATCGACGAACTGGTAGTCGCCCTCGGCACTCGCCGCCTTCAGCCATACTTCGATTCCCACACTCCCCGCCCCACCGCTGTCGGCGGTCCACAGGCTGCGCCAGGTCGCCCGCAGGCGAATCCCCCTGCCGGTATTGACGACGAAATACTCGGTCCCACTGCTCCAGCCCGGCATCGTCTCGATGTGTACGCCGCCCGGCGCGAAGACCAGGTAGGGGTCGGCGACGTTCAGCACGCTGACCGCGCTGTCGTCCGGCGTGTCATAGGCGACGTAGCCGGCAGCGGAAGTCGCCTGCACCGTCATCGGCGGCACGTAGACGGTCGGCGGCGGCGCGGGGGTCGGTGTGGTCAGCGCCGCCACCTGCACATCGACAGCAGTGCAGGCTGCGACGGCAGGAAGCGCCATAAGGATCAGGACGATTCGCGCCGCCCAGCGCCGGCATATTTCGTTCACCCGCTCCCGTCCGTGCACAGCCTCACCCTTCCGACTTCGGCAGATCGATGGTCATCGTCGTGCCCACGCCGACCCGGCTCTGGGCAGTGATCGTCCCGCCGTGCATTTCGATGATTTTGCGGACAATCGACAGCCCCAGCCCGCTGCCGCTGCCGTGCGAGCGCGCCCGCACCAGCGGCTCGAAGATGCGATCCGGCAGATAGTCCGGGGGGATGCCCTCGCCGTTATCCATGAACTGAATGCGATAGACGCCGTTCACATCCTCTAACCGTATCTGCAAGCGCCCGTTTGCGCCAGAATACTTGAGGCTGTTGTCGATCAGATTCTCGAAGGCACGCACCAGCAGGTCGCGGTCGCCGCGCACGACCCGACCGCTGGAGGGCGCTTCGACCTGAAGCGTCTTGCCCTCGCGCAGCGCCCGCTCGTCCTGGGCATAGACCGCCTCTTCCAGCAGGTCCGCCAGGTCGAGCGGCTGAAGCTGAAGCGGCACATACGCCAGGCGGGCGTCGAAGAGCATGCTGTCCACCAGCCGGGTGAGGCGCTGCGCCTCGTCTTCGATGGTCCGCGCCGACCGCCGCCAGGACTCCGGATCGTCGGCGGACGACTGACTGAGGTTGGAGGCGTGCCCGATGATCGCCGCCAGCGGGTTGCGCATGTCGTGGACGATGCGGCGGATGAAGTTCTCGTAGAAGGTGTTCTGCGAAGCGCTCGCCTGCACCGGGCGGCAGATCAGCGCGTAGGTCCCGCGCTCCAGCGGGATCGCCTGGAGGGAGCGCCCCGCTTCGCCGATGGGGATGGTTTGCAGCAGCGTCCGCCCGGTCTCGCCGGCGCGATCCAGCAGGTCCGCCGCCTGCGGGTCGAGTTCGCCGCGCGCGTCCAGCAGGTCGGCGGCGGGGTCGCTGTGCCACAGCACTTTGCCCCGGCTGTTCACCCAGATGATGCCCTCGTTGAGCGCCGACGCCATCGCCTGTAACTGGCGCAGGCGATGCCGGGCGAGGCGACGCGAACGGGCGAGGTTGATGACGGCGACCAGCAGCAGCCCGACACCGCTCATCAGCCAGACGATGACCAGCGTCGAGGCGAAGCGGATGGAGATCAGCGTCAGGCTGAACTGATCGGCGAGGCTGAGCAGGTAAGCGGTCAGCGCACCCCACAGGATCAGCCCCAGAGCGTAGATCAGTCGGTACAGGGTGAGGCGTTTGCCCGGCATGGCGCGACCTTTCACGGGGCGACCAGACGATAGCCAACACCGTGTACCGTCTCGATCAATTCGTCGCGCTGAAGCCCCAGCTTGCGGCGCAGCGCCGCGATGTGGCGGTCGACGGTGCGCTCGTAGCCCACCCAGGTGTAATCCCAGACGTTGGTCAGCAGCTCTTCGCGCGTCCACTGGCGGTTCGGGTGGCGCGCCAGAAATGCCAGCAGCGCGAACTCGATAGGCGTCAGGTCGATCTGCCTGCCGCCGATGCTGACGCGGAAATGCTCGATGTCGATCTGCATCTCCGCCCCCACCGTCAGGATGCGGGGCTGCGTGCTGGCGGTCGACTCCTTACGGATGTGCTGCACGGCGCTGAGGGTGGCGCGAATCTGGCTGGCGAGCGCGTTGTTGTCCCAGGGCTTAGTGACGAAAGCTATCGCCCCCTGCCCCAGGCTTTCGACCTGCCATTCCGGGTACGACGTGAGCATGATGATCGGCACGAAGCGCGACCGGGCGCGCAGCTGCCGGCAGACCTCCAGCCCGCTCATCTGCTGCGGATCGCTCTCGTCCAGGACGACATCCAGCAGCACCAGGTCGGGCGCGTGCTTGTCCACCAGAGCCAGCGCCTCGACGCCGCCAGAGGCGACCAGCACCGCATAGCCGATGCGCTTGAGAAAGGCGCTGAGGGCAGAGCGGATGTTCTCTTCGTCATCGACGATCAGGATGGTCTGGCGCGTTTCGGTCAACATGGCGTCCCGGTCGATCAATTGTCAGACGGCGATAGCCTGATATGATAGTCAGAATCCTTAAAACGCAAGTCTATAAACCTTCATCTCAACCCACCTGCGGGAGAAACCGATGGCGACATTACAGGGGATGCTGACGATAGACGATCTTGCCGGGCTGGTCGAGCGCGGCGAGATCGACACGGTTGTCCTCGGCTTCACCGACCACTACGGGCGGCTGATGGGCAAGCGCATCGACGCCGAATTCTTCCTGGACTCGGCAGCCGAAGCCGGCACGCATGCCTGCAACTATCTGCTGACGGTTAACATGGAAATGGAACCGGTGCGCGGATACGAGTACGCCAACTGGGAACGCGGTTACGGCGACTTTCACATGGTTCCCGACCTGGACACCCTGCGTCTGGCATCCTGGCTGGACAAGACGGCGATGGTGCTTTGCGACGTGCAGGAAGAAAAGACCCACCGCCTGACGCCCGTCGCGCCGCGCTCGATCCTGCGCCGTCAGCTCGACCGCGCCGCGGGGAGCGGCTATCAGGTCATGGCGGCTTCGGAAATCGAATATTACGTCTATGAGGACTCCTACAAAGCGGCGGCGCAGAAAGACTACACCCATCTTGATCCGCTCGGCTGGTACATCGAAGACTATCACATGCTTCAGGGCACGCGGCAGGAGAAATTCACCGCCCACGCCCGAAACCATCTGAAGCGTTCCGGCGTCCCGGTGGAAACGTCGAAAGGCGAATGGGGGCACGGTCAGCACGAACTGAACGTGCGCTACACCGACGCGCTGGGCATGGCAGACCGGCACGTGGTCTTCAAGCAGTGCCTCAAAGAGATCGCCGACCGGTTGGGCATGAGTATCAGCTTCATGGCGAAGCCCACCCCCGACGCCACCGCCGGTTCCAGCTCGCACATCCACCTCAGCCTGTGGAACGCCGACGGCAACGCCTTCATCGGCGATTCGCAGATCGGTCCGGTGCGCGGCTCGGACGCCTTCCGCTGGTTCCTCGGCGGCTGGATGGCGCACGTGCAGGAGGTCATGGTCTTCTACGCGCCGACCATCAATTCCTACAAGCGCTACGTCGATTTCTCCTGGGCGCCGACGCGCGTCGCCTGGAGCTATGACAACCGCACGGCAGGGTTCAGAATCGTCGGAACCGGGAACAGCCTGCGCATCGAATGCCGCATTCCCGGCGCGGACTGCAACCCGTATCTGGCATACGCGGCGGCGCTCGCCTCCGGCTTGGACGGGATCGCCAACCATATCGAACCGCCGGCGATCTTCGAAGGCGACATCTATTCCGCCCAGACGCTTCCGCGCGTGCCCTACACCCTGGAACACGCCGTCAATCATTTCGCCAGCAGCAGCTTCACCAAGCAGGTTTTCGGCATGGATGTCGTCGAGCACTATACTCACTTCTTCCGCACCGAGATCGACAGCTTCAACCGCTGGGTGACCGATTGGGAGCGCCGGCGTTATTTCGAGCAAATCTAGTCTGCGCGACTTCACGCATACACCGAGAGGACTGCGAATCATGCGTCTGGAAAACAAAGTGGCATTGGTGACCGGCGGCGGCAGCGGCATCGGCTATCACACGGCGCTGCGCTTCGCCGAAGAAGGGGCATCTGTCGTGGTGGTGGACATCAATGACGCGGCAGGGCAGAAGACCGTGCAGGAGATCGAAGCGGCGGGCGGCAGAGCGATCACCGTCCATGCCGATGTCTCCAAAGCCGCCGACTGCGAGCGCATGATCCAGGCTGCCGAAAGCGCCTATGGGGCACTGCACATCCTGTTCAACAACGCCGGGATCAGCCATGCTGATGACGACGACGCCATCAACACCACCGAAGATGTCTGGGACCTGACCATGCAGATCAACGTCAAAGGCGTCTTCCTGGGCTGCAAATATGGCATCCCGGCGCTGCGGCGGGCGGGCGGCGGCAGCATCATCAACACGGCGTCGTTCGTGGCGACCCTGGGCGCGGCGACTCCACAGCTGGCATACACCGCCAGCAAGGGCGCGGTGCTCTCGATGACGCGCGAGCTGGCGGCGATTCACGCCCGCGAAAACATCCGAGTCAACGCCCTGTGTCCGGGTCCGCTGCGCACCGAACTGCTGATGAAGTACCTGAATACCGACGCCAAAAAGCAGCGCCGACTCGTCCACATCCCGATGGGGCGCTTCGGCGAGGCGAAAGAGATCGCCAACGCCGTACTCTTCCTCGCCTCTGACGAATCGTCGTTCGTCACCGGCGCGAATTTCCTGGTCGACGGCGGCATCACCTCCGCCTACACCACCCCAGAGTAGGTCAGCATGGCGAACCCCCAGAAGACTATCTCCCCCGTAGACGGGTCGGTCTATGTCGAACGTGAACTCGCCAGCCCCGCGCAGATCGAGGCGGCGCTGGCGCGCTCGGTCGAGGCGCAGCGCGCCTGGCGGCAGACGCCCATCGACGAACGCGCTGCTATCTGCGAGCGCATGGTCCGCGTCATGCTCGATCAGGTCGATGCCATCGCCGCCGAGATCAGCTGGCAGATGGGACGTCCCATCCGCTACAGCCCGATGGAGATCACGCGCGGCTTTCAGGAGCGGGCGCGCCACATGGTCGGCATCGCTCCGGCGGCGCTGGCGGACATCCCAACGCGCGCCAAAGACGGCTTCCAGCGCTTCATCCGCCGCGAACCGCTGGGCGTGATCCTGGTGCTGGCTCCCTGGAACTATCCGTATCTCACCTCGGTCAATTCGATTGTGCCCGCCGTCATGGCGGGGAACAGCGTCATCCTCAAGCACTCCAACCAGACGCCGCTGGTGGCGGAACGCTATACCGAAGCCTTCCGCGCCGCCGGTCTGCCGGAAGGCGTGGTGCAGCATCTTCACATGACCCATGACGACTCCGCCCGGATGATCGGCGATGAACGGGTCGCCTTCGTCGCCTTCACCGGCTCGGTCCCCGGCGGTCATGCGGTGCTGGAGGCGGCAGCCAGACGTTTCATCGCCACCGGCATGGAGCTGGGTGGCAAGGACCCGGCATACGTGCGCGCAGACGCCGATCTCGCCTATGCCATCGAAAACGTCGTCGATGGCGCGATGTTCAACAGCGGGCAGTCCTGCTGCGGCATCGAGCGGGTGTACGTTCACGAAGCGGTTTACGACGCCTTCGTCGAGGGTGCAGTCGCCCTCACCCACCAGTATGTGCTGGGCAGCCCGCTCGACCCGGCGACGACGCTCGGTCCGATGGTGCGGACCAGTGCCGCCGAGCTGGTGCGCCGGCAGATCCGCGACGCGGCAGCACAGGGCGCGCGGGCGCTGATCGACCCGGCGCATTTCCCGGCGAATCAGGAAGGCACGCCCTATCTTGCGCCGCAAATCCTGGTCGATGTCGATCATCGTATGGAAGTCATGACCGAGGAGAGCTTCGGACCGGTCGTCGGTATCATGAAAGTCCGCGACGACGCCGAAGCCGTCGCGCTCATGAACGACAGCCACTACGGCTTGACGGCGTCGATCTGGACGCAGGATGCCGACGCCGCCATCCACATCGGCGATCAGGTCGAGACTGGAACCTGGTACATGAACCGCTGCGATTACCTCGACCCTGAGCTGGCGTGGACCGGCGTGAAGGACAGCGGACGGGGCTGCACGCTTTCAGTGCTGGGCTACGAAAGCCTGACCAGACCGAAGTCCTTCCATCTGCGCACCGTGACCGGCTAGAGCCTGTTATGAACTTCTCTCCCATCAACCCCCCAGCCCCCTTCTCCCACGCAAGCGGGGCGAAGGGGGAGTCAAGTCCCCGCTCCTCGTTTACGTGGGAGAGGGGATTTAGGGATGAGGCGAAACTCGCGCCGCAAAAGAGCATAACACGCCCTAATCTGGCTTCAAGAAATGGAGAGTACCGTATGGACAAGCAGCGACTGCGCGAAAAATACCTGCGCGCCTTTGACTTCGCCCGAACCCAGCTGCGCCATCTGGTCACCGCCTACCCGGACGCCTTCCCGATGGTCACCGAGGGGGGAAAGTGGAAGATCGGCGGCGAAAGCTGGACGAACTGGTGCGAAGGCTTCCTGGGCGGGCAGCTGTGGCTGATCGCCGGGCGTGACAGCGACCCGTTCTGGCAGGAAAAGGCGGAACACTACTCCCGCCTGCTCGAAGAGCGCAAACACGACCGCACTGTCCACGATCTGGGCTTCCTGTTCTGGTCCACCTGGAAGCGCTGGTATGACCGCACTGGCGATCCGGCGATCCACCGCGTGGTGGTCGAGGCAGGGCAAACGCTGGCGCTGCGCTTCAAGGAAAAGGGCGGCTATCTGCGGTCGTTCGTGTCGGACGACAGCCTGTTCATCGACATCATGATGAACGTCGGCATCATCTTCTATGCCGCACAGCAGACCGGCGACCCGGCGCTGCTGCGCGTCGCCACGCAGCACAGCCTGACCACCCGGCGCTACCTGGTGCGCGGCGACGGCAGCACCTCGCATGAAGGGCTGTTCAACACCGAGACGGGAGAGTTCATCCGGCAGTCCACGCATCAGGGCTGGCGTGACGATTCGTCGTGGGCGCGCGGACTGTGCTGGGCGCTCTACGGCTTCGGCACGGTCTACGAATTCACGCGCGATCCGCGTTTTCTGCAAACGGCGGAACAGTGCGCCGCCTATTACGTCGAACACACGCCCGATCACGGCGTGCCGCCCAACGACTGGAGCGAGCCGAACCCCACCCTGCCCTACGAGAGTTCGGCGGCGGCTATCGCCGCCAGCGGCATGCTCAACCTCGCCCGCCTGACGCCCGATCCGCTGCGGTCGCGCTTCTATCGCGAGTACGCCCACCGCATCCTGGACACGCTGACCGAACCGGAATTTCTGGCGTCAGAGACGACGGGCTGGGAGGGGCTGCTCAAACACGGGATGTACCACCAGCGCAAGGGGCTGGGGGTGGATGAAAGCGTGATGTGGGGCGATCACTTCTTCCTGGAAGCGCTGGACAAGGCGCTCGACGATGTCTGAGCGGGTCGCGCTGGTGACGGGCGCGGCGCGGGGAATCGGGCGAGCCATCGCCCTGGCGCTCGGCGCGCGAGGCTGGTCGGTGGTGATCAATTATCGCGGCAGCCGCGACGCGGCAGAGACGGCTGCCGCCGAGATCGGCGCGTCGGGCGGCGAGGCGATCTCGGTGCAGGCGGATGTCAGTCAGGCGGCAGACCGCGATCGTCTGGTAGAAGCGGCGATCGCATGGCGCGGCGGGATCGATCTGCTGGTGAACAACGCCGGGGTCGCCCCGCGCCGGCGCGCTGACCTGCTGGAGACCTCCGAGGAGAGCTATGACGAGGTGATGGCGATCAACCTGAAGGGCCCGTTCTTCCTGAGTCAGCGCATCGCCCGCGAGATGATCCGCGCACGCGAAGCGGGTCGTCCCGGCGCTCCGAAGATCGTCAACATCGGGTCGATCAGCGCCTACACCAGCAGCATCAGCCGCAGCGAATACTGCCTGGCGAAGGCAGGCATGGGGATGATGACGCAGCTTTTTGCCGACCGGCTGGCGCAGCACGGCATCAACGTCTACGAAGTGCGCCCCGGTATCATCGCCACCGACATGACCGAAGGCGTCACCGAAAAATACGACCGGCTGATCGCCGACGGGCTGACGCCGATCCGCCGCTGGGGTCAGCCGGAAGATGTGGCGCGCATCATCGCCGCCCTCGCCGACGATGCACTGCCCTTTTCGACCGGCGAGGTGATCAACGTTGACGGCGGCTTCCACATGCGGCGGTTGTGATTCGCCGGAATCGCGCGGGGCGCGCCGCAGCGCGCCCCGGATGCGACAAAAGGGGACAGGCAGGACAACCACCGGGCGTGAGGCTCCGGCGGATTACCTTCTTCGATCTACTCGATCTTGCTGAGCAGACAATTCAGCGGGGAGTCGACGAATTCGCCGCGCGGCATCCTGCCGTCGGAAATCGCCTGTGCATATTCCAGCGCGCCTTCACGAACCAGGTAATTGATGATTCGGTTAACCATGATCGGATGACCGTCGATCTCGATGGCGTGCAGCAGCAGCGGCATCGCATATTTGATCCGATCCGGTTTGCCGACTCTGGTACGGAAGGAACAGTCATCGATTCTCACGCAGCCCCGCAAGGTGATGTGATTCGCCAGCGCCAACAGCCGTGACCCATCCGCAATATCGCTCAAATAGGCTTTCTCGAACAGCTCGTACGCCTCTTCGTACCGTCCCATATCATCCACATAATCGCCGTACATCATATAGGCAGTGTCATCAGTGGGATCGAGCATGATCGCCCGCTCAAACTCACCCTTCGCCTCTTTCTCGTTGCCAGACCGTCCCAGGGCAAATGCCTTGTTTCTGGAAAGCAGCGAGGAAGGACCGTTCATCTCCTCCAAAGCATCGGAGACGGCAACCACCCAGTCATACTGGTTCAGACGCAGATAGAAGTTGTACAGCAGGCGAATCGCTTCGGGCGTCGCATGACGCTTATTGCCGACTTTGATTCGTCCCTCGGCATGAACAATGCCGAGGTAGTCTTCAATCATCAGACGCCCGCGTTCCTGCAAATTGAACGAGTTGGCGTCGTCATATGAGTCGATCAGCGCCAGGCGCAAATGATCGTCATGAGGGAATCGGTTGGAGGCGATTTCCAGCACCGCCCGTTGATGGTGTTCCAGCCCCATGCCCTTGCACATCTCGCGAATCTGGAGAAAGTCGCCAACTCCCAGATAAGCGTTCTTCACCGCGACTCGCAGTTCATTGATGAAGGCTTCTTCCCCCGCCTCCTTGGCAGCAGCAAGGCGCAGCAGCAAATTCTGACCGGTCTGCTGATGGATCTGATTCGCCTCTTCTATCATCGCGAGCGGATCGATATCGCCCACCGCCAGCGTCCGATTCGGATCGATCTCGCTGAGCTGTGCGCTGAGTTTTTCGTTCTCCTTCGTCAGGAGGTTAACTCTGTCCTTCAGCTGCGCGATCTCGCTTCCGGCTTCACTCGGCGCAAACCGAACGGGCAGGGAAGGAACGACGTCATGAACGGCGTTGTCCGACCGATTGACATCCGCCAGACGTTTCCGAATGGCATCAGCGATCTGCAGTACGACCTCGCTGATGCTGCCCAGGTTCGAGGTGGAATACTTGATCGTCCGGTACTGCCCCAGGTCGAACGGGATGTTGTGGTTCTCATCGATGATGGTGACCGTCCCAGATTTCGCGAGGACGTGGCGAACCCCCAGCTCCCAGAAGACGTTGGGGTTGCCTTCGCTGAGATCGGCGATGACAATTTCAGCGGTATACAACTCCTGGACGATATCCGTCAGGATGCTGCCAGGCGTATTGGCAATATCCCCGCGCTTGATGTCTTGCGCGCTGATTCCCGCCTCGATGGCAGCGGCTCGAATGATCTGGTTGTAGACCCCTAGATAATGTCTGCGCTTAGCCTCGTCTTGCCCGCCAAAAGGCATGATGACAAAGCAGGTTCCCATTTCGGCGATCTCCTCGAACGGTGTTCGCACGCGCAGCGTCAGCTAAGGACGCTGGTCACCAAGAGTCTACAACCCTTTCGCCCGCCGTCAAATGAATCCAAACGGATTCACGCCGCAGGTGATCAGGGGATCGTCTGCGGCGCGGAATTCAGCAGAAAATCGTGCGGCAGAGCAGCATGGACTCCCATCGTCGGGTTGGCAATCTGCGTGATGTGCAGATCGACCACGGCGCTCGCCAGTGCCAACGCCTGCCGACGCGACGCCAGACCATACTGCGAGACCATAAGGTTCACCATGCCGTCGAGCGCCTGGTACACCGCCTGTTCCAGGTTTTCGTGAAAGCCAAAGGTGAGCCAGGATGTCGGAGTCCAGGCGCGCGGTGCGCTCAGCGGCATGTCGTCGATCAGATCGAACCGCAGACGTACACGCGCCATCGGGCACTCGATTGCCATGACGCTGACCTCGCCATGTCCCTGGGCAGCGTGCCCATCGCCGAAGGAGAAGAGCGCCCCCTCAACCGGAATCGGCAGATACAGCCGCGTACCTGCAACCAGGTCCCGGCAGTCGAGGTTGCCCCCCCAGACGCGCGGCGGATCCGTATAGTGGAAACCTGGCTCCGGCGGCGGCATGCCCATAACGCCAAGGAAGGGGCGCAGCCGGACCTGCTGACCGAATTGGTTGACCCCGATCAGCCGCTCGGCATCCAGCTGCCAGATCAGCTTCTCCGGCTCGCCTTCGATCATATCCAGCGCAGCGTGGATGCGGTGCGGGAAACCGCCGGCAAACGTGAAGCCAAAATCACCGGGGGTCACGTCTTCGATGTGCACAACCAGAGTCATGCCGGGTTTTGCCCCCTCGATCCAGATCGGTCCGATCAGCGCATGTCCCTGCTGTTCTTCGGCTTCCGGCATAGGATGTTTTCGGCGCGGCGTACCGTCCAGATGCGGCGCTTCCATGCCCCAGGCGGCATCGGGCGTCGCCGCCTCGACGGTATCGCCTGGTCGAAGACGCAGGATCGGCGGGCGTTCCGGGGAAAAAGCGCCGTGCAGGGTGTCTGGACCGGGTGTAAGGGTGAAGACAGTCATACCGTGTTCCTTTCAGCGACCATGGCAGGTTTCGGCGTCACGCGGGCTTGCGCGCGAGCAGGAGGAAGCGCTTGATGGCGAACCGGAGCGGCTTCTGCCAGCGGTGCAGCAGCAGAAGCGCTTCGACGTGGCGGTCTACCGAGAAAGTCTCTGGCATGATGGCGCGCAGGAAATAGACCAGCGCGGCGACGTCGGCGAAGGTCGCATAACCGCTCCAGTCGTAAGCCTGCTCAACGTTCAGCCCCACCCGCTCCAGTTGGGTACGGCAGTTGTCGAGCGTGACATGCGTATATTCGAGGGGAAGGTTGAGTATCTGCCGCAGATCGGCGAGGTCGTAGCCGTCCACCTGCTGCGTCACAAAGACTCCGCCCGGAGTGAGGATGCGGGCAATTTCGTCCGCGTCATAGGCTTCGTGACGGTTGATGACGAGGGGAAGGCAGGCATCCGCGAAGGGCATGACCGGGTCGGTCGACACATCATAGGCGACAACCTGGATGCCGTGCGGTTCGAGGTTGGCTTTTGCGACCGGGATATTTGGCGGGTAGCCCTCGGTGGCGAATACGTAGTCGGGCAATACGTCCTTGAATTCCAGCAGTTTTTCGCCGCCGCCGGTGCCCATGTCGAGCACTGCATCAGCGTTCTTGAGGTGCGCCCGGACGATTCCCTCATAGGAGAACGATGGGCGGTCTTCCGAGTAGCGCCCGCGCAGATAGGAAAAATCCCATCCTTCGAAGGGCTGCGCTTCTTCGGCGCGCCACCGGCTGATGATCTCCTGTTCGTCCATGAGCGTCTGCCTGTTCAGTGAGCGTCAATCCACTTTTTGTAGGCGAAGAGCGGCGTACCCTTGTGTTCATCACCAATCGCCCGCGTAACCCACATGAAAGGGATCGGCATTCTGTCGAAGGTACAGGTAGCGCAGTTCGATCAACTGCCGCTGATGCAGGAGGTCATGCGCCAGCCAAGCCATCAGCATGTCGCCGGCGCTCAGACCGCCGAACGGCGTCTCGATGCGCACGGTCCAGTCCGGGCTGCCCAGGGTCCGCAGCCAAGCAAGTGATTCTTCACGCGCCGCCAGAAAGCGGCTCAGGGACTCGCTCAGATCGCGCTGGTTGTAGCCGCGCGCCGTCACCCAACCCTGGGGGTCAATGTTCGGCGGCAGTCCTTCAACCTGATCGAGGATATGCTTGAGGCGGGTGCGAAAATCCTCGTGTTCTTCGTCGGCGAGATGGTTGATGACTTCGAGGATCGACCACGACTCCGGGTCTGGTTTCCAGCGCGCCTGATCAGGACCAATCCCGGCAGCCAGCAGGCGAAGAATCTCCGCCTGCTGGCTGAACTGGTCAATGCACTGCGCGAAATCGATCATGCCGCCCTCCTATCATCACCCGGTGACCAGTGTACCGAATAGTGGTGGGCATGTCATGATTCTGCGGGCGAGGCGACTTCAAGCCTCAGGTGCGCCAGACTTCTCCGTACAGCCGCAGCCAGTTTCCACCCATGATCTTCTGAACGTCGGCGGGGCTGTAGCCGCGCGCCAGCAGCCCGGCGGTCACGTTGGGCAGGTCCGCCGCCGTTGAAAAACCCTGTACCGGCGGGATGCTTTGCATGAAGGTGACGACATCCAGGGGCAAGCCGGAGAGCACCACCCGCACCACTTCCTCCGGCATCTCTTCCATAAAGTCAGGTCCGATGGCGACGTGATCGACGCCCACACGCTCCACCAGGAAGTCAATCGCGCCGACGTAGTCATCCACTTTCGCGGGCAGGTTCGGCGTCAGCATCGCCGGAAAAGAGAGCGCCCCGATGACCCCGCCGCGATCGGCACAGGCTTTGAGCGCCTCATCGGTCTTGTTGCGCGGGTGGGGGAACTGCGCGGCGGCGTTGGAATGGGTGATAGCGACAGGCTTTTCGGAGCGGTCGATGGCTTCCAGCGTGGTGCGCTGTCCGCAGTGCGAGAGATCGATCAGTATGCCGAGGCGATTCATTTCCGCGACCACTTCCCTGCCAAACCCCGTCAACCCGCGATCTTCCGGCGCCTGGCAGCCAAAGCCGACCCGGTTTTCGAAGTTGTAGGTCAGCTGAATGATGCGCACGCCCAGCACATAATAGGCGCGCAGCAGGGAAAGCTTGTCGGAGATCGGGCTGGTATCCTGGAATCCCAGGATGTAACCGGTCTTGCCGGAGGCTTTGGCGGCGTGGATATCCTCCGTATTGCGAACGACCATGGCGATGCTGCTGTGCCTGTCCACCTGATGGTACATCCTGCCGATCATGTCGAGCGTGTCTTCCGGATTGTGCCAGGCGGCGATGGTGGCGTTGACCGCCGTCGCGCCGCCCCGGTGAATCCGTTCGATGACGCCGTCGCTCATGAACCAGCTGGCGTTGAGTCCGTCGATGATGATGCTGTCACGGTGCAGATCTGCTGCTGTCATGGTCTGCTCCACCGGCTAAGCCTTGTCTCGTATCTTCTCAACGGACGAGCCGCCGGCTCGCCCCTACGGGTTGGCGGTCGTAGGGGAGACCCGGCGGGTCTCCCGTTCGTGGATTTCTTTCAAGATTCCGCTTAGAGCCGTTCAAAACGCGCCTGGAAGAAGCGCAGATACTTGGGTTCATAGACCATGTTCAGCCCGCGTGTCTGTTGGCGGGCATCGTACACCGCCTTGACCGACTCGGCGACGACATCCATGTGCGCCTGGGTATACACGCGGCGTGGAATCGTCAGGCGAGTGAGTTCGAGCGCCGGATAGCGATGGTCGCCCGTCTTCGGGTCGCGCCCGGCGCTGACCACGCCGCGCTCCATGCTGCGCACGCCGGAATCCAGGTAGAGTTCTGCCGCGAGTGTCTGACCGGGGAACTGACCCTGGGGAAGATGCGGGTAAATCCGCTTGGCATCGAGGAAGATGGCATGTCCGCCGATCGGCTGAACGATGGGGACGCCCCAGTCTACCAGCAGCTCGCCTAGGTAGCGCACCTGCCCGATGCGCGCCCGCACGTGGTCATCCTGCACCGATTCCTCAATGCCAATCGCCAGTGCCTCCATGTCGCGCCCCGCCATGCCCCCGTAGGTGTGCAGCCCTTCGTAGACCACCACCATGTTGCACGCCAGCTCGAACACGTCCGCGTGATTCAGCGCCAGCCAGCCCCCGATGTTGACCAGGTTGTCTTTCTTGGCGCTCATCCACGCCCCGTCGGTGTAGCTGCAAAATTCGCGCAGGATGGCGGCGACCGATTTGTCGGCGTAGCCTTCTTCGCGTTCCTGAATGAAGAAGCAGTTTTCGACCATGCGGGTGGCATCCAGATAGATGCGAATGCCGTAGCGGTCGCACAGCGCGCGCAGTTCGCGAACGTTCGCCATGCTCACCGGCTGCCCGCCCGCCATATTCACCGTACCCGCCAGGCTGACGTAGGCGATTTTGTCCGCGCCTTCGCGGTCGATCAGCACTTGAAGCTTATCCAGATCGACGTTGCCCTTGAACGGGTGCAGGTGAGCCGGATCATGCGCCTCGTCGATGATCACATCGACGAACGTGCCGCCCGCCATCTCCTGGTGCAAGCGCGTCGTCGTGAAGTACATGTTGCCCGGAACAAACTGCCCTGGCGTGATCGCCGCTCTGCTGATCAGGTGTTCAGCGCCGCGTCCCTGATGCGTGGGCACGATGTAGCGATAGCCGTAATACGTCCGAATCGCTTCCTCCAGGTGGTAGAAGTTGCGACTGCCGGCGTAGGCTTCATCGCCAAGCATCATCCCCGCCCACTGCCGGTCGCTCATGGCGCTGGTTCCGCTGTCCGTCAGCAGGTCGATGTAGACGTCTTCGGAATGCAGCAGGAAGGTGTTGAACCCGGCTTCGACCAGAGCGCGCTCCCGTCCGGCGCGGTCGATCATCTTGATCGGCTCAACCATCTTGATCTTCCAGGGTTCCGCCCAGGAACGCCGACCGAACTGCTGCCCCATCGTCTTCGGAATAAGATGGTCCGTCATTTTTCCCTCTCGTAATCACACGTCAATCTGGAGTCGTCCAAAAAGCAGAAACCTTATGGATGCCCGGCGCTGCCAGCAGGGGACTATCGACTGCATACGCCCGGTCGTCCATCAGGATAACCGTCCAAGCCATGCCGTTCAAGTCCGGCAGGATGATCTCCGCCTGCGCCCCAGGGGGAACCCTGACGTTCAGGTCGAAGCGGTCGGCGCTCACCCGCCAATCGACGGCGATATCACCCTTTGGCGACGGAAAGACGCCACGCGCCCAGGGGAGATCGCCCGGATGCGGCGCGACCTGAAAGCGGGCGAAACCCGGCGCGAGCGGTTTCACGCCCAGCACCTCGCTGGAGAGATCGAAAGTCGGCGTGCCCGACCAGGCATGGCACAGACTGGTCAGTTCGATGATCTGCCAGGACTCGCGGAAGGTGCGATCCCCGTCGGCGATCAGCGGACCCCAGCGCCGGCGGATGTTGTCGATCATCGTGAGGTGCTGCCCGGCGGCGCAAAGCGCGCGGTGCAGGAAATGCATGGTGAACGGCTGCGCCAGGACGACATGCTGCGCTTCGTCGAACGGCACCGGGTCGGGCTGCGCCGCGCCGAAGCGGGTCAGCACCAGCCTCCGCTCGTCCAGGATCGTGCTGAAGATGCGTCCCCAGCGTTCGATGGGAGCGACACCATACGCCATCGCCGCCGCGTTCGTCTGCTGGCTGATGCGCCGGCTGAGCACGCCGCCGCGCCGCGCATCGACGTAGATCCCCCGCGTCTCATCCCACAGCAGAGCGTTGACGGCAGTGCTGACCGCCGCTCTCAGCCTTTCGAAGCGCGCGGCGTCGCGCGGCGCATCGACGATCCGCGCCAGTCGCGCAGCAGTGTTCAGCGCCGCCACGAACTGCGCGTTGAGCGCCGTCACCTGCCCCTGCTTGTCGATTTCCGCCCAATCGACGAAGACCCAGTGCGGCACATCGGTGAGCAGGTGTTCGGCATTCAGGTGACGTTCGAACCAGCCGATGGCTTTGACCACCGATGGATAGAGTTCATCAACGATGGACAGATCGCCGACGTAATCCAGATAGGCGTCAATCGCCAGAATCCAGTACAGGCAGAAATCGGGGATGTTGGTGAAGCGCATGACAGAAAAATCACCGGGCGCAACCATCATGGTGATCCCATCCGGCTGCTGCGACCCGGCGACCTGGCGCAGCAGCTTCGCCGCCAGATGCGGGTCGCCAAAGGCGGCATAGTTGATCAGCGAATCGACGTAGGCGTCGAGCCACTGACGCTGCTCGCGCGAGGGGCAGTCCACATAGCCGTCGAGCATACAGTGGCGCAGCGTCGTCGCCCCAACCTGCCAGATGCGGTTGAGCGTCTCGTCGGAACAGGTGAACGAGCCGCGCCGCTGCACGGGGTAGGCGCTGAAGTTCAGCCGGACGGCATGCAGGCGAAGCGGGCGCTGACAGCCGCGCACGGTGACTTGCAGGTAGCGAAAACCGCTGAGTTCGAACGCCTCCCAGGTCTGCCGACCCTCGCGCAGGATCAGGCGGTGCGCCGGGAAAATGTCGAAGCCGGGGATGCCCCGGTGCATGTGAACCCGTCCATCCTCATGCAGGCGTTCGCTGTAGGTGAAATCCAGGATCGCGCCTGCCGGACCTTCCACGTCGAACTGCAGGCGTCCCGGTTGGGTGCAGCCGAAATCGAACACCAGGCTGACGCTGTGCGTGTCCGTCGTGGTGATCACAACGCCTTCCCCGCGATTCGCGCTGCCGGAGTTTTCGACCCGGCAGTGACGCAGGTCGATGAGCGCCTCCTGCTGGAACAGCACGGCAATATCCGCCGAAGCAGCGTCCGACGGCGCGTTTTCAACCTCCGCCACGCGAATCAGCGCCTCCACCCGGCGCAGTTCTTCGGTCATCGGGGGGATGTCGGTCGGGATCATCACCGGAAACGGGACAATGTCTCCGGCGTAGTTGCGCCCCGGCACGCGCAGCGGCTCCGCCCATTCCCAGGTGGAGTCGTCGAAGTCGGCATCGGTCCATCCTTCAGGAGCCAGGCGCGCGTCGTAGATTTCGATGAACCCCAGGCTGCCCGATGGCACATCGCGCCGCCAGGCAGAAGAGTCCAGACAGCGCCAGTCTTCGCCGCTGTCCAGACGACTCACACCGTCGGCGGTGATCGCCTCTCCCTGAAAGAAGAACCCGCCGCAGCCGAAGGCGCGGACATGCTCCCAGGACGGCAGTTCGTACCAGGCGGTGTGCCGTCCATAGCTGTGCGCCAGCGCGGCGATGACGTTGCGACCGGGACGAAGGTACGGCGTCAAATCATACGGATCGACGTACTGCCAGGCGGGATTGCAGCGCGCCGGACCCCGCCCGATGCGCTGACCGTTGACGAAGATCTGATAGCGTCCATCGGCAGAGACGGTCGCCGCCACCCTGGCGCTGCTGGTCAGCGCGCCCAGGTCGAAGACGCGCCGGAAATAGACGTAGCGGTTGGTCTCTTCCACCAGCCGGGGGCTGGCAGTGCTGAAGGGGATTTCTCCCAAGCCGCGCCGCCGCCAGATCCACTCGGCGCGCCGGTCGAATTTGTGCATAGAGACGTTCTCCAGCCGGCATCAGCCCTTGATGGCTCCGGCGGTCAGCCCGGCGATGAAAGTGCGCATGCTGACCAGGAACAGCAGCACCAGCGGGATCGAACTGATCACCGACGCCGCCATACCCTGCCCCGGTTCGGGAATGCCGCGACCCAGATAGAAGACCACCAGTTTGAGGGCAACCGTCTGAAGCTCCGGGTCGGAAAGCACCAGGCTGGGCCAGATGTAGTCGTTCCACAGCAGCCAGATCAGAAACACGCCGATGGCGCTCATGATCGGGCGAGCCAGGGGCAGCCCCAGGTGAATGTACATCTGGAAGAAGCCCGCCCCATCGATCTGGGCAGATTCAAAGAGTTCTTTGGAAAGCGTGTAGAAAAACGTGTAGAAGACCAGGATGGCGAAGCTCTGGCTGGCAGCGTAGGGCAGGATGACCGCCCAGCGGGTGTTGAGCAGACCGAAATCGACGATCAGCATGAAGAGGGGGACGAGGATCACCGTCGAGGGGATCGCCAGCACCGCCAGCACGAAATAGAACAGCACCTTGCGCCCTGGAAAGCTGAACCGCGCCAGCGAAAAAGCGGTCAGCGAGGCGAACAGCAGGATCGCCGCTACGCCGACGCCGATGATGATCGTGTTGTTGAGGTAGGTGGAGGACATGAACGACCACGCAACTTCGTAGTTGGCGAAGTTGAAGGGCAGCGTCGGCAGGAGCGGCTGCTGCCCGTACTGGAAGAAGTCCTTGCCGGAAATCGACAGCATGACGAAGACCGGGAAGAAGGTCGGCAGTGCGATCAGCAGCAGGACGAGGTGGAGCGGCAGGTCTCTGTTGAAGATCTTGAGTTTGGGCACGCTCAGCCTCCTGTCTATATCACATCGTCGCGAGTTCGGGTCAGGCGAAGCTGAAGCAGCGTGATGACCAGCACGATCAGGAAGAGAATCGTGCCAATTGCCGATCCATAGCCCAGGTCGAAGTCGCGGTTGATGGCGTAGTACATGCGCAGACCGGGGACCATGCTGGCGAAACCGGGTCCGCCGTTGGTCATGATCATCGGAAGTTCAAAGCTGCGCATCCAGTAGATCAGGGTGAGCAGCACCAGCAGGCGCATCTGTGGGCGAAGGAGCGGCAGTTCGATGCTGTAGAAGCGGCGCAGGCTGGTCGCGCCATCGACCACCGAGGCGTCCAGCACTTCCTGCGAGATGTCCTGCAAACCGGCGTAGTAGATCAGAAAGTTGATGCCCGCCACCCAGGGGAAGTTGGTGAACGCCAGCGCCCACATCACGACATCGCGGTCGCCCAGCCAGCTGCGCGTCAGATCGCCCAGTCCAACGGCGCTCAGCAGGATATTCAGCCCACCGTCCGCTGAATACATCCAGCGCCAGACCAGAATCGACGCCACCGCCGGGACGACGATGGGGATGACGAAGACGATGCGCCACCAGTACTGCGCCGACATGTTCTTCACCCGGAAGATCAGCGCCGCCACCAGGAGCGGCAGGGTGGTGACGACGACGACGTTGAAGACCGCCAGAAAGATCAGATTTCTGAACGATTGGATCAGGCGAACGTCGTTGAACAGGCGCTCGTAGTTGTCCAGCCCCACCCACTGCGCGCCGCGCACATCGACATACTGGAAGGAAGTCAGAAAGCCCTTGATGGCGGGGTAGTAGAAGAAGACCAGCAGCATCACGACGGTGGGCAGCACCATCAGGTAAAGCGGGGCGAAATGGCGCAGCCGCGCCCAGTTCACGCCGCGCCGACTGCCTGCCTTCGGAAGGATTCCAGAAAATGCGCTGTTTGAAGACATCATTCGCCCAAACGAGTATTTTGGACAGGATCATGAAGAGGATGCGGCTCAACCAACCGCATCCTCAAGCCTTGCTGCTCACATCAGCGAGCATCCGGCGGCGTTATTCCCAGGAATCCGCGTCCCATTCCGGGTGCGCGCGAATCGCCCGCTCCACCGCGTCATCGAGCAGCGGCTGGAATTCGGTGAAGACCTCTTCAATGGTCATGCTGCCGCCCATATATTCAACGAACAACCGCGACCATTCAGCATCGATAGCGCGATCAAAAGTTGCCCAGTTCAGCGACGCCACGCCATTTTCGAAGGCGCCTGGCTCGAAGAAGCCGCGCATACGCACGACCATCGCCGGGTCGGTGTATACCTGGTCGATGGGCGTCCCTGGTTCGTAACAGGGGATCGGCTGCTGGCTGCACCACATGTCGAGCTGCGCCGGCGCGGTCACGTACTGGATCAGGTCGCGCGCCATCGCAAATTTCTCCGGGCTGCGATCAACGGTAGTCGTCGGGATGAAGAAGTAGACGCTGCCGCTGCCCGCCTGCCCCAGGTTGCCCACTCGGCGTGGTGCGATGTCATTGCCGAATTCACTGTCGGCAGGAGTGACCGGCGGCTGATAGAACGTGCCCCACTCGAAGGTGATGTTCGGGTTTCTGGCGATCTGGCCCAGCCACAGGTTCATCGTATTGATGACGCCGACCTCGCCCTGAGCGAACAGGTCCACGTCCGGCGGGGGCGCCAGGAAGTCTTCCTGCCAGTACTGCGACCATTCCTTCATCAGCTCCCAGGTCTCCACCAGACGCGGGTCTTCCAGGGTCAGTTTGCCGGTGGCGACGCAGTAGACGACTTCCTTGTCGTTGAGCTGATCAAACGGCTCTTCGATGTCGCACTGTTCGATCACGTCCGCCATCAGCTGCTCGCGAATAGTCCATTCCGACCAGTTCCAGACCCAGCCCAGCGGTCCCGCCGTCGGCATCAGGAAGGGGGTATAGCCCGCATCCTTCAGCTTCTGCTGAACCTCCAGAAATTCGCCCCAGGTCTGCGGCGGTTCGACGCCCACTTCGTCGAACATCGTCTTGTTGTAGGCATAAGTGGTCACGCCGGAATCGCCGGAAAGGGTGAAACCGATCACGCGGTTGCCGCCGTCGGACGACACGGTCTGGTTCAGCACCAACCCCCCCAGTGGGAAATCTTCAAGCCAGGTGGCGTTGTCGCTGTAAGGATTCGCCTGCTGCAGGTCATCGCCGAAGTTGTACAGCAGATCGGCGGCGTTGTAGACATCGGGACCGGGGAAGTAGATCATCACCGCGTCGGGCAGCGTGCCTGCCAGCAGGTTGGTGTTGATCCAGGTGAAGCGTTCCGAGACGTTCGTCCCGCCGATGTAGTCGTACTTAAGCTCGACGTTCGGGTACATCGCCTGCCACTGCTGGAACAGATTGTGGACGACGGTGACATCCGGGCGGTCGGGAGCCTGGTCGATCTGCCCCCAGACGGCGACGCGCAGTTCGCCGGCGAAATCCGCCCCATGCGCCGGGGTGTCCTGGGACGACACGCCTGCCACCGAGAGCATCAGCGACAGGATGAGGACCGAGAGTGTCAGAAAGAGTCTGGGGGATAGCAGATGCGGCTTTCTCATTTTGAAATCTCCTCAAGAGTTTTCCAGGGGCAGCAGTTGACGTGCAGCAAAAGTCGAATACGTCGATCCCTTCTTCGCGGAACCGCGAACACCCTTCGAACAGCGCAGCAGGGTCAAACTTTTCTTGAAGTGTACGCCACGAATTTACCTGTTGTCAACGATTTCTGGAAAAACGAAGGCTCATTGACACTGAAAAGAAATCTCAATACAATGAATTCACTTACGAATGAAAGTTAGTGTTTGTTTTTGGCTTTTTTGGAACTTTCACATTGAAAGACCTGCATGAATCTGCCGCGCCCGATGTATGATTCTGTGAGCAACCCCACAATGTCGTGAGCGTGCGAAAGGCAGCACTTCCACATGGCTGTATACATCAGGCTGATGAATCAGCGCCGTGAACAAATCGTCAACATCCTCAGCGAGCGGGAACGGGTCACCGTGAACGAGCTGAGCGAAATGCTGAACGTCTCTTCGGTCACGGTGCGCGGCGATCTGAACTTCCTCGCCGAAGAGGGGCGGGTCGTGCGCGTGCACGGCGGCGCGGCGCTCGCCAAGCCGAGCATGCGGCAGGAGATGACCTTTGCCTCGCGCCAGCGTCACCGGGCGGCAGAAAAGCACGCCGTAGCGCGGCTGGCGGCGACCCTGGTCAAACCCATCGACTCGATCCTGCTGGATTCAAGCACGACGGCGCTGGCGGTCGGTCAGGCAGTGAAGTCGTCGCCGACGATCAGCAACGTCACAGTGCTGACCACCGGCTTGTGGACGGCGGTCGCCATCATGGATTCGCCGAACATCCACACCATCATGGCGGGGGGCAGCCTGGGCAGCACCTCAGGATCGGTCAGCGGACCGATCACACGCGAGATGCTGGGGCGCTACAACATCAACAAGGCATTCGTCGGCGCGCTGGGGCTGACCCTGGAAGACGGTCTGAGCGGCAACGATCCGCTGGAGATCGAACTGAGGCAGTATATCGTCGAGAACGCCAAAGAGGTGATCGCCGTGGTCGATGGCAGCAAGTTCGGGCAAACCGGGCTTGCCTCTTTCGCCCGCATCGAGCAGCTGAATTACGTCGTTACTGACAGCAGCGCGCCGGCGGAGATGGTCGAGGCGCTGCGCGAGCGCGGCGTGCAGGTCATGGTGGCAGCGGTCGAGTTCTGAACGCAGCGCCGATCCCATCCACGACCTGGCTCCGTCTTCTCGCGGCTTACATACTTTTTTGGGCAGAAACGGAGTTTAGAGCATGGACGGCAGTATTCTGAGGGTGCAGTCCGATGGTCTCGAACTGGTCGCGGAGAGCATCGGAAGCGGTCCGCCGATCATCGCGGCGCACGGCTTGTCGGGCAACCGCACGATCACCCAGCGCCAGATTTTCTCGCTCGCCGAACGCTACCAGATCATCGTCTACGACCAGCGCGGTCACCACGACTCCACACCGATCACCAACCCCAGCCTGTACAACCCTGACCGCATGGCGGAAGACATGCGCGCCGTGATGGACGCCTACGGCATCGAAAAGGCGATTGTTCAGGGCGAATCGATGGGCGCGGCGACGACCCTGCTCTTCACGCTCAAATACCCGCACCGGGTCAGCGCCCTGCTGCTGACCGGTCCAGCATTCAGCGATGTCCCGAACCCGGAAATCCCCTCGCTGCACATGATGGCGATGGAGATTCAACAGTACGGTCTGGAGGAATATCTGCGGCTTTCGGCGCAGCGCATGCGCGACAACTGGGGCGCTTCGGAAGAAGTCATCGAGGCGGTGCGCGAAATGCAAAGCTCACACCAGGAGCAAAGCCTGATCACGGCGCTGGATACCGTCAAGGACTGGGTGATCTTCGACGATCTGGCGGAAATCGCGCAGCTCACCATGCCGATCTGCATCATCGCCTGGCCCGCCGACCCACTGCACCCCATCGAACTGGCGCACCGCATGACGGCGTATCTACCCCAGGCGAAGCTGGAGACGGTCCCTTCGGTGGCGAGCGTCTTCCTCAACGGCGGCGCGCTGCTGGGTGAGATTTACGCGCGATTCCTGGGAGAACTGGCGTCCTATCGGTGATTCCTGCCGGGCTGTCCTGCTGGCGGCGTGCGCCGCAGCCCAGGTTTGTGACGCAGGCGGACTTCATCGCCCGCTGACGACGAACGCCAGCCAGCGCAGCGGATCGCTCGGAGTCGCCGGGGGCGGCGCCGGAATGTGCCCGGAACCCATAGGATCGCTGTGGCGGCGCGCCAGCTCCAGGCGCAGACTTTCTTCGCCGCGCGCCATCGCCCACCGGTGATTCACTGAAAAGAGCGGCTTGAGCAGGAAAGACAGCCGTTTGAGCAGCGGCTTCTCCGCTTCAATCTGCCAGTCATAGCGAATATTGACCCAGGGACCATCGCCGGCGAACGTCCAGATGCCGCGACCAACGAAATCTCCCTCCGCTTCCAGGGTGAACCCGTAGGGTGCGTTGGATTCGGTGACCCGAAACTGCCAGCGCAGCGTATAGGGCAGCCAACCCTTTGTGTACAGCGAGACACGCTTGCCGACACCCGTAGAGTCACCTCCTTCCAGCTCGCGGACTTCCAGGTACACCGAGGGCCACCAGCGCGGCAGGTCTTCGGCGTCGCTGATGATGTCCACAATTTCCTTCAGATCAGCCTGTATGCGCCAGTGCGTGATGAAGTGGTAGGTATTTGTTGCCATGATGATGTCCCTCCTCCGTTCCAGCCGCCGACGACGAGTCGCTGCACTGTGTTCAGACGCAGAAGCCGGTCAAATGCTGACCCTGTCTAGAGTACGGTCATTCACCAGTCCGCCGCAACGCATTTGATGCGGTATTGTTGCGGCGGATTTCGGCTTACGAACCCGGCACGCCGATCGGGGCGACCGGCGGGGATGCGCCGGGGGTCAGGAACCAGTTCGGGTCTGCGGTGGGCGCCGAGAGCGCCGCGCAGGCGGCTTCGGCAGCAGCGTATTTGCCGTTGGCGGAACCGGAGGCGAACACCCCCATCGCCCGCTGGTATTCGGACATCGCCGCACAGGGGTTGCCCTGCCCGACGTAGGCGTCGCCGCGCCGGACGTAGGCATCGTAGAGGAGCTGCTGGGCTTCGGTGTAGTAGCGCCCGCCTGCGCCCAGACCAAGCAATTCGTTGAGCGCATTGATGGCGGTCTGACTGCCGGTACTCACCCCTGCCCGCGCCGTCAGATACAGCTCGCCGGCGTAGCGCTCGAAGCTCAGCCCTTCCGCCAGCGTGCCGAACTCCTCCGCGCGAGCGACGATCAGGTTGGCAGCGGCGGGCTGCCCGGAATTGTAGAGTTCGCGGGCGAAGTTGTTGAGCGCCTGCGACATCAGCGTGCGCACCTGCCCGGACTGATAATTGGGATCGACGGCGAGGACTACGTCCAGCAGTTCGATGGCATCCTCCCACTGCGAAGAGGTGATCGCCGCCTGCGCCTGCCCCATGATCGCCGCAAGATCGTAACTGCCGCCCGCCGGGGTCGGCAGGACGGTCTGTTCACCGGATTCGAGGGTGGCAGTAGGGAGCGCAGTCGGCGATGGCGTGAAGGTCGCCGTCGGCAGGCTGCTGAAGTACAGCGCGGTCCCCGTCGCCATGATATCTGGAAGACTGGCGACGGCGGGCGTCTGAGTCGCCAGCCAGCGGATGCGAGCGTCGAGCACGATCAGGTTGCCGCTGGCAACATCGCCCGGAATCTCGTCCAACTGTGCCCGAACAGCGCTCTCGCGCGTGGCGGCGATCACCCTGCTGCCGTCGCGCTGCCCGTTCGTCCAGCCGGCAAGTCCGGCGAGGGCGACGATGGCGAGGGCGAATAGCAGCAGGATGCCGCCGACGACGATCTGAACAAAACAACCGCGTCCGCGTCCGTCCGCCTCCGGGTCGATGGTCGGCGTGAGCGGCGCTTCACCGGCGAAGGGGTTCACCGGGCGGATCGGCTGGGTATCGCTGAGGTTATCGGTCACTGTCTGCGTTCCGTCGTGCCAAAAACACCGCTGGATTATACGGATCGGGCGGAAGCGTGTACAGCGACGGATACCCTACGCTGTGCGCTGCTCAGGGTAGGTCATGCAATTTTCGATGGTCGAGCCGCCGGCTCGCCCCTACCGCCAACGCCTCGTAGGGACGACCCGGCGGGTCGTCCACCTCCAGCGCCTCGTAGGGACAACCCGGCGGCTCGCCCCCTTGCGGATTTCCTTCGAGACCTTCAGGACTCGGCGCGATACGTATAGGTGATCTCCACCGTCTCACCCGCCGGGAGCGTCAGATGCCACCGCAGTTGATTGCCCGGTTCGAAGCCGGCTTCGCTGGAAAACTCGAAGCCGCCGGCGGTCATGGCGTAGAAATCGACGACCTCGACTTCCAGATCCTCCTGACTGAAACTGGTCAGCGTCAGCGTGATCTCGTGCAGGGTGTCCTGTTCGAACAGCCACTCGCTGTGATAGGTGGTGGTCTCGACGCGGTTGACGCGCACATCCTGCACCCCGCCGACGGTCACACTGCCTTCGCTGCCCACCGGGGTGAATTCGATGAAGTCGCTGCCAACGAACAGTCCATCCTGATAGGACCGGACGATCCCTTCCGCCAGGGGCACGGCAGAGGCGTTTTCCACCTTGTAGATGACGGTGATCTGGCGCTCGTCGCGGGCGTTCCACAGCAGCAGACGACGCGCCGGCAGGTTTCCCCCGAACAGCTGCGTGTACAGGGTTTCTCCCGGCTGCGCCGTGACGCCGCCGGTCAGTGGATAGATGTACTGGATGGTCACCGCCCCCTGTGCCAGCGCGGCGGTCCCGGTCTCCTGGTAGCCGGCGATGTACTGATTCATGGTGACGGTCGAGAGCGAGTCGATCTGCTGGCTGGTGCTGACATTCCCCGCCGCCAGGGTCACGGTGACGTCCTCCAGCGCCAGGGAGTCGTTGCGCACCTCGGCGAAAAAGTTGAAGGTGACGTTCGCCGGGTCGGCTTCGCCGAACGCCATGTCGTAGACGGGCTTCCAGCGGATTCCGGCGGTCAGGTATTCCAGGGTGATGTCGCGCAGTTCGGCGTCAACGGCTTCCAGCAGCAGCAGAATCTCGCCGCCCGAACGGTTGATGCGGTACTGCCCCAGGCGCTCCCCACCATCCTGCACCAGCAGCGTATCCTGGAAGATCTGCGGCGGCAGCAGGATGCGGGTTTCGGCGCCGCCGGGGATGCGCAGGGTATCGCGCACGTAAGCGACATCGTTCAGGAAGACGACCAGTTCATCGGGCTGGCTGACGTAGTTGACCTGATCGGCGAAAGCAGGCAGGACGCCAAAGAGCAGCAAGAGCGCCAGGGTCACAAGAACAGGGGTTTTCATGCGTTCCTCCAGTCGTGGCTGACGACCGACACATGTCTTCATGTGCATTCATTGTAAAGCCTTTTTCTGGAAGCCGTCAGCCCAGGCGCACGGCGGCGGCAGGTTGCGCCGGGAGCGCCCAGGAGTCACACTGTCCGCCATCAGAATGCTGTCGGCGTAACGGCGAAGGCTCGCTGCCGCGCCCGACAAATGACCACCACGAAGGAAATCAGAAGATGATCGAGACCAGCCTTGTCGTCCGAACGGCGAGTCCAATCGGGACGATTTCGCCGCGCCTCTACGGGCACTTTGCCGAACACCTGGGGCGCTGCTGCTATGACGGTCTGTGGGTGGGGACGGGCGACATCGACCTGCCGCGCTACGGGGGCTTTCGCAAGGATGTGGTCGATGCCCTGAAAGCCATGCCCGTGCCGCTGCTGCGCTGGCCCGGCGGCTGCTATGCCGATCACTACCACTGGCGCGACGGCATCGGCGCGCCGCACGAGCGAGCGCGACGGCTCGGCATGTCGTGCGGCTTGCAGGTCGAAGACGACAACAGCCTGGGCACGCACGAGTTCATCGCCCTGTGCCGCCTGCTCGGCGCAGAGCCATACCTGGCGGGCAACGTCGGCAGCGGATCGCCGCAGGAATTGTGCGATTGGCTCGAATACTGCAACACCGCCGTGCATACATCTTTGCAGCGTGAGCGCGCCGCCAATGGATCGCCGGAGCCGTTCGGCGTCCGGCTGTGGGGCGTGGGCAACGAGAACTGGGGCTGCGGCGGCAGCTACGACGCCGAAACCTACGCCCGCGAGTACCGCCGCTATGCCACCATGCTGCGCCACGTCGATCCGAAAGCGGAGATGGTCGCCTGCGGTCATGACGACGCCTGGAATGAGCAGTTCATGGACACCAACCGGCGTCACATGCCGCTGATGGATCATTTCTCGATCCATCGCTACTGGATCAACGGCGGCAAGGAGCTTGACTTCGACGACGAGCACTACTACGGGCTGCTGGCGGAAGCCGATGCCACAGAGGACTTCGTGCGCCGCACCGCCGACATGATTCGCGCTGCGCTGGGAAACGCCACGCACAAGGTCGGCATCGCGCTGGACGAGTGGGGTGTGTGGCACCCGGAAGCGCGCTCGTGGGGACCGGATGGCGCAGAACTGCACCGCGAACCGATCACCTACGAGCAGGCGGGCACACTCCGCGACGCGCTGGCGGCGGGGGTGGCGTTCGAAGGATTCCACCGGCAGTGCGGCGTCCTGTCGATGGCGAACCTGGCGCAGATCGTCAACGTGCTGCACGCCCCGGTGATGACCGAGGGCGCGGCGATGTGGGTGACGCCGACTTACTATGCCTTCCAACTGCATGTGCCGCACATCGGTGCGCAAGCGCTCCCCGTCGAGGTGCTGCACGGCGCGTCTGTGCCGGGCAGCGCCAACGCGGTGAGCGGCACAGCGTCCGTCCAGGCGGGAGAAACGGCGGTCACGCTGATCAACCGGCATCTCAGCCAGCCGGCGGCGGTGGCGCTTCAGGTCGCCGGTTCGAGGCAGGTCATCGAGGCGAAAATTCTCACCGCCACCTCGCCGCGCGACTGCAACAGCGCCCAGGAGCCGGACCGCGTCACGCTGGCGGCGCTGAGCGTCGGCGAAGATGGACAGGGACGCTGGCGGGTCGAACTGCCTCCGCACGCGATGGCGACGATCCGCCTGATGTAAAGACTACGGGGCGGCGCTCCGCCAGGCGATAGGCGGAGCGCCGGGGGTCAGGTGTACGATTTATGACCGGGTTTTGAACGCCTCTAGATGCCGGTCGAAGTGCCGCCGCACCGTTTCGGTGTACTCTGCCGCGTGGGCAGAGAGCATCTGCCGCAGGTCCGCACCGAAATGATCCAGCACCGAGCCGAAGGTCACATGAAGCACCTGCCGGGCGTCAAATTCGTCGAGCAGCGCCGGCAGGTCGCTGGTGCCAAGCACGTCGATGGCGGGCACGCGCTCCAGCAGCGCCGAGACGTGATAGGTGCGGCGGTCGGTCTCGTAGCGTTCGCGGGCAAAGTCGAGGACGCGGCGGAACAGCGCCGGATCGACGTTCGCCATCAGGCGCAGCGCCTCAAGATAGCTCGTCCCGGCGGTCTTGAGGTGCACCCGTCCGCCGGTGTGGCGCATGGCGATGGGATAGACCCCGAATTTGTCCGACCCGGTATGCAGGCTGAGCTTGTAGCTGCTCCCGAAATGGCGCACGATGGCGGCGTGTCCGCCGATGTTGGCGTCGAGTTCGCCCAGATCGCCGATGTAATCGACGCCTTTCTCGAACCGCCCGACGAAGCGCGGCGCAAGGCTGACGAACGGCACGCGCAGGCGGGTCAATTCCGAGGCGATAAACAGATGCTCGTGCAGCGAGGTCGTGGTGCCGGTCTCATCGACCGAGATCTCCATCTCGAAGGGACGCCCCGCCATGCTAACCTGAAGCTGCCCCGCCATGCGGACGGTATGGGCGACGGCTGAACCATATTTGACCAGCGCCTTGAGGAGCGCCTGTTCATCGAAAGTCAGCGTCAGGCTGTCGAGCGCAAAGGTCCGCAGATAGGACGCACGGGCGTCCTCCAGCGAACTGCCGAGCGTCGCCCAGTCGAGCGCCCCGGCTTTGGCGCGCAGGGTCGCCAGGTCGTCCTGTTCGGCGGCGTCATCGACGTGATCGCCAGGGTCGATGGTGAAGAAGGTGTAGCCGGCATCGGCGAAGGCGGGGATGTCAGCGGGCTGCTTGAGGTGATCGGCATCCGCCCCCCAGGGGTCGCGCCAGCCGCAGGCGAAGACGCTCCACATGGCGTCGTCGAGCACCAACTGGGGGGTGCGCCCGGTGCGCGTGTTCTCGCGGACCGACTGCTGCGCGAAGATCGGCGCGACGCCCGTGCCGCGCACCGCCGCGATGTGCCCAGGCGTGGCGACTCCCAGGCGGTCGCCAAATCCGGCGGAGGTGCGCAGTCCCAGCGGGACGGGGTTGAGCCAGGGCAGGCGGCTGCGCAGCGCCCTGGCATTCTCCGCCGTCAGCGGGTACACACCCGCATCACTCGCTTCCGCCAGCGCGGCGCTGAATCCGGTCGTGCTGCCTTTCACCGAAAGCGCGCGTCCCCCGTCTGCCTCGCGCCCGACCAGCGCATAGCTCGCGCCTTCCAACGCGACGCCTGAACCTGAAATGTCCTGCCATTCCGCAAAATCGGTCATCATGCCTCGCCCAGTTTGTAGGTCCGCTTCGCCAGCCGATACGCCAGATCGACGATCATCTCGGCGGCGTCTTCCTCGTCGATGATACCGCGCAGCACCTGCCCGGCAAGCCAGTCGGCGCTGACCCGCCGCCACACGTCGTGGCGCGCCGGGATCGACGGATAAGCGCGGGTGTCGTCGTTGAATCCGGCGGTGTTGTAGATGCCCGCCGTCTCGACCACTGAGTCGAAGAAGCGGATCATGCCGTTGACACTGTCGAAAAACCACCAGGGAGGACCCAGCCGAAGCGCCGGATAATGCCCCGCCAGGGGCGCGAGTTCGCGGCTGTAGTTCGTCTCGTCCAGGTTGAACAGCACCAGAGTCAGGCGAGGATCGCTCCCGAAGGCGTCGAGCAGCGGCTTGAGGTTTCGGGTGAATTCCGCAGCCAGGGGGATGTCCGCGCCCATGTCGCGCCCGTGACGCGCGAAGATCGTCGGGTTGTGATTGCGCGCGCTGCCGACATGGAGCTGCATGACCAAGCCATCATCGACGCTCATCCGCGCCATCTCGATCAGCATGTGCCCGGTGAAGCGCGCCGCGTCGGCTTCAGAAGCGCTGCCGGCGATGGCGCGCGCGAAGATCGCGTCGGCATCGCCGTCGCTCAGCCATCCGGTGTAAGCGGAGACGGCGGCATGGTCGGTGGCGGTCGCCCCCATCGACCTGAAGAACCCACGCCGCACTTCCAGCGCGGTGATGAAAGTCCGGTAGTCGTGAATGGCGATGCCCGACGCGATGCTCAGCCGGTCGATGTGCGCGCGCCAGCCTTCGGTGTCCAGATTGACGACGGCGTCCGGGCGAAAGGTCGGGATGACCCGCCCGCGCCACCCCGACTCGCGAATGGCGCGGTGCTCTTCCAGCGAGTCGGCTGCGCCGTCGGTGGTCGCCAGCACCTCGATGTTGAAGCGTTCGAAGAGGCGGCGCGGCTGGAATTCAGGCGTCGCCAGGCGTTCGCCGAGGTGATCGTAGATCGCCTGGGCGTTGGCGCTGTTCAGCTTTTCGGTGACGCCAAAGACGTCGCGCAGTTCGTCACGCAGCCAGACGCCCGTCGGTGTGCCGCGAAAGAGATGCCAGTGATCGCAGACCGTCTGCCAGATGCCGCGATGGTCGGTTTCGATGTCACCGCCATCCTTGCGGGGGATGCCCAGCGCTTCCAACGAGATGCCCTGCGAATAGAGCATACGGAAGATGTAGTGATCGGGGATGATCAGCAGATCGACCGGCGTGCCCCAGTCGTAGGGTTCTTCTGCCAGGAGGCGCGGGTTGACGTGTCCATGCGGGCAGACCAGGGGCAGCCCGCGCGCTCGTTCGTACAGTGACCGGGCAAGCCGCCGCTGCGCCGGGTCGGGAGAGAGTAAGCGATCCTGCATGGTTGTTTGATCCTGTATTTGATAATTCATCAACGCTCTCGTAGGGG
>JAEURA010000148.1 GCA_016789005.1 Anaerolineae bacterium
AGCCCCTCGAAACGGCGCTCCGCAGCCGCCAGGGTGGGCGTGATCAGCGGCGGCGATACGGTCGCCGTATCAGGCAGCGGAGAGGGCGTCGGCAGGAGGGGCGGCGGGGTGGGCGTATCAGGCGCTTCTGTTATCGGGGGGAAGTATTTGCGTAATATCGATGGGTGTGAAGTCCTGCGCCAGGGCGGTCAGCGCCAGGGGCAGGGCGGCGAGCAGCGGAATCCAGAACGGCACTTTTCTCAAACGCATGGCGTCCTCGCTTGCTGAAAGCAGAATGAACCGTCATTCCTTTCAACAGCTTAACGCCGAGGCGGGCTGAGGGAAAACAACGAATGTCAGGCGTTCGCCCGCCGTTGATCATGCGGATGGCGCGGGAGCAGCACCCGTATGATCTTCTCTCCACATGGGAGTATCCGCATGGAGAGTGCAGCCCTGTCCATCTGGATAGGGTGTCGCGCGCGAAAACCCTCCTACGAGACAGTCGTCCAGATTTGGCGGATCCGCTATCCTGTGAGGCAGTGAGCGAGCTTGACGATCTGGCTGGCGCACCCTCAACTTTCATTCCCGGACAGCCAGAACGCAGCGCATTTTTCCAGGATCGACGCCGATGCTGCACAGCCAACGCCGTCCGCCGGTTTTCCCTGCAGGCATTTTCTTCGCCGCCATCCTTGAACGGCTGACTGCCGCCTGGAGACGACGCGCCCGTCAGCGCCGGAGAGGTGAAAGCCAGGCGGCGCAGATCGCGCGGCTGGAACGGCAGATCGCCGAGCGCACCCGCGACCTGGAATCGGTGCGGCGGCAAATGATGCAGGGCGACCGGCTCAGCGCGGCGATGAACCGCGCCGCCGACTACGCCGAAGTGCTGAAGGCGGTCGCCGATGAGGTCGCCGCGCCCGCCGTCGGCGTCTGGCTCCTCCTGGTGGAGGTCGAGCCGCACGCGGCGCAGGGCGCTGTGCTGGCGGCGATGCGCCCCCCGCTGGGGAGCGTGATGCCCGCCAACCGGCAGATGCCCGCCTTCGTCTTTCCGCTGCCGGGCGAACCGCTGCGGGTCATCGTGGATGTGGAACGGCAGCCGGATACGCCGCTGCGCGCATTCTGCCGGGATGCCGGTCTGAAGGCGGTCGCCAGCGCCGGACTCTTCGCCGGCAGCCGGACGCTGGGCGCGCTCGTCTTCACAGGCGACACGCCCCAGGACTTCAGCGCCGCCGATCTGGAGACGCTGCGCGCCGGCGCACAAGCCGCCGCCATCGCCATCGAGCGTCTTCAGGCGGTGGAGACGGTCAGAAGCCGGTTTCTCGCCGGCGTCAGTCACGACCTGCGCACGCCGCTCAACGCCGTGCTCAACTACACCGAGTTCGTCGCGCAGGGGATGATGGGCGAGGTCAACGACAGCCAGCGCGCGGCGCTGGAGAAGGCTTTGGAGGGCGGTCGGCAGCTGCTGGACATGATGAACGACGTGGTAGATGCCGTCCGCATCGAATCGGGCATGCTCCGGCTGGTCATCGAAGACGACATCGACCTGTACGCTGAAATGGCGGACCTCCGGGGCGCGGCGCTCGCCCTGCTGCACGGGAAGGATGCGCAGTATTTCGAGGACATCGACCCGCATCTGCCCCGGATCGTTGGTGACCGCTGGCGCATCCGGCAGATTCTTCGCACCCTGATCGCCAACGCCATCAGGGTCACCGAAAGCGGGTCGGTGACGGTCAGTGTCAAACTGCGTGCCGCTGAACTGCTGTTCGCGGTGATCGATACCGGTCCAGGGATTCCCGTCGAAGATCAGGACCGCCTCTTTGAGCCGTCGGTTCCGACGAACCCGCTGGAAGCGCGAGTCGGACGCGGAGTCGGGCAGGGAATAGGGCTGCCCATTGCCCACCGTCTGGTGCAGGCGCACGGCGGGCGGCTTTGGCTGCACAGTGAACCACACAGTGAACCGGAACACGGGGCGGCGTTCTTCTTCACGCTGCCCGTGCGGTCGCCGGCGCTGCTTCGGCAGATGCAGGAGACACCGGTCCGCCAGGCTTTTTGAGTCAGGTCGCCTTACGAGGTGAGAAAGTATCCATGTTCAATCGTCACTGCTACCTCTACGTTGATGACGACGCATTGAGCCGGGAAATCCTCCACATGATCATGCAGGTGGTAATGGGTGTGGAGCGCTTGCAGATGTTTGAAAACAGCGTGGCTTTTGCTGAGCGCCTGCGGGCGCTGCCAAGCCCGCCCGACGTCATCCTGATGGATCTTCACGTGCAGCCTTTGAACGGCTTCGCCATGCTGCAAGTCATTCGAAGTCTGCCGCAGTTTGCGTCGGTGCGGGTCATTGCTCTGACCGTCTTCGTCACTAACGAGGAAGCCGCCCAGCTTCGCGCCAGCGGCTTCGATGGGGTCATCGCAAAGCCCTTGAGCGCCACTACGTTCCCTACGCTGATTCAACGGGTCTTGCAAGGTGAAAGTGTATGGCACGTCGCCTAATCTACCTGAGCGAGAGAACGATGAACGGAAGTCAGCAGGTCGATCCTTCAATTGGCAGCCTGGTTGAGGCGCTGGACAGCCCGGACTGGGACGAGCGGACCGCCGCCTCTGAACGGCTGATCGCGATGGGCAGCATGGCTTACCCGCTGCTGATCGATCAGATTCGCGTCGGGTCGATGCGCCGCGCTGTCAGCGCCGCGCGAGTCCTTGCGGCACAGGATCACTCCGTCGTCTACGACACGATGACCGGGCTGATCCCGTCCGAAAATCCGCTCCTGGGGCAGATCGCCGTTGAGTACGTTGCGCGACAGCCGCATGCCGTCGACGTTCTCCTCGACAACCTGCATACCAGCACCTATCTGGTGCAGATTTCTATCGTTCAGGCGCTCGGCATGCTTGGTTCGTCAAAGGCGCTGGAGCCGCTGCTGCAAATCCTGAGCGCGCCGAACACCGGCAGCTCTCTGCGCCTGACCGTCGTCAGCGCGCTGGGCATGCTGGGCGATCCGCGCGCCATCCCGCATTTACAGGCGCTCCTGGAAAGCGCCGACGAACACATGGTCAAGCGCGTCAAACGGGCGCTGGAGAATTTCGCGCACTATCTGGATTCGGACGAAGGGCAAGCGAAGAGTTCATGAAACCCCTGCAAGGGAAAAGAATCTTTTACGTAGAAGACGATGTCAGAAACCGGTTCATCGTCAAGACTATCCTGGAGCGTGCCGGCGCGATCCTCGACTTTCATTACTGGGGCGGCGGCGATCTGATCGTCCGTATGGAGGCGTTCGCGCCGCTGGACATGATCCTGTTGGACCTCTCGCTGCCCGGCGGCTTGAGCGGCTACGACGTTTATGCCTCGATCCGCTCGCGGGTGCAGTTCGCCGGCGTGCCGGTCGTCGCCGTGTCAGCGCGCGACGCCTCTATCGAAATTCCGCAGGCGGTTGCCAGAGGCTTCGACGGCTACATCAGCAAACCTATCGACATGGCGCGCTTTCCAGAGCAGATCGCCACGGCGCTGTCTGGCGTCAGCATTTGGGAATAAGGCGGGAAGGAACGGTGGGACGAACGCCGCGCTTTACGGGCGCATGATGCGAGCGCGGCGCAGATCATCCTCTCCCATCTGAAGCAGACGGTCGAGCATGTCGAAGATCTCCTGTGCGCTGCTTTCCACCAGACGAATGCGTCCGCGATACGCCTCGCGCAGATTCTCCAGCAGCCCCCAGGGATCATCTCCCGGTCCGGTCACCAGATGATTGACCACCACGCCGCCCAGCACCAGCGGGAGATAGGCGTAGACCAGATCGGGCGGAAGCTGCCCGGCGAGCCAGCGCACCACCTTGTTGGCGTAGGCGATGCGTTCGGCGCGGTCGCCCAGGTTAGTGCGCACACGCGGGCGGATCAGCGTGAAGCCGAGCAGGACGGCGTCGTAGACCACGCTTTCGTACAGAAATCGCCCGACGATCTCGCCGCCGGTCCAGCGGGCGACCTTCTCGTCGTGGGCGAGCGTCTGCGCGAGCACCTGGAACCAGCGTTGATCTTCATAGCGGAACGACGGATCGCTGTCCGAGCGATCCGAAAGGGCGTAGGTCAGCAGTTTGGCGATGGCGGCTGCCTCGCCGGGATGCAGCGGCATGCCGTGCATCCCAAAAACCTCATCGGTGGAATGCAGCAGCGGCTCGAACACCTCCGCCCGCATGAACGAGGTCGCCACCAGGCGCGCCGCGTCGAGGTGTTCGCCGATGTGCGCCTTCTCCTCATGCATCTGCTGCTGCGCCCACAGGGTTTCGTAGCTCGTTTTGGGCATGACCTTGGGCATAGGCAGCTGCTTCGACGCCAGATCGAAGGTGAGGAGGATGTTTTCGCCGCGCATGTCTTCCAGCGGGTCGGCGAACTCGATGTCGCGCAGCGCCTGCACCTTGAACGGCGAGACCGCCAGCACCGACGGAAGCGCACCCCCGGCGGGTGAACGCACCGGCGCCCCACCCCGGCTGCGCGTCTTGATGCTGACCTGAACAGGCAGCGCTGGATTGGGCTGGGTCGGCAGCATGGGCAGGATCGGCAGGCGCAGCGCCCCCACTTCGCCGCCGCTCAGGGTGTGCGCGACTGCGCCGCGCGGCGCAGCGATCTTGACCGGCGCGCCGCGTTCGTCCTTGCTGGGCGCCTGAAGCTCCACGCGCACTTCGACCTGACGGTCGATCATGTTTTGCAGCAGGACGACGATCTCGACCGGCTGATTGTAGTAGGCGCTGCGCGGGAACAGCCCGACCGCCGCCTGCACATCGCCAAGATCGATCCGCAGTCCGCCGGCAATTGCGCCGAGAACGTCGGGATAGAGAGGGTCAAACCCCAGAGCGTCGGGACTCGTCATCGCGCCGCATCCTTTCGTGCATTACGCCATGCCTCACAGATGTGTCGGGGTGAAGCCGTGTCGCTGACCGATACGCGCCAGAATCTCGTTCGCCAGTTCGAAGATCGGGCGCTCGTCGTCGCGGCTGTTGAACACCCGCTCCTCCAGACATTTGCCGATCTGGCGCACGACATCCGAGGGATGCTCTCCTTGCAGGGGGATTTGATCACTGCGAATCGCGCCGCCGATGATCAGGGGCAGGTAGGTCAGGCTGAAATCCATCCCCTGACGGCTGCGCAGCGCCGTCACGATGCGCTCGCGATAGGCGACCATCTCCTCTGGCGTGCCCAGTTCCTCGCCCGAAGCCTCTTCGACCAGCGCGAAGGCGTAGTCGAAGGCATCGGCGATCAGTTCCTCATACAGATAGCCCAGGATGACGGGAGCGGGTCTTCCGAAGACGCGCTCGTCTTTTTCGGCGTAGCGGATGAACTGGCGGAACCAGTGCGGCAGCCGGGGACGGTCGATGTCGAGCGGGTCGCGCTCGACCATCGCGGCGATGTTGTACTCGCGCGCGGCGATGTGCCCATGCTGGTTCTGCTTGGGCGTCGCATACTCCAGGACCAGCGTCAGCAGTTTTGCGATCACCACCGCCTCCGCTTCACGCAGCGGAAAACCGGACTCTTCGAAGCGTTCCAGCGTCACTTTGAGGAGTGGCTCGTAGAGATTCGTCCGCTTCAGCTGCGGCAGGGTTTCGATCTGAATGCGCTCGGCAACCTCGTGCAGCAGCGGGCGAGGATCGTCGTAATCCGAAAGGCGGCACAGGCTGACCCAGCCCGGCGAAAAGTCGGTGTACTTCGCCACGCCGCCGCTCAACAGGTTCAACGGCGCTTCCAGCGTAGCGCTCAGGCGTTTGCGCGACGTGACCCAGCTCAGGTCCTTCAGCCCCTCGAGCAGCTCCTGATTTTCCTGCGGCAGGTCCTGAGGGCGGAATCTGCCGCCCCCTTCCGCCAGGCGGATACGCTTGGGTTTTACCCCCAGCGTCTTGACGGCGAACTCGACGGTGATGACGTATTCCCCCGGCGCGGTGTCGGGCAGGGTCGAGGCGGGCAGGACGATATAGCCGATTTCGGCGGGTTTGATGCCGACGAGCAGGCGCTGCGACTTGGTGACGAAGCGGTCGCGCTGCTTCTTCAGATCGACCAGCGGCAGCTGAAGCGTCATGGTGACATCGACATCGACGTTCGTCGCGTTCTGCACCAGCATGATCACTTCGAACGGACGTCCGATGCGCACGACGCGCGGGCGCGTGGCGACTGCCAGCTGCACGGCGTCGGCATTGCAGCGCTCGCCGCCGGTGAGGAAGCCCAACAGATCAGGATAATTGGCGATAGGCATAGTCCGCCGCCAGCGAATTACGAGAAGTTAACACTATCTAGTATAGCGCGGTTCAGGAGCGATTGGACGAAAGGTCTGGTGAGGGTATCCTTCACCGCTTCATGCCGACCACGCGGTACATGACAGTGAAGTCCGGGCGATTCTTGGTTTTACGCGGAGCCAGCGCTTCACAGTCGAAGTGGTCTTTGACCGCCTCGTAGGTCTCGGGGCTGAGGAGCACATCGCCCTTTTCAGCATTTTCTTGCAGCAGCTTGGCAAATTCCACAGCGTCGCCGATGGCGGTGAATTCGCGCCGCTCGGCGCTGCCGACGTTGCCCAGGACCGCCGTGCCGGTGTGGACGCCGATACCGAAATAGAGCTGCTCGTCGCCGGCGAGGACTTCGTGCAGCGCCTCGACATCCATGATTGTGGAGAGCGCAGCGCGCACCGCCCGCAGCGCATGGTCGCCCTGAGGGTTCAGCTGGGTGTTGAACAGCCCGGTCACTGCGTCGCCGACATATTTGTCGACCATGCCCTCGAAGAGGTTGATCGAGTCGCTGGCGACGCTCAGGTAGCGGTTGATGATCTCCATCAGCTTTTCCGGCTCAAGCTGTTCGCTGAACTGGGTGAAGCCGCGCACATCGGCGAACATGACCGTGATTTCGCGCATCTGCCCGCCCAGATTGGCGAGATCTTCGCTGCGCAGGTTCTCCACCAGCGCCAGGGGCACGTAGCGGCGCGCCTCGGTGAGCTGCGACTCGCGTTCATGCTGTTCGGTCAGATCGTCCAGCACCAGCACCACGCTGCCGCCGCTGCCGCTCAATGGGCTGATGCTGGCGTCCCAGATGCGCCGCCCCTGTTCCGGCGGCGTCACCTCGAATTCCAGCCGCGCCTGGGTTTCGCCGGCGCGCACCGCCGCCATGCGCTGGGCGAGCGGCTGGCGCAGATAGGGCAGGACGGCGAACAGCGGCATGCCGATCACCTGATGCGCCGAAAGGCGGGTGATCGTCTCGGCGGCGTGGTTGAACGCCGTGATCTCATCGCGCCCGTTCAGGGTGATCAAGCCGCTGATCACCGAGGTGAAGATGCTGTCCACCAGGTCGCGCATGGCGGTGATCTCGGCAAGCTGCGCCCGCACTGCCTCGAACAGCCGGGCGTTTTCGATGGCGACCGCCGCCTGATTGGCGAAGGCGGTCAGCAGGTTGAGTTCGCTGTCCTTGAAGACGGCGGTCAGCGCCCGATTGTCGCAGTAGACCACGCCGATCACTTCCCCACGCACGATCAGCGGCACGGCGAGGATGCTGCGCAGTTGATAGCCGACGATGCTTTCCATGCTCTGGTAACGCGGGTCGGCGCGGGCGTTGTCGGTCAGCACGGGCTGAGCGGTGGTATACACCTCGTTGATGATGGTGTTGCTGACGATGAACTCGTCGCGGCTGAGCTGTTCGCGGTCCACTCCGCGCGCCACGCGGAATTCCAGCGCGCCGGTCACCTTGTTCGTCAGCATGATATAGCCGCGCTCCGCCCCGGTCAGCTGCACGACGGTATCCATCACCTGGTTCAGCACGCTGTTGGTGTCGAGCGTGGAGTTGATCAGTGCCGTCGTCTCGGCGAGCGCGCGAAGCTGGCGCAGCTCGATCTGCCGGGAGATCAGCGAAATACTCAGCGCATCCAGCCGGCTGTGCAGCTGCCGCAGACGTTCCAGCGTCCCGCCCGGCAGGCTCATGGCGCGGCGGCGCAGCACCGCCCGTTCCGAACGGAAGACCTCTTCCAGCGTATCGACATCGGACATGATCTGCCGGAGCTGTTCCTGTGCCGACCCGCCGTTGGTCCGCCTGCTCATGCGCGAGGTTTGTTCGTTCATGCTTTCAGCCGCCCTGCCTGAACACTTCGTAGATGCGGGTCATCTGCCGCCGCCCCTTGACCTGAAGAGGGTCGCGTTCGTCGAAGCGGATGCCCGTCAGCTGCTGGCGCGAGGAGCGGCGCAGGACATGGTTGAGCGTATCCTCGCTGATGATGATCTGCCCCGGCTTGGCGTTCTCCTGCAGGCGCTTCGACAGGTTGATGGCGTCGCCGATGGCGGTGAAGCTGCGCCGGTTGACGCTGCCGACGTTGCCCAGAGTCGCCACGCCGGTGTGAATGCCGATGCGGTACTGGTGATTCTCGCGTCCGACGCCGAGCCGGTCGTACAGGTCCAGAAAGGCGTCGCGCAGATCCAGCGCCATGTTGACGGCGCGCAGGGCGTGATCTTCCGCCGGGTTCAGCTGGCTGTTGACCAGCACCATGACCTCATTGCCCATATACTTATCGATGATGCCCCGCCCGTTATGGACCACCCGCGTCGTCACATCGAGGTACTGGTTGAGCACCGCCATCAGCGCTTCCGGTCGGTCGGTCTCGCCCATCTCGTAGGGACAGGCAAAGACGAACATCGAGGTGATCTCGCGGCGTTCACCGCCCAGGTCGAGCCTGGAGATCTGCTCGATGTTTTCGATCATGCCGGGCGGCAAGTAGCGCCGCAGCATCTCCAGCGTCTTCTCGCGCTCGCGCTCTTCGGTCAGGTCGTCCATGACCATCGCCACGCCCTGAATCGACTGGGCGGCGCTGCGCAGCGGGCTGATCTTCAGGCTGAGCGTGACATCGCCGCGCTGCGGGATGGCGGTCTGCGTCTCCAGCTTGACGGGCTGATTTCCGGTGAGGACGCCGCGAAACTGCTGCGACAGATCGCCGATGTAGGGATAAAGCTGCTGCACCGGCTTGCCGACGGCGCTTTCCGGCGGCGTCGCCAGGATTTCGGCGGCGGCGCGGTTGAAAGTGGTGACGGTGGCTTCGGCGCTGGTGGTGATCACCCCGCTGATGATCGAGGCGAAGATGTTCTCCAGCAGTTCCTTGGTGGCGGTGATCTCGGTCAGGGTCGCCTGCACGTCGGCGAAGAGGCGGGCGTTCTCGATGGCGACGGCGGTCTGATTGGCGAATGCCTGCATCAGGTTCATCTCTTTTTCGGTGAAGACGCCTTCTTTGAGGCGGTTGTCAACGTAGATCGCGCCGATCAGCGTCTCTTTGGTGATCAGGGGCACGCAGATGATCGAACGCAGGGTGAATTTGGCGATGGTCTCGCTGCCCAGCATGCGCGGATCGCTGGAGGCGTTGTCGGTGACCATCGGTTTGCCGGTGCTCAGGACGTGATCGATCACGGTGGTGCTGATGTCATCGCCGGCGCTGCGGGTGGACTCGCGGGCGATGCGCACCTCGACTCTGCCGGTCACCAGATCGCGCAGCAGGATATAGCCGCGCTCTGCGCCGGTCAGTTGGACGATGACTTCCATCGCCTGGGTGAGGATGTCGTCGAGGTCGAACGAGGTGTTGATCAGCGCCGAGGTTTCGATCAGCACGCGGAGCTGCGCCAGTTCGGTGTAATCGCTCTGCAAGAGGTGTTCCAGCGCCCCCATGTGATCTTCGACCTGATCCAGCAGGCGCATGCCTTCTGCCGGCAGCGACAGATCGCGCAGGTGCAGCAGGGTTTCCTGCCCGCGCAGACCGGCAATCGTCTGCTGGTGCAGTGCGCGCAGCTGGCGCAGTTCCCCTACGATGTCGGTGTCGGCGGCAATCTGCATGGTACTGGTCCCTGGGTGCATGTCCTGGAGCGCAAACCGGCGCATGATGAGTCGCACTTTCATTATACCGCGCTGACGTGAGCGCGCACCTTTCGCGGAGTCGGCGTAGGGCATCCGAAGGCGAAGAGATCGCGCCGGCGCGATTGGCATTCGGCGCGACCAGCGCCCTCATGGCACAATAGGGGTGTGTTGAAGGGATGAACGAGACCATGATCCAACTCGACGGACAGACGATCCTGATCAGCCTGGCGCTGTGCTGCGCGATCCCTTTCGTGCTGCTGGTCGCGCTTTCCTACCGGGCGGTGCGGGGCGCCTCGCGCCTGCTTCAGCCGGAAGCCGCCGATCTGCGCGCCGACTGGGAGAAATTCCGCGCGCAGCACCCCGCCGCCACGCCGGACCAGCTGGTCGAGACGATCATCCGGCGTCAGGCGCTCCGCTCTGGCATCATCGGCGCGCTGACCAGCGTCGGCGGGCTGCCGGTGCTGCCGCTCGGCTTGACCATCGACCTGGTGACCTCCGCACGACTTCAGGCGGAGACCGTCTATTTCATCGGGCGCGCCTATCATGGCGATCAGCCCGGCGAGCCGAGCGATCTGCTCAACCTGAACGAGGTGCTGACGCTGGGATCGGTGCTCAAGGTGAGCGGGCGCGATCTCCTGGTGATGGGCGGGCAGCGGCTGTCGCGCTACGTGCTGCGCCGCACCATGCTGGTGGTGGCGGAAAAAGCCGCCGCCAAGCTGGTTCCCTTCATCGGGCTGGCGATCGGCTTCGCCGTCAACTATTTGACGACGCAGGGGGTCGCGCGCGTGGCAAAAGGCTGGTATACCGGCAAGATCGTCGAGCCAGGGCTGATGCGCCAGGTGCGCGGGACGCTTCAGAACTTTCAGGCTCCGAAAGCGGCGCCGTAAGGGAGCGGTGCTTTCTTCCCACGACGGCGCTACCCCTGAAGCGCCGGCAGCAGCACCGGCTGACCGCTGACCACCGCGTACCAGAATGGCGTCCAGCCGACGCCGATCACATCGACGTTGATGTCTTTCTTGTAAGCGGTGATCAGGTGTTTCTGCACGTTGGTCGCCGCTTTCGCCCATCGCTCGTTGAGCCGCTGCACTTCTGCCTGATACTGATCGACCGCCTGCTGCTTCTCTTCCTCCATCTGCTCCAGGTCGAGTTCGTAAGACTGAAGCTGCCCCTGCGACCACTCTTTGCAGACGCCGCTGCGGCTCATGCGCGAAAGTGTGTACGCCGTGCGCCCGCGCAGCAGGGGGACCGCACTGGTCGGCGTGGTGACGTTCGCACTTCAGGTGCGGTTGCCATACAAGAAGATGCTGATCGTGACGGACATCTTCATCGGCGCAGTGCTGCTGACGATGGTCGGAAATACCGTGCATGTCATGCAGTCCATCGGCTGGCTGCCGATCACGCCGATAGCGGGGCTTTACCTGCCCTTCTGGTTGGGGCAGTGGTTTGGCGTCTTCGCCACCTGGCAGGGCATCCTCATGCAGGCGGTCACAGCCATTTTTGTGATCGGCAGCTATTTCCTGGCAGAACATCAGGGGAAACAGCGCATGAAAAGGCATCCGGCGGCGCAGACGGCTGCATAGCGGCGATCAGTCAGCGAAGGATCGGCAGGAGGGCATCGTGATGGAGTCGGGGGGCATGTGCTACGATGGTGGCAGGCGCGCCGGATCAGGGTCCGGCGGCAGTCACCAGAGGGAACATGACCATACGCATATGGTTCGTCATCATCTGCGCAGCGCTGGGGTTCATCCCGTTCAGGGCGGGGCGCGCCCAGGAGGTGCCGCCCTTCGTGCAGTCAGGCTTGAACGCCGTCTTCGTGGTCGAAGGCGAGCGCGTCACCGCCCTGTACAGCTTCAGCTATGTCGAGCCAGCCGCCGCCGAGGTTCGCTGGGTGCTGCCCCTGCCGCCAGACGCCCACGCGATCCGGCAGGAGGCGGCGCTGCTGCCCGCTCTGGCGCAGGTGTGGACCGACCCGGAGATCGAGCCGCCTTATGCGCGCGCCGGGCTGGACTGCGGCTTGTCAGTGCAGTGGATATTTGGCGATGGCATCGTGCCTGGTCCCGCCTATCTGCTGCCCGATGCGGCGGATTTGCAGGTGTTCGACTCCGGGCAGCAGGCGGAAGTGTTCCTGATGGCGGGCGGGTGGACTCTGAATGAGGACCAGCGCCGGACCCTGACGCGCTACGCCGGGCTGGGCTTTCGATTCGCCGCGCTGACCATGCGCCCGGACGCTGACGCGCCAGAAGCCGACGCGTTCTGGACCAGCGTCAACGTGCATCTGTCGCCGACAGTGATCGTGGAATATGAAGGCGCGAACCCGATCCTGCCGCTCGCTTTCCGTACCGAATCGGTCGCTGCGCATCTCGACAACTACGACCGCGCGGGCGCGCTGCCGGTGACCGCCACCATCTTCGCCGATTCGCCGTATGCGCCCGCCGGGACGAACCACTTTCAGCCGGACTTGAGCCGCATCGGCGGCGCGCGCAGCCAGCTCGCCAACACCATGCGCCTGGTAGAAGGCGACCCGATCTTCTTCAATGCGCTGGACCCCGCCTACTACGCGCTGCTCCTGCAAGGCATGGCTGCCGGCGACGGGCGCACCTTCACCGCCGAGCTGATCGGCAAGCCCGCCGCGATTCACTGGGAGGGACAGACCCCGGAGGCGATGCGGGGAATCGCCGCCTTCAACCAGCTCACCGCCAAACACGCGGTCCTGTCACGCTGGCGCACGTTCCTGAGCAGCGAATCGGCAGCGGTAGAGGCGGTAACTTTCAGCCCCGATCCTTCGCTCGCTTCGTTTCGCATGACGCTGGCGGAAACGGCTGATCCCGCCTGGTTTTTCGGCTGCACCAGCCGCAAACTGGTCGATCCCGTGCTGGAGGAGCGTCTGCCAGCGGGGCGGACGTATCTTGCCGATCTGCGGATGTCGCTGGCGCACCCTTCCGACTGGTCGCTGAGCCGTCTCGAAGCGGCGGATCGGCGCGTCTACGCGCTCTCGCCCACTCCGGTGACCTGGGAGACGCTCACGGCGCCGGGCGAAGACCATGCCGGTCCTCCCGTGCTGATGATCGAAGGTATCGCGCAGGATTTCAGCCAGACGGGCGTTGCAGAGCAGTACCGAAGCGGCATGCCGCCATCCCTGGAAGACCCGGCTGCGTGCGCCTCGCAGGCGTTCTATCAGCCGTCGCCGCATGCCGTGCCGGCCGGCGATCTGCTGCCTACCGCGCCGCTGAAGAGCGTCCGCCTGACTTTGCTGACCTCCCTCGAAGACTGCGCCGCCAGCGCCGGGCTGTATGACGACATGCTGCATTATGCGGCATCGTATCAGTATTTCCTGTCCGCCGAACTGCGGCACACGCTGTTCATCGGCGAGCTGTACCAACTGATCGGCATCGCCTACCCGGACGGCTGGATCGAGACGCTCGACGCCGGGCGGAATCGTCTCATTTTGCCGCAGGACGGCGTTTATGCCTTCTCGCCGGCGGTGCGCGTGCTGTCCGAGGATGATCCGGATACGGCGGCGCTGGTGACAGCGGCGGGTTTTTCCGATGCGTCGGAACTTCCGATGAACGCAGTGGCAGCGTTCACGGCGAACGGGCGGCAGGGATATATCAGGAAGACATACAACAGGCGCGCCGCGCTGATCGAGTTCTCCGCGCCGGCGGCGCAGTTCGCTGAGGCGTCCGATCTGCTGCGCCGCATGGCAGCGGCGGTGTGGGTTGTAGAGCCGACGGGGTGAAAATGCTCAGCGCCGCTTCGCCGCCTCGAAGAGCAGTACGCCTGCCGCGACCGCCGCATTCAGCGACTCCGCGCCAGAATGCATGGGGATGAATACCCGCCGCGCGGCGAGCGCTTCGGCTTCGGTGGATGCGCCCTCCGCTTCGCTGCCGATGATCAGCGACCAGGGCGCGCCCCAGTCGGCGGCGTCATAGGCGACCTCGCCGGTCATATCGGCGAGGTAGACGGTCGTTTCGCGGCAGAAGCCGGCGATCTGCGTCCAGTTCCAGTCGCGCAGCGGCAGGCGGAAATGTGCCCCCATCGCCCCGCGCAGCACCTTGTCGTTGCCAAGATCGACGCAGCCGGGGGCGAACAGCACCACCTCGACGCCGGCTGCGGCGGCGGTGCGCAGCATCGTGCCGACGTTGCCGGGGTCGCGCAGCCCGTCCAGGATCATGACGCGGCGCGGTCGCTCCGGCAGGGGGAGCATAGGCGTCGGGAAGACGCCGACCACGCCCTGGGGATGTTCCGTCCCGCTGATGTGGTGGATGACCTGTGCGCTGACCTGGATCAGCGCGTCGGGCGCGCCGTGTAGGGCGTTCGGGTTGATCTGTTCAGGGTTGTAGAAGATGAATTCAGGCTGCGCGCCGGAATCCAGCGCGTCGTTGATCAGCCGGACGCCTTCGAGGGCGATCAAACCGGCTTTGCGGCGCGTCCGGGCTTCTGTGAGGAGCGCCCGCGCCAGTTTGACTCGTTCGTTAGCGGTGCTGGTGATCATGGACTGAGGAATGAGGCATGAGAAGCGAAAGGGATGAGCGTACGACTCGTTCGTTGGCAGGGCTGTTGGTCATGAGAGGATCGCGCAGGGCGCAGCGCATCCCGCTGCGCCCTGCCGCTTTCCGCACGGGGCGGACTATTGATTCATCGTGCTGATCGCGACGATCTTGCTGAAGGTGACGGCGTCGCGCACGGCGATGTCGGAAAGAATCTTGCGGTCGATCTCGACTCCCGCCTTCTTCAGACCGTACATGAAGCGGCTGTAGCTCAGCCCGTTCAGGCGCGCTGCCGCGTTGATGCGAATGATCCACAACCGGCGCAGGTCCTGGCGACGCGCGCGGCGGTCACGATAAGCGTAAAACAGGCTCTTGAGCATCGCTTCGTTGGAACGGCGGAACAGGCGTCCGCGTGTGCCCCATTGACCGCGTGTGAGCTTCAGGACTTTCTTGTGACGACGACGGCGTGTGTAACCCGTCTTGACTCGTGCCATCTTGCTCTGACTCCTGACAGAAAATTCCCCGCTGCGTGGTCGCGGCGGGGAGCGAAACCCATGTGATGTGAAGCACCCGCTGCGAAATTACGCGGGCGGGTGGGTCTTGTACTGGCTCATGTAGGGCGCAAGGCGCTTGATGCGCTTGGCGAAACTGATGTTGGTCACGACCAGCATCTTGTCGAGCGCCTGCTTCGCGCGCTGTGAGCGGCGGCGGCGGAAGTGAGTCTTGCCGCCTTTGGTGCGCATCACTTTGCCGCCAGCGGACATACGAAAGCGCTTGGCGGTCGACTTATGCGTCTTCAGCTTATACTTCTTCGCCACGATACTGAACTCCGACGACAGGGACTTTATGACCCCATGATCGCGCATTATTCCCGCAAAATAAAGGCTGAATTCTTAAGGAGTCAAAACATCGCGGCGGGGTGGGGGTTCACCCCGCGCGCGTCATCGCCCGCTTAAGCTTTCTTGTCCGCCGGTTTGCCGCCAGGCGCCAGGACCATGAGCATCGTCGTGCCCTCCATGTTGGGCGACTGCTCGATGACCGCGACATCGTTCAGCTCGGCGGCGATCTTCTGCAGCCGGTCGAAGCCGATGTTGGCGTGCGTGATTTCACGCCCACGGAAGCGGATGCGTACCCGCACCTTCATACCGTCCATGATCCATTTGCGGGCGTCGCGCACCTTGAAGGACAGGTGATGATCATCGGTCTTCGGACTGAGGCGGATCTCCTTGACCTCGATGACCTTCTGCTGCTTCTTGGCTTTGCGTTCCTTGCGCGACTGTTCGTACTGGAACTTGCCGAAATCCATGACACGGCAAACCGGCGGGTCCGCTTCCGGCGAGACCTCGACGAGGTCCAGCCCTCTGGATTCCGCCAGTTCCAGCGCCCGCCCGATGGACATCACACCCATGTTTTCCTTGGTGTCGCTGATGACCCGGACTTCGCGAGCGCGAATCTGATTATTCATGCGGTAAGCATCTTGTGAACTAATTGCCTGGTTCCTCTCACAACCCACGCGGATGATTCAAGATTTTAACATACCGTTGCGCTGCGGTGCAAGGCATGCCGTCCCGCGTAGGTGCATTTCAGATTATTGGGGATACGGGCGGACTACGCGGGCGTTGTCCCTACAAAATGTGCCTCCGTAGGGACGATGCCTGCATCGTCCGTTGAAGTACCCAAAATATTGAATGCACCCGTCCCGCAGCCCCGCTGAACGCGCCCGATCACCCAGCGTTGAGCGACTCGATCAGCGCGTCGATGACCGCCTCGGCGTCGCTGCTCGACATCTCGGCATAGATCGGCAGGCTGAGGATCGCCGCCGCCGCGCGTTCGCTGACCGGGAACGACCCCACGCCCTGTCCGCCGTGCGCCATCGCGCCCTGCAGGTGACAGGGAATCGGGTAGTGGATGCCCGCGCCCACCCCGCGCCCGTTGAGCGCCTTCAGGATGCTGTCGCGGTCGCCTTCGACCTGGACGCAGTAGATGTGATAGATCGGCAGCCCGGCGGGATCGACGTGCGGCGTGCGCACGCCGGGGACATCCTTCAGCGCCGCGTCGTAGATCGCCGCTACTGCCCGCCGCCCGGCATTCCAGGCGTCGAGATGCGGCAGCTTCGCCCCCAGAATCGCCGCCTGCAGGCTGTCGAGGCGCTCGCCGTAGCCGATCTCATCGTGGGCGTACTTGCTGGTCCGCCCGTGATCGCGCAGCTTGGCGATCTTGTCCGCCAGCGCCGCATCGTTGGTGCAGACCGCCCCGCCATCGCCGTAAGCGCCCAGGTTCTTGCCGGGGTAGAAGCTGAAACAGGCAGCCGCGCCCCAGGCTCCGGCACGCTGTCCATTCCGCTCCGCGCCGTGCGCCTGCGCCGCATCTTCAACCACGCTCAGCCCGTGACGCCGGGCGATCTCCATGATGGCTTCCATCGGCGCAATCTGTCCGTACAGATGCACCGGCATGATCACCCTGGTGCGCGAGGTGATCGCCGCTTCGATCTGCGCCGGGTCGATGTTGTAGGTCTGTGGGTCGATATCGACGAAGACGGTCTTCGCGCCCAGCAGTTCGATGGGTTCGACGGTGGCGATGAAGGTGTGCGGGGTGGTGATCACCTCGTCGCCCGGACCGACGCCAAGCGCCTTCAGGACGAGGTAGATCGCCGCCGTGCCGCTGGCGACGCCGACGCAGCGCTGGGTGCGCTGGAAGGCGGCGAAGGCGTTTTCGAAGTCGCTCACTTCCTTGCCGCCGATGAAGCTGGTGTTGGCGATCACGCGCTGGATCGCCGCGTCGATTTCCGGCTTGATGCTCTCGTACTGCGCCTTGAGATCGACGAGGGGGATTTTAGCCATGGTGACTCCTGATGATGCCATTGGCGACCATTTTGCCACTCATCTGACCGCTTGAGTAGGGACGCGGCACAGCGCACAACCTCCGGTTTTTCGGACCGTGCGATCTGCTCATATGTGCTACACTATCCGCAAACGGAAGTGCAGGAGAGCGTCCCGATGCCCTTTATTGAAGCGCCTACCACGTTTTACCTCGGTCGCCGCTACGAACCGAGGACGAGCAAGCTGACCGACGAAGTGGTTTATTACGATTCGCGCGACCTCACCACCCACGCGGTCGTCGTCGGCATGACCGGGAGCGGCAAGACGGGGTTGTGCATCGACCTGCTGGAAGAAGCGATCCTCGACAACATTCCGGCGATCATCGTCGATCCCAAAGGCGACATCACCAACCTGCTGCTCAACTTCCCGGAAATGCGCCCGGAAGACTTCCAGCCCTGGATCAACGTCGATGACGCCCGCCGCGCCGGGCTGGATGTGCCGCAGTACGCCGCCGACGTGGCGCACCGCTGGCGCGAAGGGCTGGCGAGCTGGGGCATCAGCCAGGATCGCATGCGCTGGCTCAAGCTCGCCGCGCAGACGACGATCTACACCCCCGGCTCGGACGCCGGGCTGCCGGTCAGCATCCTGGCGTCGCTGCGCGCCCCGCGCGACGACTGGAACGCCAACCTGGAAGGCAACCGCGAGCGCATCAACGCCATCACTACGGCGCTGCTGGCGCTGATCGGGCGCGACGCCCAGCCGGTGCAGGACAAAGAGCACGTGCTGATCGCCAACATCTTCGAATATGCCTGGCAGCGCCGTCAGGACTTGACGCTGGAGGACATCATCCTTCAGGTGCAGCGCCCGCCCTTCGAAAAGCTCGGCGTCTTCCCCATCGACGAATATATCAGCGAGCGGCAGCGGGCGAAGCTGGCGATGGAGCTGAACAGCATCGTCGCCGCGCCCTCCTTCCAGTCGTGGCTGAACGGCGTCCCGCTCGACATTCAAAGCCTGCTCTATTCCAGCCAGGGACGCCCCCGCGTCTCGATCTTCTACATCGCCCACCTTTCCGAAAGCGAGCGGCAGTTCATCCTCACCCTGCTGCTGGAAAACGTCCTGGGCTGGATGCGTATGCAAGCCGGAACCACCAGTCTGCGGGCGCTGCTCTACATCGATGAAATCTTCGGCTACTTCCCGCCGCACCCGAAAAACCCACCGACCAAGGAGCCGATGCTGCGGCTGCTCAAGCAGGCGCGCGCCTTCGGGCTGGGGCTGATCCTCGCCACCCAGAACCCCGCCGACCTCGACTACAAGGGGCTGAGCAACGCCGGGACGTGGTTCATCGGGCGGCTGCAAAGCGAATTCGACCAGCGCCGGGTCATGGCGGGCTTGGAGTCGCTGGCGACCACCGGCACCCAGACCAGCATCCAGGATGCCGGGCGGCTGATTCAGGACATCGCCCCGCGCGTCTTCCTGATGCATAACGTCCACGACCCCGGCGGTCCGGTCATGCTGCACACCCGCTGGGCGATGAACTACCTGCGCGGTCCGCTCACCCGCCAGCAGATTTCGGTGCTGATGGCGGAACAGCGGGCGGCGTTCTACGCCCGTGCCGGGATGAGCGCGCCCGCCCCGGTCACGCCCGCCGCGCCCATGCCGGCGGTGACCGCCAGCGCCCCGCCGGCGACCGCTTCGCCGTATTTCAGCGGACAGGTCGCCGCCGCGCAGTCATCTGCGCCTCCCCCGCCGACCACGCTGCCCGGCGCGCCCTTCGGTCTGCCGGAAGCGCCTGCTACCCTGCCCGGTGCGCCAGCCAGCCTGCCAGCCGCCGCGCCGGTCTATGACAGCCGCCCCAGCCAGCCGCCGCCCCGCGCCGTGACGGCGTCGTCGTCGGGACTCTCCGTGCCGCCCGGCTACAACGAACGTCAGCCGCCGCTCAGCTCGACCATCGCCCAGTACTTCCTGCTGCATGACCTGGACAGCCAGCGCGCGCTGAGCCAGTGGTCGGTGCGCCCCGGCTTCAGCGTCACCGGGACGACCAGCGCCATCGTGCTGGCGTACCGCCCTTATCTGCTGGCGCAGATC
>JAEURA010000169.1 GCA_016789005.1 Anaerolineae bacterium
CCCGCTTCGACCGCGCCGTACCCCTGTCGCTCCACCGGGACGCCAGGAATCCGGTGTGCCGTATGCAGCAGGATGTCGTACGCCTGGTACGGAGTCAGCGCGGGATTCGCCTCGAACATGCAGGCGAGAATGCTGGCAACGATGGGCGCAGCGAAGCTCGTGCCGTCAACGTGCTGGTAAAACGGCGTCACCAGTTTGCGCGCGGCGATCTCCTGTGCGCGTGGGCTGTCTTCATAGATGCGCTTCGAGAACAACTCCACGCCATCGCGTTCCACTTCAGATCCTGGAAGCACTGGGGCAACCACCCAGATGGATGGGGCAACCACTTCCGGTTTGATGACGCCGCCGATGCCCTTCCCATAGTTGCTGTGCCACAGCTCCAGATGCGTCCGCTCGAACAGATTGTGATCATCAAGCCCGCCTACGGTCAGCGCTTCAGGAGCGGTCGCCGGCGGGTTGAGTCGGCGCTCGCCGCTGTTGCCAGCGGCAGCCGTGACCGCGATCCCAGACTTCACCAGGCGTTGAATCGCGCTGTCAATCGGGTTGCCTGCCAGCCGCGAGACGGGGTCGCCGCCCAATGACAGGTTGACCACTCGCACGCCCAGCGCAGCGCCGTGCATCTCCAACCAGTGGAGCGCCCGCGCAATGCTCTCATTGGTGATGTGTCCCTCGGCATCTATCACCTGGATCAGGACCAACTCCGCGTCACAGGCTATCCCTCGATAAAATCCGTGACTCCGCCAGCCATTGCCGGCGGCGCTGGTGCTGGTCATCAGACCATGCCAATGAGAGGGCATGCCATCGTTCCACCCGTCCCAGGTCGGCACATCTGTCTCGTCAAAATACTGGGCACGCACTTCCTCTCTGCCTGCCTCGATCCACGCCTTGATGCGATTCTTGGGGCGGATCAGGTCCGCGTGGGGATAGAACCCCGAATCGATGAAGGCGATAGTCACCCCCTTGCCGGTAAAGCGTGGATCGGCGCGCATCCGCAGGGGCGTAGGCAGGACGCCGAAGGCGGCTTCAGCATCCAGGGGCCATACCGACTGAATCACTTCCATTGCAGTGATCTCGCCCTTTTCAAGGAGTATCTGAAGGAGCGCATCCTGGACACAGGCAGGACAAGCGCCGTTGGAGCGCCGCCAGCTCGGGTTATCTACAAGCAGGCGTGCCAGGACGTCTGGTGGCAGCCAGTCCACATCCTGCATCGCTGCCTGCTCGTGAACGCGCCCGCAGATCGCGCATAGGACCAGTTCGCTGTTCGTCATGTCATCCCCATCCTCACGGCTGCATTTACGACTGCGTCAGCGACCAGGCGCGCAGAACTTCGGCAACGCTCCACGCTTGCGACGCCGCTCCGCGCGGATGGTGCGGCGGATCGCCGTCAAAAATCTCGGCGACGGATCCCAGCACACCATCATTGAGGTGATCGGCAAAAGCTCGGATGAACGTGCGCGCCGCCGCTTTGTCCTTGTAGACGCGCAGATGCGCCTCCACGAACGCTCCGATCAGCCACGACCAGACCGGTCCCTGGTGATAGACGCGATCGCGCGCGGTGCGATCTCCCTGATACTTGCCGCTGTACTGCTGGTGATCCGTGCCGAGCGTGCGCAGACCGAACGAAGTCAGCAGGCGAACCGCGCACTCGTCCACAACCGACTTCGCCTGTTCAGCATCCAGCAGTCCATCACGCAGACTCACCGCGAAAATGGCATTCGGGCGGATCGTGTCGTCGGCTGCGCCCTCTGGCGTATCGATCACATCGTGGAGATAGCCGGTTTCGGCGTTCCAGAAACGCGCAAACGACGCGCGCACGCGCGCCGCTGCCGCTTCATATCGCGTCCTGTCTTCTCCATGTCCGAGCGCCTGCGCCAGTTCCGCCATCGTCAGCAGCGCGTTGTGCCACAGCGCATTGATTTCGACCGCTTTCCCGGTGCGCGGCGTGACCACCCAATCGTCGATCTTCACATCCATCCAGGTCAGCTGGATGCCCGGTTCTCCGGCTTTCAGCAAGCCGTCTTCAGCATCCATCTGTATCCCATAGCGCGTTCCCCGCTCGTGCCAGTCAACAATGTCCTTGAGCACCGGGTACAGATCGCGCGCCAGGCTGAGGTCTCTTGTATGCGTGAAAGTCGCGCGGATCGACTCGAAATACCACAGGGTCGCATCGGCGCTGTTGTACATGGGCGTATCGCCGGCGTCCGGGAAGGTGTTCGGCAGCATTCCCTGATCGACAAATCGGGCGAAGGTGCGCAGCACCACTTTGGCATCGTCGAACCGCCGCGTCGTCAGCATCAGACCGGGCAGCGCGATCATGGTGTCGCGTCCCCAGTCGGTGAACCAGTGATAACCGGCGATCACCGTCCGCCCGTTCTCGACTTCCGGCAGGTCCCGGCGCACGATGAACTGGTCCGCCGCCAGAACAAGCTGCCGAATCCAGTCCGGCGCATCTTTCACACTCGCCTGCTCTTTGCAGCGCTCCTCGTGGGCGATCTGGTCTGCCAGAGCGCCGGCGCCGTCTACGCTCTCTAGCGGCTCGCTTGTGGCGGCGAAGGTGATCGACTCGCCTACTGACAGCGCAGCAGTGAAGTCGCCGACATAGGCGTGATCGTCTCGGTCAGGCAGTCCCCGCTCCGATTCGACTGAGAGGGCAAAATCCAAATACCAGTCAAAGCGAGGTGACGAGTCGGCGCGGTCGCTCAGGATGTAGTACGGTTCCCCGCCCGGCGGCGTGATCTTCAGCCCATGCCGCACGTTTTCCGCTTCGAACAGATCGCCGCCTGCCTGAGTGTTCTCGTGGACGTCCCGATGATCGACCAGCGCGCGCACTGAAAGCACGACCGGCGCAGTGCCGCGCACCAGCGTATAGCGAACGTAGGTGGTATTGCTCCCTCGCCGCATCCAGATCTGCTTGCTGAGCAAGGCGTCGCCAATGGCGAAATGCCACACCGGTCGCGTTCCTTCCAGCGTGAAGGATTCGAGGAAGCGATACCCCTGCGGCTCAACAGCACGCGATCCCCAGGCGTTGGTGTGCAGCGGATAATCCTTGCCGCGGTAGCGCGCGGTCTCGTCCAGCTTGGCGACGAGCAGTCTGCGCCCCACCGGCGGGTTCAGCGCCGCGATCAGCAGTCCGTGATACCGCCTGGTGAGAATGCCTGCAATCGTTCCGGCAGCGAACCCGCCGATCCCATTCGTCACCAACCACTCGCGCTCAACTGCGCTCGGCAGGCGTCCACAGACTTCCCGCCCAAAATGGATCGTCATGATTCCCTCCGGAATTCGCCACGTCCCTACAATAATCCGGCATATTTCGGCAAACTATACCATAATTGAACAGTGCAGTTCGTTGTTTTCCGAAGGCATTTCGCACAAAGGCTGAAGAAGGTTGTGAGTCCGGAAAAGGTCGTCGCCGAAGCTTCCCTGTACGTTCGCTATGCCGAAACGGACGCGATGGGCATCGTCCATCATTCCAGCTATATCGTCTATTTCGAAGAAGGGCGAAGCCACTACGCGCGGCAGCGCGGCAGCGACTACGCCAGCATCGAACGCAGCGGTATCTTCCTGACCGTGACCGAGATCAATGCCCGCTACATCAAGCCCGCCGTCTACGGTCAACTCATCACCGTGCGCTGCTGGATCGGTGAGATGCGCAGTCGCGGACTGACCTTCCAGTATGAAATACTGGACGCCGCCACGCGCGAGGTCCTCGTCCGGGGTCACAGCAAGCATATCTGCATCACTCGCGACGGTACAGTCACACGAATCCCGGAAACTTGGCGCGCATGGGGGTGACGTTGCGCGTTTGACGCACTCACCCGCTTTCCATATAATCGAATCTAAGTTTGATTAAACAAATACTGCAATATTGACTGGAGTCACTATGGTTACCTACAATGACAAACCCTGGCTGAAACGCTATGATCGGGGAGTCCGCCCGTCCCTGGAACCCTACCCCAACAAACCGCTCTTTGAACTCCTGCGCGAATGCGCTCGCCGCGCTCCCAACAACATTGCCCTGACCACCAGCGCCCACCTTCCCATCTTCGGGCGGGTTGCCGCTAACCTCACCTATGCGGACGTGGATCAGGCATCCGATGCGCTTGGCGCTGCCCTGGTAGATCTGGGGTTGAAAAAAGGCGACCGCGTTGGCTTGATCATGCCCAACACGGCGGCGTTCGTCATCTGCTACTTCGGCATCCTGAAAGCCGGCGGAGTGGTTGTCGCGACCAACCCCACCTATCCGCCAGAGAAGATGAAAGAGCAGCTGAACGACAGCGGCGCAGCCTTTGCCATCTGCCTGACCCTGTTCTATAAAGCGCTCAAGTCGATTCAGGCGGGCACGCAGATCAAGTCGCTGATCGTCACCAACGTCAAAGAATATCTCACGCCGTTGGCGAGACTGCTCTTTACCCTCGCGCGGGAGAAAAAAGATGGGCATTTCGTCGACGCGCTAGCGCCGGGTGACCACTGGCTCAAGGATGTCCTGGAGAAATACGCTGGCAAGAAGCCCAATGTGGTGGTGACCGGTGACGATCTGGCGATCTTCCAGTATACCGGCGGGACGACCGGCATCCCCAAAGGGGCAATGTCACAGCATAAGGCGCTCGTCGCCAACACGACTCAGTGCATGGCGGTGCTGCTGGGAGGCGACCAGACCAGCAAGGGTGACAAGGAAGTGTTCCTGGGCGCCATCCCCTTCTTTCACGCCTATGGTCTCATCACCGTCGTCGGCTTCGCCATGTCTCTGGGCGCGCGCATCATCCTGGTGCCAAACGCGCGCGACTTTGAGGACCTGCTCGACATCATCAACGTCTTCAAACCCAGCATCTTCATGGGCGTGCCGGCGCTCTACAACGCTATCAACAACCATCCCAGGGTCAAGGCGAAAGAGGTCGATCTCACCAGTATCCGCATCTGCATGAGCGGGTCGGCGCCGCTGCCGCCAGCGACCAAGCGTGAGTTCGAACGTCTTACAGGCGGTAAACTGCTTGAAGGCTACGGCATGAGCGAAGCGCCGACCGCCAGCCACGCCAATCCCCTCGAAGGGGAAAACCGCGAAGGGTCCATCGGGCTGCCCTTCCCCGACATGGACGTGCGCATCGTCAGCCTCGACGATGGTGAGACTGAACTGGCTGTGGGCGAGGTCGGCGAACTGATCATGCACGGTCCGCAGCTGATGGTCGGCTATCATGGCATGCCCACCGAAACCGCCAACACCCTGCGCATGCATGATGGCAAGATCTTCCTGTACTCCGGCGACATCGCTCGCATGGACGAGGATGGCTATTTCTTCATCGTCGATCGCAAGAAGGATATGGCGCTGATCGGCGGTTTCAACGTCTTCCCGGTCAATGTCGATAAGGTGCTGGCGGACCACCCGGCAGTCATGGATGTGGCGGTCGCCGCCATCCCCCACCCCGACAAAGAGGGACAGGAAGCGCTCAAAGCCTGGATCGTGGTGAAACCTGGCATGCAGGTCACCGATCAGGAATTGATCGACTTCGCCAGCAAACGCCTGGCGCGCTACGAAGTGCCCACACGCTTTGCCTACATCGACGCCCTGCCCAAGACCACCGTCGGCAAGACCCTGCGCCGCGAACTCATCCTGATGGAGCTGGCGGAACGCGAAAAGCGCGCCAAGTAGTCTGCGTCAGGGCGCGCCACATCGTTCCGAATGAGCAGGCGCAGCCGGGAAGGGTCTATCCTGGCTGCGCCTGTCCTTTACGATGGCTTGTCCGGCGCTGAAAGATAGTACCCTCGGTAGAAGGCGCGTGCCGGACCCCGATTCATGTACCACACCACATACAGGGCGATCAGCGCGCTGGAGATCGTCCGGCTGATCAGCAGCCCCCGCCTCAGGTCCTCGCCGCTGTCGATGCCGTTCTGCACCGTCGGCGCACTGGATAGATTGACCGCAGTCATCAGTGCCGTTGCCAGCGTCAGCAGGATGACGCCTGCCATGATGGTCTTTCGAATGCTGGCGGGGCGACCGCGCCACGCCGCCACCGCCAGCGGCAGATAGCCCAGCCCCAGGGCGATCTGCACGATCAGCGCAGTATCCGGAACGCCTCCAGCGCTCCCTCCGATGGCGATCGGAGCAGCGGTATCTTCACTTGATGGATCAACTGGCAGGTTCACCTGACTGAAGCGGTACTGTACTGCAAAGAAGATTGACACCTGAAGCAGCGGCAGCAGAGTGAACAACATCACGCTGGCGAGGATCGCCAGGCTCAATCCCAGAGTACGCGGCGGTTTTCCGAGCTGCGGAGCCACATCAACCTCAACAGACCAAGATTATGGGGATGCAACAATAGCTTTGTACCCGATCCCTATAGATTTGACTAGTATTGTGCTTATAATCTATGTTAGACTATTGACATACCTCTACGTCGTAGCTAGGAGTTATTTCTACCATGAAACTTCCAGCT
>JAEURA010000190.1 GCA_016789005.1 Anaerolineae bacterium
CCGCGCCGGCAGATCAAGCGATGGCAGGGCGTCAACCCGAATGCGGGCGTCCATGCCGACGCGCACCTGCCGCACATCGATCTCATCGACCTGCACCACCACCCTCAGCGGGTCGAGATCGGCGAGGATGACGAGCGCCACGCCCGGCAGCGCAATCGCCCCGGGATCACCGTTCACAGCGGTCACCACGCCATCGAACGGCGCTGTCAGGATCGTCCGGTCCAGCGCTGCCTGCGCCCGGTCAACCGCCACCTGCGCCCGCGCGACGGCGGCGTCGGCGCTGTCGATCTGCGCCTGGACCGGACCGGCGAGCAGTCGGTCGCGCTCGGCGCGCGCCTGTTCCACCCGCGCCCAGGCAGCTCCCGCCTGCGCCGATGCGCCCTGCTGAAGGGTCTCCAGGTTCAGCCGCGCCATTTCGGCATTGAACGACGCCTCACCGATCTGCGCGTCGAGCAGCGCGATCTGCTCCGGCGATCCGTTGGCGGTGGAGCGGCGGGTCTGCGCATCTGTGAACGCCTGCTGCGCCGCCTGCGCCTGAAGTTCAGCCGCCCGCACCTGATCCGGATCGACCGCCCCAGCGATGCTGTTATAGGCGCCGAGCGCCGCCTCGATATTGGCTTCAGCGATGGCGAGTTCGCTTTCGCCGGGACCCGCCAGCAGATCCTCGCGGTTCAGTTCGGCAGCCGCCAGCGCCAGTTCCGCCGCTTCCAGCGCCAACCGCTGTGACTCATCGCCCTGGCGCGCGACCACGTCACCGGCGCGGACGCTTTGACCGGCGCTGACCAGCACGTCGGCGATTCGCCCCGGCAGGCTGAAGCTGAGCTGCGCGATCTGGTCGGCTTCAACCGACCCGACGGCGGAGATCGTCACCTCGAGCGTGCCTGCCGCGACGGTGTACTGCGAAAGGCTCTGCGATGCTGCGGCGGGTTCCTCCGAGTCGCGGGCAGCCCGTCGCGCGAAAATCGCCAACGGCAGCGCCAGCGTCACGAGCGCCAGCACGATGATTGAACGACGTACTTTCATGATCCTCTTCGGCGGCTGGCTTTTTCAATGGAACGCACCGCTCCACCGCCGCGCCATCAGTATATCAGGGGAATGTGAGCGCAGTTTTAGCGTTGTGCGGCGCGCTGGCGCGTTGCCGGGCAAAATGCTATCTTTGAATCCGCAAGGTCACCTTGCACACCTGAGTTTTTTGCTGTGATGGGAGTCTCACCAAATGTCCAAACTTCGTCTGCTGGTCCTGGCATCCGTGATCCTGATGCTCGGCATCGTCTCGGTCACCGCCGCCCAGGAATCGACCGTTGAGAGCGTCTGCCTGGTCACCGATGTGGGCAAGATCAATGACGGCACTTTCAATCAGTTCGCTTATGAAGGCATGCTGGCAGCCTCCGAAGAATACGATCTGGAATCGACGTTCATCGAAACCGCCGCGCAGACCGACTATGCAGCCAACATCGACACCTGCATCAGCGAAGGCTATGACGTCGTCGTGACCGTCGGCTTCCTGATCGCCGATGCGACGCTCGCCGCCGCCCAGGCGAACCCGGAAGTCTACTTCATCGGCGTCGATCAATTCGTCTTCGAGGGTCCTGCCAACTACGTCGGCATCCAGGGCCGCGAAGATCAGTCTGCCTTCCTGGTCGGCGCGCTGGCGGCGATGGTCACCGAAAGCAATGTGATCGGCGGCGTCTTCGGCATCGACATTCCGCCGGTGGTCCGCTTCCGCAACGGCTACGAGCAGGGAATCCAGTACATGGCGTCGCTGCTGGGCAAGGAAGTGAGCATCCTCGGCGTGTACATCGACAGCTTCACCGCTCCTGATCGCGGTGCGGCGGCGGCGCAGCAGTTCATCGGCGAAGGCGTCGACGTCCTGTTCGGCGGCGGTGGTCCCACTGGCTCCGGAGCGATCGCCGCTGCGGCGGCTGAAGGCATCTACGTCATCGGCGTCGATAAGGATGAGTATTTCACCACCTTCGGCGCGGGCGAAACCCCCGGCGCAGACAGGATCATCAGCAGCGGCATCAAGCGCGTCGATGTCGGCGTCCGCGACATGGTGGCGGCGCTGGCGGGCGGCATGATGGATGAATTCCCCGGCGGCAGCAACTACGTCCTCGACGCTGCCAACGGCGGCATGAGCTACGGCGGACCGAACGAATCGGACATCCCGCAGGAGTTCTACGACGTTCTGGAGCAGATTCAGGCGGCGCTGGCGGATGGCACGCTGATCACCGGCGTGAACCCCAATACCGCTGAGGTCGAAACCAGCGTTGACGAAATCCTGGAGACTTCTGAGGCGGAGATCGACCTCTCGGCGCTGCCCTAGGCGGGTCTGAAAGCCCACCGTTCGCCAGCGGCTTCTGTCCTCACCCCTGCTGCGCTTCGCTTAGCTTCCCCTCTCCATTCCATGGAGAGGGGACCGAGGGGTGAGGTCTAATGAGTTTGCAGACAGATACACGGAGCGGATCGTGCGATCCGCTCCGTGTTTTTTCTCTTCACACCACCGTCATCTAACGGGGATTGTTAAAGCCGTCTGGCGTGAAAAATCAAGAAATGATAATATTGGAATGAGTCACGTTTCACAAACACCAGTCTGATCGGGTTGCTTCAGGAGCGCTTCACCCCTATGGCATCCAACATTCCGGACATTGTCATCAGCCGCCTCCCCATCTATCTGCGGGCGCTGGAACGCCTGGCGCAGGAGGGCTACGAAGTCACCTCCTCGCTTGAACTGGGAAAACGACTGGGTATCAGCTCGGCGCAGATTCGCAAGGATCTCTCGCATTTCGGCGGATTTGGCAAACAGGGCACGGGCTACCGCATCGCCTTCCTGACGGAGCAGCTGCGACAGGTGCTCAAGATCGAACGCGAGTGGGACGTCGCGCTGGTCGGTGCGGGCGATCTGGGCAACGCCATCGCCCATTACAAGGGGTTCGCCAACCGCGGGTTCCACATCGTCCACATCTTCGACAACGACCCCGGTAAGGTCGGCAAGCAGATCAACGGCGGTTTCACCATCCTGCCGATTCAGGATATACCGAGGGTGATTCAGGAAAGCGGCGTGCGCATCGCTATGATCGCCGTGCCTGCCGAAGCGGCGCAGGCGGTCGCCGACACGCTGATCGCCTCTGGCGTCAAGGCTATCCTGAACTATGCCCCGATCACCCTCAAGACCCCGCCGGATGTCCACGTGCAGTACATCGACCCCGTGATCCATCTTCAGCGGATGACCTTCTATCTTAACTACACCCCTTGAGCGATCCGCCGCAGGATCGCCGGGTCGTTGAGCGCCCGCCCCGCCCCCACCGCGCAGGCGATGGTGGCATTGTCGGCGCGGTACACCGGAACGCCCGTCTCGCGCGTCAGAAATTGATCCAACCCTCTCAGCATTGAGCCGCCGCCGGTGAGGATAATGCCCCGGTCGATGATGTCGGACGCCAGTTCCGGCGGCGTGTGTCCCAACACGGCGCGCACGACCCCGGCGACATCTTTCAGCGGTTCTTCAATCGCCTCGATGATCTCGCCCGTGGTGATGGTGATGGTGCGGGGCAGCCCGCTGACGTTGTCGCGCCCCTGAAGTTCCATCGACAGCTCGTCGGGCAGCGGCGCGGCGGAGCCGACCTGTATCTTGACAGATTCCGCCGTCGGCTGTCCGATGGTCAGGTTGTATTTGCGGCGCACATAGCTGATGATCGCCTCATCGAAGCGCAGTCCGCCGACGCGACCGCTTTCGGCGCGCACGATGTTGTTCATCGTCAGGACCGCCGCCTCGGTGATTCCGCCGCCGATGTTGACGACCATATCGCCGGCAGGTGTGCCGACCGGCAGTCCTGCGCCGATCGCCGCCGCCAGCGGCTCCCAGATCAGGAATGCTTCGCGCGCGCCGGCTGCCAGCGCCGCCTCGCGTACGGCGCGCTTCTCCACGCTGGTCACGCCGTAGGGGACGGAGATCGCCACCGTCGGTTTGAAGAGCCGCACCCGTCCGGCGACCTTGGCGAAGAAGTAGCGCAGCATCGCCTCCGTCACCTCGTAGTCGGCGATCACGCCGTTCTGTAAGGGACGGACGATCTGCACATCTTCATCATCGACACGTCCCAGCATCTCTTTTGCCGGCTGACCGATCTCGACGATGCGTTCATCTTCGACGGTGAGCGCCACCAGGGAAGGTTCATTGAGGACGATCTGCTCGTTCTCGTAAATGCGAACGTTGACCGTGCCCAGGTCAACGCCAAGTCGCTTATCCAGGATTGCCATGAGATTGTCCGGCGGAAGGACCGCCACATTTCAGATCAAAGCAGACCGATTATACCATGCTGAACCCTGCCGATAGCGCGCGCCTGTCAGCCGGCACACCTACGGGAGAGAGAAAAAACGCGCCTGAACGTCACAAGGGGTTGTGACATTCAGGCGCGCTGATTCGACTCGGGATCGGCAGAAGACCGCCTAGCTGCCCTCTTCTTCCACGATGCGCAGCACCGACGCCCCGCCCGTCCTCACCTTTCGGCTCAGCTTGAGCGCCAGTTCGGCGCGGCGCAGCGTCAGCTGCGCTTCGCGGTTCTCTTCCGGCGGCACGCCCTCGCGCATGACCTTCTCCGCGCTGGCGCGTGCCGCTTCCATCGCCGCTTCATCAATGTCGAACGACGACTCAGCGAGGTCCGCCAGCACCACCACCTTGTCGGGGCGCACATCCACCACCCCGCCATAGATGGCAAAGCGCTCTTCGGCGCGTCCCTTGCGGATCACCAGCTCGCCAAAGCCCAGCGTCGTCAGCACCGGCGCGTGATGCGGCAGCACGCCCATCGTGCCTTCTACCGCCGGGATGATCACCATGTCGGCGTTCGGCTCGCTGAAGACGACTTTCTCCTGCGTGACAATATCCACTGCTATCGGCATTGAGTTCTCCATTCAGCCACCCCGCCGAAAGCGCCTTCCGGCAGGGCTGGCAAAGCCGGGCGCGCCGGTTAGCGTTCCGCTTCGTCGTAGCGCTTGAGTACGTCTTCGATAGCGCCGGTCATGTAGAACATCTGCTCCGGGATGTGGTCCAGTTCGCCGTCGAGAATCATCCGGAACCCGCGCACCGTGTCCTTGATCTTCACGTAGCGTCCTTCGCGACCCGTGAACTGTTCCGCCACCTTCATCGGCTGGCTGAGGAACTGCTCGATCTTGCGGGCGCGCGACACCAGCAGCTTGTCGTCGTCGCTCAGTTCGTCGATGCCGAGGATGGCGATGATGTCCTGAAGGTTCTTGTAGCGCTGGAGGACTTCCTGCACCTCGCGCGCCGTGCGGTAGTGTTCTTCACCGACCACCAGCGGATCGAGAATCTTGCTGGTGCTGGCGAGCGGATCGACCGCCGGGAAAATGCCCTTGGCGGCGATGGCGCGCTCCAGCGCAATTGTCCCGTCCAGGTGCGTGAAGACCGCCACCGGCGCGGGGTCAGAATAGTCGTCCGCCGGCACGTAGACCGCCTGCATCGAGGTGATCGAGCCGGTGGTGGTGGAGGTGATGCGCTCCTGAAGCTGCCCCATCTCGTCCGCCAGCGTCGGCTGATACCCTACCGCCGAAGGCATACGACCGAGCAGCGCCGAGACTTCCGACCCAGCCAGCGAGTAGCGGAAGATATTATCAATGAAGAGCAGCACATCGCGCCCTTCGTCGCGGAAGTGTTCCGCCATCGCCAAGCCGGACAGAGCGACGCGCAGGCGCACGCCCGGCGGCTCGTTCATCTGCCCGAAGACCATCGCCAGCTTGGGCAGCACGCCGGCTTCTTCCATTTCATAGTAGAGCTGCGTGCCCTCGCGGGTGCGCTCCCCGACGCCGGCGAACACCGAAAGTCCGGAGTGCTCGGTGGCGATGGAGTTGATCAGTTCCATGATGGTGACCGTCTTACCGACACCCGCGCCGCCGAAGATGCCAGTCTTGCCGCCCTTGGTCATCGGCGCGATCAGGTCGATGACCTTCAAGCCGGTCTCGAACACCTCGATGCGCGTGGTCTGGTCTTCAAATTCCGGGGCGGCGTTGTGGATCGGACGGCGCGGTGCTTCCGCCGAGATCGGCGTGCCGAAATCCACCGGGCGACCCAACACGTTGAAGATGCGCCCCAGCGAAGCATCGCCCACCGGGACGGTGATCGGCGAGCCGGTGGCGAAGGCGGGTACACCGCGCTGCAAGCCGTCGGTGGTATCCATGGCGACGGTGCGAACGACGCTGTTGCCAAGCAGCACCTGCACCTCGAGGATCAGGTCTTCGTTGCCTTCACGCGGCACGCGAATAGCATCGTAGATATCGGGCAGCTGCCCTGCGGGGAATTCAACATCGACAACCGCCCCGAGGATTTGAGAGATGCGCCCCTGTATTTCAGCCATATGTCTTCGTTCTCCTGCTATGGATGAGAGGCGCTATGCCTTGCGCCCGCCTACAAGCTGACTTTGATACTGCTTCAACCCGTCAAAATCGCCGCGCGCCGCATACGACGCCTGCTCCGCCCAGGTCGGCAGGCTCGGCGAAAAGTTCATCCCTGCCGCCGTAATCGCCGCCCGCAGGTCCGCCTCGCTGGACGCCGCCAGCTTAGCGAAGGAGTCGATCCCGGCTTTCTTCAGCGCGGCTGCCATCTTCGGTCCGATTCCCTCGATCTTCGTCAGGTCGTCCGGCTTACCGGCGGTGGCGGTATGCGATGCGCCGTTGGCTCCGGTCGGCTGGATGATCGACGACGACAGGCGCGCCGCCTGCAAAATCTCTTCCGCTGCCTTATCGAGCGTCGCCTGAAGCGCTTCTGCGCCGCCGACGATGTCGAGGATTTCGGCGGTGATGCCCGCCTGCCGCGCCTTGTTGTACAGCAGCGTGTAATCTTCGGCGAGCTGGCTGGCGTTGTCCGAAGCATTGCGCATGGCGACCATGCGCGCCGAATGCTCGCTCGCCTGGCTTTCCAGGATGCCCTGGTAAAGCTGGAGCAGCGTGAAGCGTGGCACGATCTCGTCCAGGATCGCCGCCGCGTTCGGCTCATAGTCGTAGTCGGCGCCTGTCGCGCTCACCGTCGGCACATCCTTGACGTATTCCACCAGCGCCTGATCCGTCGTCTCATAGGGGATCAACGGCAGCAGCCGTGAGACGCGCGGGCGCTGGGTGAGCGTGTTGATGAAGTCCGTGTAGGCGATGAATACCTCATCCACCTCACCGCTCAGGAAGGCGTCGGTCACCAGACGCATGATCGGCGAAACGAAGGCGATGGTCGGTTCCGACGGACACGGGAATTCTGCCGCAAGTTTCTGGCGCGCCCGCACCAGCGAGTCGCGCCCCTTGCGCCCAATGGCGATATAGCTGACCGGGACACCCATCCGCTCCTGAAAGCGTCGGGCGACACGGATGATATTGGCGTTGAACGCGCCTGCCAGACCGCGATCCGACGTGACCAGGACGATCATCGTCTTGCGCACTTCCGCGCGCGGGGTCAGCAGCGGATGCAGCGGCGTCCCCTTGGCGGCAGAGTTCTGGACGTTTAGCAGAATTTCCCAGGCTTTTTCAGCAAAGGCACGGCTGGCGAGGACGCGCGCCTGCGCCCGCCGCACGCGCGAGGCGGAGACCGCCTCCAGCGCGCGCGTGATCTGCCCGATGTTTTTGATGCTGCGAATGCGATTCCTGACTTCGCGTGCTGATGGCATTTACCCACTCCTCGTTGAAACGCCGCGCGTTAGCTCCAATTCGCGGTGAACTCGGCAATGGCTGCCTTCAGCTTCGCCTCGGTTTCGTCGCTAACCAGTTTCTTGCTGTCGATGTCGTCGGCAATATCTGCATACTGGCTGTGATACGCCCGCAGGAACGCTTCCTGCCACGCCCGCACACGGTCCACCGACACGGTGTCGAGCATGCCGCGCGTCCCTGCGTAGAGGACGGCGACCTGGTCCGTCAGGGAAAGCGGCTGATACTGCGGCTGCTTCAGCAGTTCGGTCAGACGCAGACCGCGATCCAGCTGCCGCTGGGTGGACTTGTCAAGGTCGGAGCCAAACTGGGCGAACGCCGCCAGCGAACGGAACTGCGCCAGGTCCAGGCGCAGACCGCCGGCGACCTTCTTCATCGACTTCGTCTGCGCATCACCGCCGACGCGGCTGACGCTGATACCGACGTTGATGGCGGGGCGCTGACCGGCGTTGAAGAGCTCGCTTTCCAGGAAGATCTGCCCGTCGGTGATGCTGATGACGTTGGTCGGCACGTATGCCGACACGTCGCCGAGCAGCGTTTCGATGATCGGCAGAGCGGTCAGGCTGCCACCGCCGCGTTTCTTGCTCAGCTGCGCGGCGCGTTCCAGCAGGCGGCTGTGCAGATAGAAGACGTCGCCCGGATACGCTTCACGTCCCGGCGGGCGGCGCATCAGCAGCGAAACCTGACGGTACGCCCAGGCATGCTTGGAAAGATCGTCATAGACGATCAGCGCATCCTTGCCGTTTTCCATGAACCACTCGCCGATCGCGCAGCCGGCGTATGGGGCAATGTACTGAAGCGCTGCCGCTTCCGAAGCCGTCGCGGTGACGACGGTGGTGTACTCCATCGCGCCGTTTTCTTCCAGCGTGGCGACCAGACGCGCCACTTCACCGCGCCGCTTGCCGATGGCGACGTAGATGCAGTAGAGGTCCTTGCCCTTCTGGTTGATGATCGTGTCGATGGCGATTGCCGTCTTGCCCGTCTGGCGGTCGCCGATGATCAGCTCGCGCTGACCACGACCGATCGGGGTCATGGAGTCGATGGCGACGATGCCGGTCTGCACCGGACGGTTGACGTTCTGGCGCTCCATCACGCCCGGAGCGATGCGTTCGATGTTGTAGTAGTCCGCCGCCGTGATAGGTCCGCGCCCATCGACCGGCTCGCCCAGGGCGTTGACCACGCGCCCGACCATCCCCATGCCGACAGGGATCGAGGCGATGCGTCCGGTCGGACGCACTTCGTCGCCTTCCTGAATGGTGTCGTAGTCGCCCATGATGATGACGCCGACGACGTCCTCTTCCAGATTGAAGGCGATGCCCGCCACGCCATTGGCAAAACGGACCAGTTCGCTGAAGCGGATGTTCGACAGACCGGTCACGCGGGCGATGCCGTCACCCACTTCCTGAACGTAACCGACTTCAACCGCCTCGACCGAGGGGCTGAAGCCCTGCACCTGCTTCAACAGCGACTCGAAGATGTTGCTGGAGATTTCCGCCATCTGTGTCTCCTCAAAAATACGCGGTAACCCTCTGCGCGATGTTCCTAAGCGCCAGCGCTGACGCCGAAAGACCAGCATCTTATCCCGCATAACGAAAGTTAAGCGAGGATTTTAACGGATGAATTGTCGGGAGTCCACTTTTCTCCTGATAAGTTTATCATTTTTCGTGAAAATTGCCACAAGTACATTAGCCGTTCTTTCAAAACCCACTTCGGCAGGGGCGCGATGGGTCGCCCCCCTGCTCAGATGGTAACAGCCAGCGCCAACCGCGCCGGCGTCAATCATCGTCAGTGAACCCCGTGTCTCAACATCCTCACCCCCAAACCCCTCTCCACTGCGTGGAGAGGGGGTGCACAACGGGTCAGGAAAGCCCCCTCTCCATGCAATGGGGACGCACTTTCGTGATTCACTGATCCTCGTCCTTCTTTTCCTGTTCCTTGCCCAGGGCGACAGATCGCTGATAGGCGGCATAGACTGCTTTGGAGATGACAGTGCGCAGCCCACCTTTCTCCATCTGATAGATCGCTTCCGCCGATGTGCCGCCTGGACTGGTCACCTGGTTGCGCAGCACCGCCTGATGATTGCCCGACTGCATGGCGTAATCGACCGATCCGCGCACGGTCTTCAACACCAACCGCTCGGCGTCGCGCCGCGAAAAGCCGAGATGCACGCCGGCGTCGATCAGCGCTTCCATGAACAGAAAGACATACGCTGGTCCCGTACCGCTCAGCGCCGTCGTCATGTCCAGATACTTCTCATCATCCATGTACAGTTCGTCACCAAGTGCGCCGAGCAGCGCCCGCGCCTGTTCGCGCCCGCTTTCCGAGACGAATTTGGTCGCCGTCCAGACGGTGATGCCTTCGCCGATCTGCGCCGGCGTGTTCGGCATGGCGCGCACAACGTTGGGGTTGCCCAAGCCGTTGGTCAGCGTCTTGACTCGCACCCCGGCGAGGATGCTCAGCACCAGGGTCGGCTTGCTGCCTGCGCCGTTGAGCGACTCGAACACCTGCCCTACGACCTGCGGCTTGGTCGAAATGACCAGCACGTCCGATCCTGCTGCCGTCTCCGCATTGTCGGTGGTGAAACGCAGCCCGTAGCGGCTGACCAGCTCCCGACCGCGATCTTCACGCGGATCGGCGGCGATCACCTGTTCCGGTTCCAGCAGATCGCGGTCGATCAGCCCCTTGATCATCGCCTCCGCCATCACGCCGCTGCCGATGAAACCGACGCGCTTGCCGCTGAATGCCATTTTCGTCGCCCCCTGTCTCTCTGGCGGTGTTTTGCAGAACCGCCGTTATACCCGCTTGTATGGATACTGCTCTTTCCAGAGCCGCGCCGCCGCCTCGACCCGATCAGACTGCACGGTCACGCCTGTCCCGACGCCCGGCGCAACCGCAATTCGACTGCCCTCGCCCAGGACGAACGGCGGTTCACTGATGTCCTGGGTGAAATAGCGGTCGGTGGCGCTGATGTCGCAGGGCAGGGTGACGCCGGGCAGCGAGGCGAAGGCGACGTGTGCGGCGCGCCCCACGCCGGTCTCCAGCATGCCGCCGATCCACAGCGGCGTCCCGGTCTCGACGCAGACGCGGTAGATGTCCAGACTCTCGCTGAAGCCGCCGACGCGCCCCGGCTTCAGGTTGATGATCCGGCACGCTCCCAGTTCAATCGCCATGCGGGCGTCATCTGCCGTCAGGATGCTCTCGTCCAGGCAGATGCGCGTCTTCATCTGCGGCTGAAGCTTGCTGTGTTCGTAGATGTCGTGGTATCCGAGCGGCTGTTCCAGCATCAGCAAATTCAGATCGTCCAGCTGCTTCAGGTGATCGGCGTCTGCCAGGGTGTAGGCGCTGTTGGCGTCGAGCATCAGCAGGATATCCGGGTGAGCCGAACGCACCCCGCGCGCCAGTTCAACATCCCATCCCGGCTGAATCTTCAGCTTGATGCGTCCGTATCCCTGCCCCAGCCGCTTGTTGATCGTCTCGATGGTCTCTTCCACGCTGGGTTTGATGCCGATGCTGACGCCGACGTTGGCATACCCGCGCGAGGCGTGACCGGCGGGCAGATGCCGTTCGAAGAGCGCGGCGATGCTCAGATCGTTCGCCCTGGCGAAGGCGTCCCAGACGGCGGTCTCCATCCCGTGTTTCGCCAGCGGATGCCCGCGCACCGGGCGCAGAATCTCGCGCACCTCGGTCGGGTCGCTGATCATCTTGCCCAGCAGGCGGGGCGACATGAACTCGCGTCCGACATGGATCGCCGTGCCCATCGTCTCGCTGCTGTAACCCGGATCGATCTCCACCGACATTTCGCCCCAGCCGGTGACGCCTTCGTCGGTCTCGACTTCGACCAGCACGGCGGTCTTGAACGGCTCCTCGCCAAAGCTGGTTCGGAGCGTCTCTGCCAGCGGCAGGGCGATCTCGTAAAGGGTGATGCCTTTGATATGGATTGCGCGCATGATCTTCATCCTGACTGCTGATCCCGATAGGCTAATTCATAGAAAAGGTCTCGAACTGCGCCCCGCTGTAGCTGAGCAGATAGAAGGCGCGGTCACGCCCTTCGTGCTGGGCGCGCAGGAAGTCGGTCACGATATAGTTGCGCTGAAACAGCAGTTCCAACCACTGGCGAATGTGCCCGCGCCAGGCTTTTGCCAGCGCCGGGCTGCTCTTCTCCAGCGTCGGGTAGTCGGTCGGGATCTCGACCAGCGCCAGCGATGTCGCCGGCAGCGTCCCGCTCTCGGAGGGGACCGGCAAGCCGTCACGGATAGTCGTGGGGTTGACGATGATCGTCTCTGCCTGTAGATACTGCGGCAGCGTCAGCCCGGATCGCTTGCCGAACAGCCGCTCCTCGACACGCCGATGAGTCACCCACCATTCGACGAACAGCCGATCCGAATCGCCCAGGCGCGCCAAGCCGCTTTCGGCAGTCGTGCCGTAATAGTCGCGCTTGAACGCCGTGCAGACCGCCCCTAACTTGCGCACATTGAGGTGCGCATTCTTCGCCAGCAGCGGGTCAAACGTCCAGACCACCAGCCGCACCCCTTGACGCAGCGCGATGTCGCGCTGCGCCAGTTTGAGCCGATAGCCGATCCCATGACTCCGATAGGAATCGAGGATCACCATGCGCTTGGAGACGATCTCCAGGTTCGCCATCGCCGGGCGGTCCGGGTCGGTCATGTCTGTGCCGAGGAAGCCGACTAGCACGCCGACCATGCGGCTGCCGTCGTAGGCAGCCAGGACGTGACCGCCGAAGTTCGCCAGGGAAAAGAGCATGTGCGCCGGGATGACCGCTTCAGCATCCTCACCCCAATAGGAATGCTGGAGTTCGACGGCAGGCGTCATCTCTTCCATCGTGCGCAGCGGCTTGATCTGGATGTCGAGGGGTTGTTCTCCGCTCATGGGGCTTGGCATCATCCTCTTCAGGTGGTGTTGATCAGGGGCGCGCCGGTCGCCGCCGCAGCGTCTCGCGCAGCGCCATCGCGCCGTACCGACGCCCGCGCATGTACGTGAGGAGCGTGTCTTCCAGGCGGCGCGGCTGGAAGCCGAAGTAGCGGTATATGTTGCCCAGGTGCGCCGTCTTGCTGGTCGCGATCAGGTCGAACCATTGAGGCGTAACCAGCGCTCTCGGAAGCACCCGCCCATAGAACCCCGCAGCCCAGCGCAGCAGGTAGGGCGGCGCGGAGAGCGTCATCCGGGAAGCGCCGGTGACGCGCATCACCGTGCGGACCAGATCGGCAAAAGTGATGTATTCAGGACCGCCGATCTCGATAACCGCGTCTACCGTATCGACTGCCGACAGGCTGCCGATCAACGCACTGACCATATCTTCCACATACAGCGGATGCAGGACCACTTCCCCCTGCCCCGGTACGAGATAGACCAGCGGCGTCGCGTGAATCTGCATGGCGATATGGTTAATGAAGGCATCATCTTCGCCGAAGAGGATACCAGAACGAAGGATGGTGTACGCCAAGCCGCTGGTGCGCACGGCTTCCTCGACCAGCCCTTTGTAGCGCAGCAGCGCATAGGCTGCTGAAGGCGAAGCGCCCAGGTGGCTGACGGTGATGATGCGCCCCACGCGCGCCGACCGTGCAGCGGTGATCAGCGCGCGCACGCCGTTGAGTTCCACGCGCTCCAGGTCGCGCGGGCGTCCCCACCACTGAGCGCTTTCCAGATGGATGACGACGTGCGCGCCGGTGACCGCTTTGAACACCGTCTCTTCGTCGAACAGGCTGCCTACCACGATTTCCGGCGGCATCTTCCAGGGCAAGCGTGCCGCGTGCCGCTCATCCAGCAGACAGCGGACGCGCCGACCTTCCATCAGCAGTCTTGTGACCAGATGTCTGCCGATGAACCCGGTCGCCCCGGTGACCAGTATCAAGGCGTGTTTCCCTCCAAAGATCGGCTGAACATTATAGCATAATGCCTTGCCGGAACGGACAGGACATTGCACGCGCAGCTACTGAACTCCGGTACACAGAGCAACGTCAAGGTCGAAAGGGTGTTTCTATCCTTGTGAGTTGACGTGAACATCTGCTAGTCTAACGGAACATTTGGACACGCCGCTTTCTGCCCCAGTCCGGCAGGTCCCGCCAGGCAGAAGCGCTGAAAATTGAGGAGCGCAAGTCGTGGAACGTCGCCGCGTTGTCGTCACCGGCATGGGCATTCTGTGTCCAACCGGCAACACCATCGCCGAAGCATGGGAGAATGCATCCGCAGGCAGGACGGGCATCCGCACCATCCAGCGGTTTGACACTTCTCACCTGGAAAATCATTTCGGCGGCGAAGTCAAGGGCTTTGACCCGGACGAGTTCCTGGGCAAACGTGAAGCACGCCGCACGGACCGCGTGACGCAGATGGCGCTCTACTCTGCTCAGTACGCGATGGAAGATAGTGGGCTGGAAATCACCGAAGCTAATCGCTACGATGTCGCCTGCGTCGTAGGCAGCGGCATCGGCGGAATCACCACGATCTTCGAGAGCGTCAAAGCCTTTCTGGAAAAGGGTCCGAAATCCGTCAGCCCGCTCCTGGTTCCGATGATGCTGCCCGATTCGCCGAGCAGCAAAATCTCCATGCGCTATGGGCTGCGCGGACCGAACTTCGCCATCTCCACCGCCTGCGCCACCGGCAACAACTGCATCGGCGAAGCGACCGAGATCATCCGGCGCGGGCAGGCGGTCGCCGCCATCGCCGGCAGCAGCGAGGCAGGGCTGGTCGATGTCGCCATTGCCAGCTTCAACAACATGACGGCGATCTCGCGTCGCAACGATGCCCCGGAGCGCGCCTCGCGTCCATTCGACGTGAACCGGGACGGTTTCGTCGTCGCCGAAGGCTCCGCCATGCTCATCCTGGAAGAACTGGAACACGCACGGGCGCGCGGCGCGAAGATCTACGCGGAAATCCTCGGCTACGGGCACACTTCCGACGCCTACCATGTCACCGCCCCGCTGGAGACGGGCGAAGGCGCAGCGAAAGCGATCACCCGCGCCCTCGCCGATGCCCATCTCGCGCCGGCGGACATCGACTACATCAACGCGCATGGGACCAGCACGCCGCTCAATGATCGCAGCGAGACCCTGGCGATCAAGATGGCGCTCGGCGAGCAGGCGTACAACGTGCCGATCAGTTCGACCAAGTCGGTGACCGGGCATCTGATGGGCGCAGCCGGCTCCGTCGAAGCCGTCTTCTGCATCATGGCGCTGAACAGCAATTTCATCCCTCCAACGGTCAATCTGGATGATCAAGACCCGGATTGCGACCTGAACTACACGCCGCACGTCGGGGTGGAAAAACAGCTTCGCCGCGTGATGAGCAACTCTTTCGGCTTCGGCGGTCATAATGCCGTGTTGGTCTTCGGCAAGTACAGTGCGAATGGCAGCAGCTAAACGACGTACAGCACCTCGCCCCGGCGAGGGAGAACCGATCTACGCCCACATCGTGGGTTGGGGTATGGCTGCGCCAGAGCGCGTCATGACCAACCAGGATTTGTCTGCGTTCATCGACACCACCGACGAGTGGATCGTGTCGCGCACCGGCATTCGCGAGCGCCATATTGCCAGCGACAAAGAGACGACCGCGACGCTCGGCTTGAAGGCGGCGCAGGCAGCACTTGACATCGCCGACATCCTGCCCACCGAGATCGATCTGATCATCTGCGCCACTTCGACCCCGGAATACATCTTCCCCAGCACCGCCAGCCTGATCCAGGCGTGGCTGGGCGCGTCGACTTCCGGAGCTTTCGACCTGAGCGCCGCCTGTTCCGGCTTCGTCTACGGCGTCGATATGGCGACTCAGGCGATCAAATCAGGGTCGATTCGCACAGCGGTGGTGATCGGCACGGAGACCTTCAGCCGCATCCTCGACTGGACGGATCGCGGGACGTGCATCCTGTTCGGCGACGGCGCCGGGGCGGTGGTCCTCACCGCCAGCAGCGTCGAAGGCGGGGTCCTGTCCTCGGTGCTGCGCTCCGACGGGTCTGGCGGCGACCTGCTGGGCGTGCCTTCGGTCGGCAGTATCGACATCTCGTCGATTCCGACGCTCGACGAAAGCCACAAGATGGGCAAGATGTTCATGAACGGCGGCGAGGTCTTCAAGTTCGCCACCCGCGTCATCGGCGAGAGCATCACCCAGGCGCTCGACATCGCCGGTTTGACCATCGCCGACCTCAAAGCCATCGTGCCGCATCAGGCGAATATCCGCATCATCCAGGCGGCGGCGCGGTCGCTCAAAGTGGATGAGTCGATCTTCGTCTGCAACATGGACCGCTACGCCAACACTTCGGCAGCCTCAATCCCTATCGCCCTCGTCGAAGCCGTGCAGCAGGGGCGCATCAAGCCCGGCGACAACATCGCCTTCGTCGGCTTCGGCGGGGGACTGTCCTGGGCGGCGATGGTCGTCAAGTGGGGCGTGCCGCCGCCAGAAGAACGCGGCCGCGTGCTTTCCAGGCAGCGCCGTCAGGTGCTTTACCGTGTCGCCTGGTGGCGGGTCCTCCTGGGGCGCACCTTACGGCAGCTCAACGATGTAATCAACCGCATTCGCCCGGAACGCGGACGCATGGAGCGCCTGCGCCGCAACTACGACCGGAGCGAACGCTAGAGCTTTACATGAAAAAAGATACACCACAGAGAATGAAAATGAGTAGACTGAAGGGTGTATCCACTGTCAGAGGCCGGTAATACGGGAGCAGTGCGAGTCTGGCTAGAGCGTTTGGAGGGCTTAGGTTTTCAGGTCCAACTCTCCGCCGCTTAACTCATTTTCAGGAGAGCCTGTTATGAACCCTTCTCCCCTCAACCCCCCAGCCCCCTTCTCCCACAAGAACGGGGAGAAGGGGGAGTTAGGTCCCCTCGCCCCGCGCGCGTGGGAGAGGGGATACAGGGGTGAGGGGAACTCCTGCCGCAGAAGTTCATAACAGCCTCTAGGCGTGGACCGGTTTTGTGCTGAGAGGAGATATTCCGATGCTGCGGATCATGGGTATCGTGTTGATCGTCGCTGCGGTGGTGGCGCTGGTTGCCTGGGTCATTCTGCCGATGATGCCTTTCATGCAGGACAACAAGACCATCGATGGCTGGTTTCAACCGTTGTTCTGCGGCGCAGACGAAACTTTCAGCCGCGAGCAGTACCGTTTCGTTGGTCCACGCATCACCGACCGCTCCGGCGTGCGCGCAGCCTGCATCAACAGCCAGGGCGAGGCGCGCGATGTGAGTGGTCCCTGGACGCTTTTGACCGTCGGCGCTGCCGGCGTGCCATTCGTGATCGGGGCGCTGCTGCTCATCATCGGTTTTTCCGGCAGCAAAGCCGATGTGCCTATCATCCTCCCTGGAGAGACAGGTCCAGGTGAGACTTACACCGAGCGCGTCGAGGCCCTCTACGCCAAATTGAAATCTGGAGAGATCACGCAGCAGGAGTACAACCAGCGCCTCAACGAGATATACAAGGCGCTGAAATAGCGGTCCTGGGCGCTGCCGGGCAGCGGCTGAGGACCAAACGAGGGGCGGCGAACTCAACTTTCGTGAGTCACTGAGACTGCCGCGAAACCTGATCTCCTGCGCGACGAATCCGCTTCATTCGATGAAGCCCCGCCTAACATTGCACTGCGCCGCCGCTGAAAAAGCGGCAGAGCTGATGCATGACTGCGAAGTTATCCCCTAGAGCTTAACATGAAAAAAGATACACCACAGAGAATGAAAATGAGTAGACTGAAGGGTGTATCCACTGTCAGAAACCGGTAATACGGGAGCACTGCGA